>JAQTOF010000011.1 GCA_028713495.1 Candidatus Iainarchaeum sp.
CCTCTGGCTACTGCAGCGTCACAGCGATATTCTCCTCATCCTTTGATTCGCGCAGGAGCTTATCCTGCTCCTTCAGCAGGTCGAGATACTGCCGCTGCAATGAGGCGAAATCCTGCTCTTCCTCTTCGTTGAAGCTCTTTATCTGCCTCTCTGCGTTCTTGAGCTGTATCCTTGAATTGAGTGACTGTATCTTCATGAGGTTGTCCTTGAGCTGGGGCACGACGGTCTCGCTCACCCAGACATTGCGGTTGGATATCTCCATCCTCACTTCCTTCTCCGGAGCCTCATTCGCAGGGGTCAGCGATTTGCCTGATGCGGTGCATTCTATGCCGCAGCGCTGCATGAACCTGGCCAATTTTTTCACAGCGGCTTCATCAATGGATTCCATCTGCATCGCGGATGTGATGTCCCCTGATGCCATGATGCCCAGCAGCAGCTTCCTTTCCTCTGGCTTCATCCTGACAGCCAGAAGCCATACCTTCGCTATCTCGAACCGGTTTTCCTGGTTGCTCTTGACCATAGTCCCTCTTTCCTGAAGGACCTCATACGGTCTCCCTGACCTCGCCTTTATGCTCTCCTTTATCTCAGCAGGAGAGAATCCTTCAAGCACCTTGGCCAGCTCGTCCAGCTTTGCCTGATTAGGATAGACAATCTCTATGCCGGCTGCCCTGGTCTTTCCGGCCAGTTCCGCAGCCCCTGCGACGACAGCCGCAAGCTCTTTCTCAGACTCTGACCCGAACACGGCTTTCTTGAACTCAAACTCTGCCTTTTTTTTGTTTAGCTCCATCAGCCTTGCCAGGTCTCTGGCCGTTACTTCCATGTGATCGCCTTGTGAGAACAATTACAGCAACAATAAATAAAAGCATTGATATGAGCGCGATGGCTCCGAGGATGAAAACCGTGCCGTTTTGCGATTCCTGCGGCTCTTCCTGCCCCCCAGCCCCGTTTTCCGTTATCTCCTGGGCAGGTTCCATGGCCTGGGCCATCTCTGCTGCCGCCTCATCCAGCCCCTTTGCGAACCGTGCTGCCCTGTAGGCGCCTGCGGTCTCGTTCTCTGCATAGAGATAAGCGGCATGGGACTGGTATATCCGTCCCCATAACGAGCTCCTGTTTTCCATCACCAGGACGCTTGCGTTCTCTTCTATCGCTCCACCATCATTCTCGGCTTCATCGCTTGCTTGGTTCTCTATGACATACACAGCATCATAGATGGCAGCGCCATACCTGCCTTTCCCATAGGAATCCTGAGCTATATTCAGCCTTGAAGCCAGTTCGCTGTCGCTTATGCCGAGCCCACCTGCTTCTTCTATCTTTTCCTCAGCGATCCCTTTCCATGCGCTCTCATCGATAGCCGTGCCTCCTGAAGGCGCGGCTTCGACAAGGCCCTTGGCCACATGGCACCAGGCATCGGCATACATGAGCTCGTGATAAGCCACATAGCTCTCATCCGCCAGCATCTTATCGTTTATCTCGGTCTTGTTGAGTTTGTCCTCAGCCCATGCCTCTCTGAGGTCAGCTCCGATTACCCATTCGAAATTACTGTCCGTGAGCGCCGGCCTCTTTATGCCGCTGAGGCATATGCCTGCCTCGCCTTTCTTCCTAGGCAGGTCCACATCCCCCTCGAGTATGACATCTATGGTGGATACTTCTATATAGTCAAGGAAAGCCTCGTTGGCCGCGCTGAAAAGATAGCCCAGCTCCAGCAGCTTCTGCTGCCTCTGCACCTCATTGCCGTAGAATCCCCTCACGGCCTCGCTCTCGTTGTCTTCGCCGCTTATCCTTCCAATCACTCCCTGCTCCAGCGTCACCATGGCACTTGCCACTGGAGTGAATGCGCTGAGGGAAGACGAATCATAGGCAGGCGCATCCGGCATCTCCCTTTTGATGGCGGTGAGCGGTTCCTGCGCTATGCTCTTATTGTCCAGCATGAATCCGGCGACCTCTTCCACTGTGCGGGCCTGGAGCACCGTCATGCCATACCTCTCTTCTATCTCCTGCAGCAGGAATACCTCGTAGACATTCTCCACCGGGGTTATGAAATACGAAGCGCCCATCCTGGCTGCTCCGCTGGCCTTCTCGTAGAGCCCGCCCACAGGCCCGACAGCGCCCGCGCTATCCACGGATCCGGTGATGACCGTATCGTGCCTCATGGTTCTGTTCTCCAGCAGGGCATAGGTCATTACCGTCAGCGCGGCCCCTGCGCTCGGTCCTTCTATATAGCCGGTGGTTGGCATGGCCCCGAAATCTATCAGCACATCGCAGGACGGCTCCTTCCCTGTCATCTCGTAAGCATATGCCACGGCAAGCTGCATGGACTCCTGCGCCATAAGCCCTGTCCTCGGCCACACGGCAACATATGTCTGGCCGTCGCCAGGCGCCAGCCCCACGCTGACATTGACCAGGCTCCCGGAGTTGTCATCCACGATGGCAGGCACATATTGCGATATACTGCCCGAGCATTGGGCTGAAACGATGCACGATAAGGCGACAAGTAGCAGAAGGTATCTCATAAACCGCTTTTCCGGACTATATTAATAAAAGTAATCATTGACAATAGTAATCATGGCGATTGGACAGGGGCTGGAGCGCAAGCTGGACGATTTGCGCAAGAAGATACGCAAACTCGACAGTGCTGTCGTTGCATTCTCAGGAGGTGTGGACAGCTCATTCCTCATGCGCATCTGCAGGGAGGAGCTGGGCGAGAAAGCAGTGGCAGTGACGGCCCTTTCAGATAATTATCCGAGCGCGGAGCTGTCCATGGCCAAGCGCGTCGCCAAGATAATCGGAGTGAAACATATGGTCATGGATCCTGCGATAGCGCAGGCCGCGAGCCAGGCGCCGAGAAGCCGGAGGAACAACGTCTACAGTTCGCTCAAATGCCTTGCCATGCGCATGAAGGTGAAGAACGTGCTGGACGGCTCGCACAGGGATGATGCCGCAGAGCGTGGTGCGAGCTTCATGGCGGCAAAGCGCGCAGGAGTCAGGAGCCCGTTGCTGGAGAGCAACCTCACAAAAGCTGAGATACGGCTGCTGGCAAGGGAGCTGGGCCTCCCGAACTGGGACAAACCCCCATCATCGCTCGCAAAAAAAATAAGGCGCGCGTCAAAAAACAGGACTAAAGATCAGAAGCTCGCGGCAACGGCGAAAAGTGCATCAAAAACCAAGACAGGCCGTGCCGATTCCCATGCTGCGGCGGAATACCTCAGCGCCCTCGGCTACGATGTCCGCGTCCGTGCCCATGGCAAGACGTTGCTCATATTCGCCACCAAGCATTCCCTGCTCACCCTCGCCGAGGGTCTCAGCAGCATAGAGAAGAAGATGAAGTCCTTCGGATTCACCGAAGTCTCATTGAAACTCGCCTCTTGACTCGGTGAGCTTCTTGAAAGCCATTATCCCTTTCTCTGTCCTGAAGAAATCGTAATCCTCAGAGAGATAGAGCTTCTCAAGCGCGCTCCCGGCCTCGGTTATGTAATGGGCGACATTATCGCCTTTGGGTATGTCCTCATACAAATACCCTATGGCGTATTTGAAGCCTGAAGACAGGGCTTCCTTCTCCCTTTCCTTGAGCAGTATCCTCCTTATCCCCCTGCCTTCATAGGCAAGGAGCACGGCCGGATCCTCCAGATAGAGCGCGTTCGGCTCTCCGCTGGTTATCTTTTTCCCATCAAAGTCCAGATGTGCAGGCCATGAGAGGCCGACGCCCACCACCATCCTGTTCACGGTGGCAGCGAAGCTCTTGCCATAGTCCACGATGTTGCCTACCTCTACCTCTGTTACGTCGAAGGCGCACTTCCGCATGACCTTCACGCAGTCCTCCACGTCCTCCAGGTCGAGCCTCTTGATCTCGACCTCCTCGCTGTCCAGGAGGTCCACGAACTTCTTCTTGGGTACGTCTGCCTCTTCTTTTTTCTCTGCCTGTTTGAAGGATTGTTCACTCATAAGGATTCACTCTACATAAATCGTGCGCCGCATGCAGGGCATTGGGTGAGCATGGCTTCCATCTTGAACCCGCATATGGGGCATACGTAAAACGTCTTATTAGTCCTTTCGCTCTCGGCCTGGAAGTCGTAGAAGCACTTCGGGCACTTCTTCGCGTCCAGCTCCACCAGCGTCTCGCATCTCGGGCACTTCCTGCGGAACATGCTCTTTATGCGCACGCCGCAGTTCGGGCAGCGTTCCATGCTGAGGTTGATATCCTTGCCGCAGTTCGGGCATTTCTGCTTCTCGCCCTTCTCAGGCATCTTAGCGCCGCCCAAAAGCCCCTTGAATATGTCCCCTATACCCATAATTATCAGTCCACCGAGCAGTTTATGTCGTAGCTCCTCAAGGGGATCGCCGGCAGGCCACAGAACTCGGATATGCCGCTCAGGGCGTCTGTATCAGTGCTCATGCCGCAGTCCATGTTGGGGTCGCCTGCCTTGGAGAATGCGATCGGCTGGGCGATTGGAGTCTGGTGTACATCCTTCATATACGTGTATTTGCCGCTAAACTCCCCTTCTCCTGCCACAAGGCAGCATTTGTTCGGGCTGGACATCCCTGCGACTACGTCCATATATATGTCAGAATCCACCTCGCTCATGGACCCGTTTATGGTCTGCAGGGTGCCATTCGGATAGGTGAGAGTGCATATGTATTCCCCGCCAATCCCGCTGCATACCGGGCAGTCCTGGGTCACTGTCTTGTCCGGGCATTTCAGGTTGGTCGGTTCGTCTCCTAAAAGGTAAGGGGCAGCCAACACGCATTCCGTGCCGTCATCGCAAAGCATCGGGCTCGGGTCGGCACCTTCTCCGCATACCCCTAGCGCGGTGTCCAGGGCAGAGCATTCCACGCATTCCACCGGAGTCGTCCAGGCCGGCACTTTGGTGAACATCGCGATGGGCGGCGACATGGACATCATCTGCAGGGCGCTCTCATATGCGCAGAATTTCGGCGTCTTCATGCCCTGCACGGACAGTTTCCTGTCCACCAGCCCGGATCCGTCCGCATCGGTGGTCGTAGTGGACACCGGTGCGTATATTATGCCAGTGACCCCTGCCTTCACAAGCTTTTTCTGGCTCAGCACGATCCCTTGGAACAGCTTCATATAACTATCTTTGTCTTTCCAGACAGGGTCGTTGTCATCGACCGAGAACCCCACGACCATGGTGGGTTTGCCCTTGGTCTGCAGCGAAAGCGATGCAGCGCCGTAGGATGCCATGTCTTCGACTATGGCCTGGCTCTTGTTCTCCAGCCCCTCCACGCTGTCATAAGCCCCGCTGTGGTCTGACACGGAGTAATCGAAAGTCACCATGTCCAGGTTCGCGTTGGCCCGGGGGTCGCCGGTCACGCTCCCTATTATCGTGCGGAAGCTGTCATTGCTGCTCGGTCCGTCCACATGGATGGCAGTGAGGCAACGCGGGCAGAACGACCTCACGGTGGTAGTCCTATTGACTATCTCCTCTGCCTTATAGATATCAGCCTCGCTGCTGACATGGTCCACTATCACCACGACGGCTCCCATGTTCCCGAACAGGTTCTGGAAATCATACTGCAGGAACATACCGTCCGTTTCCGGGTTGTCCATCACCCAGTTACTCTCATCGCTCATGTCAAGCACTGGCAGCACGCCTGCTTTGAGGTATTCCCCGAGCCTCTCCTTGAGTATCGTGGCCTCTGGCTCGGTCCTAGGCGACCCTATATCCCCGAGGGAATCCCGGTAATCGCTCACGTCTGTTATGTGCTCGTTGAAGCAGGATACGTTGTCATTGTAGGCTATCCCGTCCTCCCATTCGATCTTATATGTCACATTGCATAAGCTCTCAACGTTTTTCGCCACTACGCTACCTATATCCGCGCTGTATACCGGAAGGTACACTCCGTCTTTTGCGGTGATGTTCTGGTATGCAAGGGTTGACGTAGTGCATGGCTCACACCAGCCGAATGTCCGCACCTTGGGCAGTCCTGTGCCTTCGCTGTCAACCACGCACTTGCCGAGCTTTCCATCCTCTGGTTTCTTGATCAGCACCACATAAGATGATGAAAGCACGTTGTAGTATTCGCCGTCTGTGATAATGAATTCCCAGATGCCGCCCATCACTCCGGCCGCCCGCCTCAGCTCGCAGCTCGCGGTGCCTGGCACGCTCGTCATGTTCTGATCGTATATATTGCGTTCGCGGATGGCCTGCGCGCTAGCCGATGTCATCTGATACGAAGTCGGATACAGCTCATCATCGAATTCGTATCCTTTCTCGAAGTTTATCACCCATGGCATGGCCGCGAACACCACGTCCAGGGCCTCCACCTTGTCGCCGCAGCCGTCCTCTCCGAAGTTCGTCGCAGCCAAACCGTTTTGTACATATCTAAGGAAATACGGCCTGAAAGCCGCCTGAAGGTCCTTCCAGCGGCTGCTGTCAGGGGTCACTGTCACCGCGACTTTAGCCTCGCAGTGGCCGTCAGTGCACCTACTATCCTCGCAAGCGAAGCATATGCAGTCCTCGTCCGCCTCGCATGTAGTGAATCCCGGTATCCACTGCGTCTGGGTCACCAGGCCCACCATGATATAATCGTCCTCGGTCAGCCCGCAGTTCTTGTAGAACAGCGTGTCCTGGAACTCCTCCTCTGTGGTTGTGGCATAACCGATTATGTCGCTGCCATCGTAATTCACGAATGTGTCGCCCACCTTCCCGAAGAACACTACCCCTCCAGCTGGCGGCGCCTTTGTCTCAGGTACGACGTGATCGCACCATTCATCGCCATCATCCTCGCAGTCTTCCCATGTATATCGAACCTCAGCTGCTGTGTTCGTCCATGACTTGGAGGTGTAATGGGCGGTTCCGTTCTCATCATATGTGACTTCTGTATAAGCGCCCCTCGAATCTCCTGTCGCAGAGTCTCCATTATCGTAGATGTCCCCAAGGGTATCCCATGCGATGAACAGCTTGTTGAGCGGTTCGTTAGCATCGTCCTTCTCGTCTTCCTGGACATCGTTATAATCCATGAACGGGCTGTCATATACGCTGCTCAATGTGATGTGGAACGGCTTGACCGATAAGCCGGCGTTTCCCATCGTAGGCGGGTTATTGCCGTTCGGAGTGACATTCTTTGTCGGCGAGCAAACCACAGTCGCGAACCCCATGTTGTCGTTCACCTGATTGCAGTCAGTGACGACCTCGGAATATGTGCCTCCTCCTGCCTCTTCCAACAGCACGCCCCTGCTATAGACATCTGTGCTGCAGACCCCTGAATAACAGTCGCTGGATGCGGAATCGCATTCAAAAGAGGCCCTTCCGCCTCCGCCGTCGTCAAGCCCGTATATGTGCTCTAGGTGCGATATCGCAAGGGTCTTCCTGTAATACGACTGGTCTATCTTCTTGTATATGCCCCCAGGATAATCCACATAGAGGCTGTCATACGTATATGCGTCGAGATCATCATCCCAGGAAGCGCTGCTATCCATCCTGGCCTTGTAGGTGAATTTGTAATCGGATTTGTCCGGCAATATCGGGACATAGTTGCCCCACATGCCCTCAAAGTTATACGGGAGTGGCCCGGCGTAGTCCTGGAAACCGAATGGCGAATCCGTGCCGGGCGTGCTACTGGTGTCATCCAGGCAGTTCTCTGTTATCTGCGCAGTGGGGCCCACAGGGACATAATCGCTGCCATCCGGGGTAACGTAATTCATGTAGCGGTCCACCTTCCCCGTCTCCACCACCCCTGAAGCCAGGCTCAGGCTGCAGTACTGATCGGAAATCGGGAAGAAGTATCTGTATTGGTCGTATTCATCGAAGGAGTTGCCAGCGCCCATCCTGAACACGTTTATCTGGGATTTGGACGCCTTCATCACCTGCTTCAGCTGGGAATCCATGGGCAGGAACCTGCACTGGGCCTTGTAGAACTGCAGGGTTCCGGTTTCGTCGCCCAGATCAGGGGGCGCATCGCCTGCCGAGCTATCCACGTCCGTGAATCCTGGCGCGGGCCTGGGTTTGAATGCGAAATCGCCGCACACCATGGCAGTGCAGTTCGGTTCGATGCAGGGCACGAGCTGGTCATCGGTGCATATGGGCAGTTGGTGGTATGCGCCACCTACGCTGACGTTGCAGCCTGTCTGCGCATCGCAGGATACGGTGTCTTCGAAATACTCAGGGTACTCCTGGTAGTCTGTGGTGTTGTACAGCACGCAGCCTGCCGGGTCCTGCGCAGTGGCATTGGCCCTGAGGCAGCAGCCGAAAGACTGCGGCGGCGACAGGCAGCCTGCAGTGAGTATCACCAGGGCCATCAGGGCGAAAAGCAATGCGTGTCTCATCAAATCACTTTTGATACCATCTTGGTGAGCTCATAAGTGTCTCCTCCGAGGATGGTCATCAGGTACCGTATGAATACGAGAGTCAGGAAGAATGCTATCAGGGGATGGAGCATCAGGTCCACGTAATATTGGGCCAGGTCATCCTTTATATTGGTCAAACTAAGGCCAGAGCTGCTGCCTTGCCCCCCTGAGACCTCCAGTGTCCTGAGGATTGTCGCGCTGCTGCTCATGGTCGCATAGCAGTAGGGATTAGGCATTATCTGCTGCGATGATGGTGCTGCCGGAGGGGCTGCCACGAAACCCGGGTCGAGCAGGACATAGAACACAGGGAATATGAAATACATGCCTATCCCCAGGGATATCATAAGGGCGCCAGGGCCCCTTGTGAAATAGAAGCTGCGGAGCAATATGCCGACAGGTATGAATACGTCAAGCATATTGAGCCGGAGATATTCAAGCAGCTGGGACTGGGCGTTGAGCGATATCAGCATGGTGGTGGCCAGGTTGTTCACGACCCTGTAGGTCTCGGTCTCCTTGTAAAGGCTGCTGACCCAGTTGCCGTTGAAGATCGCCAGGCCGAAGATGCTTATCTGGAGGTTCAGGGCATTGAACTTCAACGCGATTGTGGAATCGGTCTGTATGTCCTTCTGCACTTCTGCCAGGTCCTGGGCCTTGCTTTGTATCCTGCACCTTATGGCGCTGTAGGCATCATCCATGACGCCGCTTCCGGATTCTATATGTATGCTGTCCCCAGCGCACTGCACATTTCCTGCTATGAACATGCTTGCGACCGACATAGCGCTGCCCACGATGACGACCAGGAAGATGGCCATAAAAGCAGTGGCTCCGGCCTGCAATATCTCAGACTTGGCGTATGTCTCAAGCTCGTGTATGGAGAATGCCCGCCCGATCATCAGGAGGGTGACGTGTATTATGATGGCTGTCATGACCGCCAGGATTGTGAGCGGGAGCAGGCTGGTCCATTGTTCGTACAGATGCAATGACAACAGCAAATCCATCATAATCTACACCAGTTGAGTAAGCCTACTTAAATCTATCTCGTCTCCGTAGAGGCGTGCAACATAAGTCACGCTGGCTATGGTGGCCAGGAGGGCAAGGGTCGGGAAGAAAATCCCTGCTATGAACGCAGTGGCGGCGAATGCCATGGCGCCTGGCACGTCATCCTTGCCGCCCAGGTAGAGGTCGAACACATAGTCCTCCCCTCCGAAGCTGGAGCCAAGGATCTCGGCACCCTGTTCGGATTCAGGGAACACGCTCTCATCATAGTCTCCTACGTCCAGCGGCGGGTCCAGTATTACGCCGGACATGAGTCCGAATATCCCGAGCATCAGGGGATAGACTATCAGGAACGACATCGCCACTGCGAACATGAGCGAACCGAACGGCCGCATGTAGGGCATGGAACGCAGGAAGACGCCGAGCGGCAGGAAAAGGAAAACGAAGCCGCGGTAGACGAACAGCAGTATCATGAGGAAGTTCATCGCGGTGAAATAGGACATCAGCGAAGAGTTGAAAGCCACGTTGAGCGCACCCATCACGGCCCCATACCCCCCGAGCGGCTGGATGGTGTCCGAACCCTGGCCGAAGAGGCATCCCAAGCCCACCCCTCCACCTACCTGTATCTCGCATATCATGGCGTTGAAATAGGAGACTACGGTGTATCCCTCCAGCTGGTATCTCGCCACAGTCGCGGCATTATGCGCATATACGGCAGCGCCGAGCAGGAATTCCTTTGCTGAAGCATATACGCTCCCGGATGTTCCTGAGATCCCGAATATGTCGCCTACCTCGCCCATGTCGAGCGTGCAGAAAGTGTTCACAACTACCGGTATGAATATCACGGTCGCGACCGATACCAACAACTGGACGATCTCGGTCTTGGACCAGAGCGTTAGCTTGGGGTTGGAAAGGAACCTACCGAGCATGAATGATATGGCTATGAGCGTGGCGGTGATGATCGTGGCGTATGCGACGAGCGGTACTATGGTGCCTGTCAGGAAAGAATCGAATCCGGCACCGCATATCATGTCAGCCATCAGACAAACCTCGATATGGCGCTCACGTCTACATCCGTCCCTGCGGCGACGCTGAGCGCCCTTAAGCTTCCTATCATCAGCAGCAAAGCTATGATCGGCCCTATGGTGGCTTCTATCAGCAGGACATACAGGTAGCTGCGTATGCTCCCTCTCATGTCTTTGTATGCCTGGGCGGCCTTGCCCTCATTGCTGTCTGTATCTATGTTCGTGCCCAGCGAGGCGAAGGCAGTAACTATGCTGTCGCCGATGCTGCCTCGCGTGTTCAGCGGCTCGCATTCCATGATAGTCACGCCCTGCGGTGACGATGGATAATCCGCAGAAGCCACGCTATCAGCGAGGAAGGTCTCTGCCAGCATGCTGTTGAATATTATCCCTGCAGGCAGCATGATGTGCATGGACACCGCCAGCGCGATCAGGAAGCCGCCTGCCCCCCTTGTCATCTTGAACGTCCTGAGGATTATACCAAGCGGAAGTATGAACGAGAGCCCGTAATCTATCGTTATCTCCACGAGTCTCCGCATCGCAGCGACCTCAGCCATCGCAAAGCCGGAGATGCTCCCTGCCATAGACAGAGGCGCGGCGAGCATGCTGTAGCCTCCGCAGGCAGTGACACTGTAGCCCATGCCGAAAAGGCTGCACTGACCTCCGCGCGAAGCCTCGACCGAGATTGCCTTATCCATGGATTTCATCTCGTTCAGGGTAGCTTCGACATCTGCAGTCCAGGCGTCCAGTATCTCCAAAGACGCATCCTGCATGGTGGCTGACTCTCCAGCGAACTCAGGGCTCACAGATATGCCGTTCAGGATGCCATCACCGCCCCATAGCGCGACCATCATCACCATGAGCGCTATCAGCTGGAACAGCTCCTCCTTAGCCAGTATCTGGAGCTCGTTGATACCAAGCCCGAATCCGAGTATATATACTCCTGCGAGGAGGGCGGCTGAAGTTATTATCGCCATCGCTGCCACTGTCTGCCACGTGGCGAACGCCAGCGGAACCAACAGCAGCAAGAGCATGAGTTTCTTCATCAGAACACCTTAGACAGGCCTGGTATCTCTATGTCTCCTCCGAGTATGTCGGACAGCCCTTTTATGAATACGATCGTGGCCACGATGTTGAACAGCGGCAGCAGATATGCAGGTATCATCAGCTTGGAGATGTCTTGCACAGGCCCTAGTCCTACCAGTCCGGTATCGCCTATCTGCGTGTATGCGCTCGGGTCGCTGACCGGCGTGTTGTCCGGCGGCTTGCAGGATTCAGTGCAGCCGGTGTCTATCGGCGGATCATATACATATGATTCCTTAGTGAACAGGCACATCTCGCATGCCTGGAATGGCACTGCGGCGCGGTATTCCACCGGGCACGATGTATAGCTGCAACCACCGCTGTAGTAACTCTCAGGCAGGGTGTGGTATATGAGCCGTTTGTTCAACGGGCAGCTAGTGCATGTGCCATTGCCCTGGGCCAGCACGTCCAGGGCCTCTATGGTGCTCCACTGGGCCTTGCAGCCGTCTGTGCAGCTATCGCAAGAGTCGGTTGAACAGTGGTCCGGCAGATCTGTGCCGCTCCCTCCGACCCTGCACTCTGACGGGCAGTCTGCGCAGACCTCATCGCACTGGCCTGATTCAGGTATGACGTATGTGCATGAAAGTGCCGCTGCCAGGCTGGCCGGGCAGTCAGCCGCCCAGTTGCACCTTTCTTTTATGTCATCGCATCCTTCGAAAGAGTCATCGCACTCCTTTTCTGGCCTCCAGACGAAATCTGGCGATTCCACGCGCTTGGCCACCCTGCAATCAGGACTGGAGCTGGCGCAGTTGTCTATGTCGCAGTTGGATTTGAGCGGTGGCACCACCTTGCAGTCGTCAGGACATGCAGCGACCTCCACCTCATCTATGTCTTCCACATATCTTACGACCTTGCACTTCGCAGGCAGTCCAGCGCAGTTCTGCGGTATCTCCTCGCTCAGGTTCAGGCAGAGCGGTATGGACGGATAAGGCAGCTCGCGGCAGGGTATGGGGCATTCCGTCGTATCAGCATCATAGTAGCAGGATGTTATCACCTTGCCATCGTAGTCGCCTGCGCTCCCTATCGCGCTCTCTATGTCCCCATTCGCTATATCCGCGGCTTTGTCGCTGTCATCCGCGCTGAAAGCGTTGTATATGGACTGGACGTCGTTCAGGTTGCCTCCGCCTTCAGCATAAGCTAGCGGCACAGGTACCTTGCATTCAGCAGGGCAGTCTGCTCCCTCCTCTCCTGCGGATGCCTTGTCCCCGTTCAGCACATTGTCCAAGGTCACCCAGTCGAATATGTACATCCCGGGGAAGAAGAACATTATGCCCACGGCTATGGCTATCAACAGTCCGCCCAGTTTCCTGGTCAAGAAGAAGCTCCTGGCCACGATGCCTATGGCCAATATCACCGGTCCCATACGGAAGGCGATGGCATTCACAAAGAACTTCTGCGCTTCCATGGATGCCAGCAGGTTCGCATAGTGGTCGAACAGTATCATGTACATGTCGCTCTTCACTATGTAATGCCCGCCGATGGTCATGGTCGTTGCTATCTGGGCGCAGAATATTGTTATGCAGGATATGCCTATCCTCCTGCCTGCCATGCCTGCAGCGAACATGTTGTCGCTGAGGATGCCTTTAGCCTTGGATTCTGCGGTGTCTATATATGAATCAAGATATTGGTCGGTCACGCCTTGCAGGCAGCTCGTGGCGTTGCCAGATTCTGTGCATCCATCCACTGTGAGGCCGCTCTGCACGGCTACGCCCAGCACGACCAGATCTATGAGCGCCAGCGTGACTATGAGTGTCGCGACTATGATTGCATTCGTTATTATCTGGACCAGCTCGGTGCCTGCCCATGCCTTCATCTCAGGCATCTCCAGCCCTATGCCTATGGCATATGCTATGGCGACCAGGATGACGCTGATTATCAGGGCCATCACCGCGAGCAATTGCCAGTTGCTGGCGAGCTCCAGGGTGGAGGATGAGGTCTGGGTAGTGAACTGCTCGCCGGAACCTGCCATGCAGAACGAAGCCAGCAACAGCAATATGAGTATCCTCTTCATCCAACCACCTTCAGACCCTTATGCACGGCTCCCAGGAACGTTATAAGGACCACTATCGTCAGATTCGGCAGGAAAAAGGCCACGGGCAGCAGCCTCGATACGTTCCAGAAGCTGTCCGGATTATCGCACGTGGTCTTGGCGCTGCTCGCACTGCCGCAGTCATAGCTGTCCATCACAGGATCGCAGGCCGCGAGGGCGAAATCCTCACAGTCAGCCTGAGTGCCTATCGCATCATACATGGCGAAGCTGAACACGTACATGAACGGCACTATCACGTAAAGCCCCAGCGCCAGCGCTATGAGTATGTTTCCCATCTGCCGGGTCGGTATGAATATGCGCAGTATGAACGCCGCTGGCAGTATCCACTCTATCATGCTTGAGTTGACGAATTCGAGCAGAAGCTTCTGCATGCTCACGCTCACCAGGGCCGGTACGATGAACGAGTTGAAAACCATGTCGTACTGGTTGGCTATTATCTTCTTGTATGCCTGGGCGCTTGAGGTGTATGTGTTTATGAGCGGCCACTGGATGCTGAACGACCAGGTTGAGTCCATCACGTTCTTGATATTGTTCTTGACATAACTCTCGGCCAGCCGCTGGGCGTCGTTTTGGACTACGCCGGCATAGCAGATGGCGGTGCTGTTCATGCTGGAGTCAGGGGTGTAGCATCCTGCGGGCAGGTCTCCTATGTTCTCAAAGACCGAATCGTAGAACATGTTGCCGATGCCGCAGGATAGCAGGACCGTTCCGCTGAATCCCACCAGCATGAGCAGAGAGAATCCAAGGTGGTACGCCTCATCCTTGGCGAAGACGATGTAATTGGCGTTGGTGATGACGGTGCCAGCCACATAAGCAGCGGCTATCACGAACACTGTGAGCATCAGCACCAGCATTATGTTGGTGCCTTCCTGGCTGAGCACGATCCCTGTGGCGTCGGCGCTGCAGCTTCCAGCGGCGAATGCTGCGCCAAAGGCCAACAGCAGCAACAGGAACATCCTCATGTCATATCAGCCTCTGTATCCCTGCCATGTAGGCTTCGCCTCCGAGGGCGGCTGATAAGCTTCGGGCGCCTACTATGGTCACTGTCGCTATCACTATGAAATCGATATAGCTGAGGAGCACCAGGTTGTTCACTTCCACCAGGAACGGGTGAACCTGATCATATACTACCATGGCATATCCCTCAGCGCCGTTCGCCAGGCTGAGCTCCCAGATTATTATCAGCACGGTCATCACTATCTGAAAGACGTCCATGATTATCGGGTATACAACGTACATGACCAGGTTGAAGCATAAACCGAAAAGCGCAGGGCCGACATAGGGTATGAGCAGCAGGGGCAAGCACACGATGAGGGAGAACAGCGGGTCTGTGGCGCCGAGCAGGAGTCTTGCGGCCGTGCTCTCGCACAGCGGCTCCACGGTTATCATAGCGAGCGAGTTGGAGTCCAGCGCGGTTATGTCGCTTATCCTTGCATCCGGCATCTCATCGCCAAGGGTGCTGTTCAGCTCCCCTGCAAGGACGACCGAGAACGGCAGGATGACCACTGCGGCCAGGCCGACAGCTATGAGCGTATTGCCTGTCTTCCTGGTGAACGGTATCAGCCTGAGGACGAACGCCAACGGCAATATCACCGGCGGCACCACTGCCTTGCAGAATAGGAGAAGAAGACGCAGTCCTTCGGCCAGGTAGATGACATTCGCGAGGGCCTGGGTGGCCATATTCAATGAGTTCAGCATGATGGCTATGCCGGCAAGCGGGTTCGTGGTGTAGTTGATCGAGACATACCACAGTGGTATGGCGCTATATGGCGAATAGGTCGCCGCAACCCTTATCTTGGTCGCTGCCTGCACTATATATACGTAAGCTATGTCGTACTTCTCAACAAGCCCATCCAGCACATCTGTCGCTGCTGTTATCGGGTCGCTCTTGCCTGTCAGGGCGATGGTTATGCCGCTGGAGCTTATGAAGAACGCGGTGACTATCACCACGATTATCACTCCGGCGATCAGTTCCCTGATCTCGGTTTTGGTCCATGCTTCCAGCTTCGGATCAGATATCGTCTTGGAAAGCATGCCCATGAGCGCAAGGAATATGGCGACTATGATCGCTACCATAGGCACTGCGAATGTCAGATCGAGCTTCTCTGGGGCTGCGAAAGCGACCGGCAGGATAAGGAATAGGGACAACCAGGCGCTTCTCAGTTGCATGGCTAGATTTCTTACTCATCAATTTAAACCTTATCGTAGTGGTTAATGCCATGAAGCCGCTCTTTTCCTTACTCGGCGCAGCGTTGCTCCTTATTCTCGCAGGTCACTGTTTCGCTTTGTTTCCAGGATATGAGATACAGACCCCGCAGTTCTACCTGACCCAGCCCTGCGTGTCATGCAGCGAGCTTGCGAACGCTTCGCAGGCCAACATCCTCGCCCAGCTCAACGATGTCGGCAAGACCCTGGAGATAAGCGCATATTATGAGGCCATCGGAGAGACACCGTCCCGCAAGCCGATCGGAAACGCGCCGATCATCGTGGAAGTTTCCAATCCCAAGACCAATCTCAAGTGGATATACAAGACTTACACAGATGCTGAAGGCGATGCGCCTCCATTCAGCTTCTCATCCATGGTCACATCGGATTCATGCGTCAATCTGAAAGCTCTTTATTGCCCGTTCTGCGAACCCACCGATCCGGTGTGCGGATTCAAGGAGTGCATGCAGTTCGCAGGCATGCATATCGAGGCCGGATACTACACCAACATCCCTGCGGCCATAAACAGCTCAGAAGACGTGCCTGTCGCTTCAGGCGTCACGGTCCCGTCAGAGATCAACCCAGAGAGATACCTGCCCCAACTTGCCAGCGCGGATTACTGCTCTCCTCCGCCTCCGCTCACAACCACCCCAGCGATGTGCCTGCCCTTGCTCATCATATTCTCGCTTCTTTCCGGTGCGCTTTACCTAACCGGCAAGAACCCGTTCACAGGATTCAACCTGGGCGGCCAAAGGATCGGGAAGCACATACAATACCAGGCAAGAGGAAGAGGTTACTCCGCTGCCCTTGCTTCTGCCGGTATGAGCCTGGCGAGTACCATCTCAAGCACAGCGAAGGCCGGCAAGGAAGGTGCTGCGAAAGCGAAGAAGGAAGGAAAAAGCGCAGCCCTAGGCGCCCTTAAGTCCATCGCAGCTGCTGAGGGTGCCGCAGCCAAGAACCGCTTCGTAGGTGGCGGCATCATGAGAGGCCGTGCCGCAGCCAAGCACCTTGGAGCCGCAAAGGGAGCTGTCGCCACAGGTACGGACACCAAAGACCTGAAAGGCGCTGCGCGCATAAACGCCATCACAGCGCAATTCGAAGCGAGGATCGCCGGCGTCGGCCTCGCTGGCGGGCAACAACCAGCTGCCCAGAGCAAGGAACAAGCGGCCGGTCTGGCCAGCGGACCATTGGCCGGTGCGGCCCCCCGTGGCTCTGAACTCGCCAAAGCCGGCTTTGGCGGCATAATGATGTTCATCTTCAGCCAGACCACTATCGGCAGGATGGTGGATGGCGCCATAGGCATATTCCAGCCGTATGGTCAGCAGCGTGGCCTTTTCGAGATGATGTTCGTAAGCAGGGGCGAGAGGCGCGAGAATGACATGAAAGTGCTTACCAGCATGCTGGTCGCCACACCAGATGCTGTCGGGACCAAAGTTGCGCTACCTGACGGCAATATTGTAACGGTCGCCAAAATAGATATCAGCAAAGGCGGTGCGGCGGTTATAACCCTGGTCCCTGAGAAGAGCAGCGGCATAGAAAGCAACATCAAGATATCTGTAAACTCCAAGGGCGACATCGTGGCGATGACGTTCACGGTCACCCAAACAGTCACCAATATGGATCACACCGAGACCACATCAAAAGAGAATGTGAAGGTCGGGCTGGACGCAAAAGGTGAAATCGCTGTCTACAAAGAGGTGCCAAGCAAAATAGAAGGGGGCAAATCCGAATTCGTGCTTGTGGATAAGAACGCCGAGACGGATCTTTTCAACAAGGCGATAACAGCTACTAACGTGGCACTGCCTCCTGGCCTTGGGCTCGGAAGCAACGCATCCCAGTTAGTGGATGACGCATCACGCCAGATCCAGTCCATGAAAGAGATCGCATCATCTGTCGGTATAGAAGGCAACAAGGACCTGACGCAGATAGCCAGTGAGCTGGACAGCGCGCTCAAGAAAAGCGGCGGCGCGGCTGCGGTCGCAGCTGCCGGTGATGCTGCTGCCAGCAGGGAGATATCTCTCGCCTTGGGGACAGTGCCTGCTGAAGCCAGGGAAAAGCCTACAGAGACTGCGGTGGCGCTGGGTGAGGTCACTGGGAAACACAACATAAAAAGTTCCGTCAATGATGCGGTCTCGGACAGCAATATCCCGAAGGCCGAGCGGGAGACTGCCGCCAGGGCGATGGATGCGGTTATCCGCTCCCACAGTCCCGAGGAACTCGCCCGCATGAAGCCTGAAGAGCTGAAAGCTGAGATGGGTCGTGCCTTGCTGGATCCTTCCGTGGCAGGCAAGGCGCCAGGAGAAGCAGCTGCCATCCTTAAAGGCGTGGATTTCAAGGATGCAACCGGACACGTGAATGAAGGCGCGAAAGACGTGGTTTCTGGCCTGAAAAAAGCAGGGCTTGAAGATTTCGCAAAGGTAGACATGTCCCAGATAGACCGCGTAGCCGAAGTAGGCAACGTCATACACGATGGAAAGCCTATAGATGTCCTCATGCTTAATCCAAAGGCAGCCATGGACAATCCGAATCTGTCCCATGAAGTGAAATACCTGCTGGCAGAGCAGGAGCATACGCAGAACACGCTGAACGCTGCCACACAGATGGGGGCAGCGCTTGAAAATGGTAACGCGCAAACCGCTGCGCTTTGGGCTAGCCATGCTTTCCAGGAGAACGCGCACAGCAGGGAGGCGATGATGGCTGGCATGATGGACAACCCTGCCATGAAGAAGGCGGTGGGTCCGGAATCATCTTTGGTGTCAGAACAACTGCTTTCTGGGGTGATACAGAACGCAGAAGCCAGCATGATGATGCAGGCCCAGTATAATGCTATGGGTACGCCTCCACCGCCTGCTGAATCCCCGCTCGCCTCAAGGGATATAAAGACAGATACGATCGAGGTGCGGGATAAGGTGGCAGATGGTAATTACCTTGTAGCGTCCATGGAAGCGCGTGCCCACGAGGCTCAATACCGGGACAGCCAGCCAGAGCTTGCCAAGGCCTGGGGCAAGGTGGCTGATGGCCTGGATAAGGCGGCGAATGCCAAGTATGGCGAGGAACCAAAGCTTCATGACGCCTGGGAGGCCATGAAGAAGATAGACGCCGCCGCGCCCAGGATCGAATCCCAGGAAGGGTTCAAGGCAACCCAGAATGCCCAAGCGCAACAATTGTTCTATGGAGATGTGGCCGCGAAGCAAAAGATAGAAACTTCGATAATGCAGGGAGATTACGCGACAGCAGCGGCAGAATGCGCGGACCGGGCCAGGTTCTATCGTAACCTTGGCAATGGCGATGCTGCAAAAGCCTATGAAACCGCAGCGAATAGCTTGAATCAGCAGCGGGCGGGTGAAGCTGAGATGGGCACACTGCTCGGTGCTCGCAAGCCGTCAGAATTAAAACCCGTAGATGAAGAGACCGCAGCTATGCTCAAGGGCGGCGTTTCCACAGGTTATAACGCCACCCTGGCAAACAAAATTACGGGTTCAATAGATCCCTACTTGGGAGCATCTGCTGAAAGCGTCAAACGCACAGAAGAGCTTGCTGCTTCGGGGCAGAGCCACCTCAAGAACGCTAGCGACCATATGGAAACGATCATAGCGGAGAGGGCCGAGAAAGAGAAAAAACGGAAAGAGCTTGCCAAGAAAGGCGGCGGCACTGTCCGCGACGAGCTGGCCTGATGCCATGAAGGACCTCCTGGCCACGAAGCCTATCAAGCGGTTGAAGCATCTCCTCACCTACGGCAACCTCTGGCTCTATGTGCTATCGCTCACACGCAAGAGGAAGAAAGTCTATGCCTATGCCCTGGATGATGACATAGAGCGGGAATTCTTCTTCAGGCCTGACAAGATAACGATTTATGTCGTCCTCTACAAGCTTGAGAACGAAGGCCTCATATCGTCGCAGTTCCAGCAGCGCAGGAAATACTACACGATAACGAAGAAAGGCGTCCAGACACTGGAATTCGCCAGGGAATATTTCACGATGCTCACTGACAAACTATTATCGGACAAGTGATCCAATGCGCATAATCATAACAGGCTCCCCAGGGACAGGCAAGACGATCATCGCCGAAAAACTATCCAAACAGCTCGGGATTCCGCTCATCGACATCAAGAAAGTCGTCAACAAAAGAAAACTCGCCGGCAAGCGGCACGAAGTGGACCTCAAGCGCCTCGCATCCGCCCTCTCCTTCCTGAAAAGCAAGAAAGATTTCGTGGCAGAGGGCCATCTGGCCTGCGAGGTCAGGCTTCCCGCCGACTTCGTTTTCGTTTTGCGTACCAACCCGAAAACGCTCAAAAAGCGCCTTGCGAAGCGCAGATATGCGAAGCGCAAGCTCGAAGAAAACCTCATGGCCGAGATGCTTGACTACTGCACCCAGCGCTCTGAGAAAACCTATAGGAAAAAGCCGCTCGAGCTGGATACCTCAGGGCTTACCGTGGCTGCATGCGTCTCCAAAATCATAAAAGCCATAAAGCAAAAGAAGAAAAGGCTTGACAGCGTAGACTATTCAGGAGAACTGAGGGCGTATCTGCGACCAGGTAGATGATCATGAAGGAGGAAAAACAGCTGATAGAAGCCGCGCTTTTCATAAGCTCCAGGGCCATGACCGCAGAGGAGTTCAGGACATTGACAGGCATAGGCGCACTGGGCTACATAAAGAGCGTCCTGGAAGAGTTGAAGAAAGACTACGAAGAGAGGGGCAGCGCCATAGAGATAACCGAAATGGACGGCAAATACGCCATGCGCGTGCGCAACGAGCATCTCCAGCGGGTGAAACAATTCGCCCAGGACACAGAGATAAGCAAGAGCGCATTGCGAACCCTGGCTTACATATCAAAGAACGACGGCATACTCAAGTCCACGTTGGTGAAGAGGGTCGGCACCCATGTCTATGGCCATGTGAAGGAATTGGTGGATGCGGGCTTCCTCAAGTCCCAGAAATCAGGCAGAAGCTCGAAACTCACGCTGACTGAGAAGTTTAAGAAATATTTCACCCAAGAGACTCCGCAACAGGCAGCGGATATCGAGCAGACCACATTATAGCCTTTTTTTCATGCTGAGGTCGCATAACCTGGTAGTGCGCCGGTCTTGAAAACCGGTCCCTCGTGGATTGCAGGTTCAAATCCTGCCCTCAGCGTTTTTTGTTCACTAGCCTCGTGCTCCGCGTGAGCAAATCCTCCCCCTCCGCATCCTCTATTTATTAACAGGTCTAGACATATTATTACTAATGAAGATAAAATGCGACAAATGCAAGGCCGCTTGTTCTGCCAATGTTGACGAACTCATATCGTTGGGCTGGAGCCAGGCTATCATCCCAGGCCCTGACAAGAAAACATTCTCACGCTGTCCAATGCACCGGGCTGGATTGACCGAAGAGATCGGCAAAGCCCAGGGCATGAGGGTAGGCGGCTGATTCTTTACCAAAACAAGTGTTTTATCCGCAGAATTCGTAAAACCCTCATTTATCTTGGGGGATGAATGAGCAAGCTTGACGAATCCCGCTCTGGTCAATCATATCTCGGCTGGCCTAAAATTTAAATCTCCCACCCAAGCATGCGGTTGCTTTTTATAAGTTCGCCTCTCCAATAGTGGCAGGTGACTTTATGGCAAACAGGATAGTTACAGAACTATTTTTGGAGAGGCCAAGCTTCAAGGAAGTATCAAAGGTCGCGCAGTCCCTCGCGAGCGGAGGCGTCAAGAGCATCGTAATGCCCCCAGAGGACCGCGGCATCAACACCCACCTCATCGTGGAGAGCTCAGACCTGCCGAAGGCCCGCAAGAAATTCAAGGAACTCGGCATGACTGCAGTGGAGAAGGAAGTCGTCCTTATAGAGCTGGAGAACAGGCCAGGAACCATGGCGGAGGTCACGAACAGGATATCGTCAAAGGGAGTGAACCTCACCTACGCTTTCTCTGTGGCCATGAACCCGAAGCTTTCCTATGTGCTCTTCGGCGGCCCGGACAACCCCAGCATCCTGAAGGCGCTGCAGTAGTCATCCTCTTCTGTCTATAGTATCTTCAACATCAGGCCCGGTGCCTATCAAGGTTACCGGGACCCCTATCTTCTTCTCAACGTTCTCTATGAACGCCTTGGCCTCTTTGGTAAGGTCAGCGTACTTCTTCAGCCTGTCATTGCCAGGGAACCTGACATCGACCTTGGTCAATGCGATATGCGTGGCTCCGTTTATGGTGGCCGCGAGCTTCAAATCATCGAAATGCAGGTCAGGCGAGCTCCTGCGCGGCCTGCCGGTGACTGTTCCGTATTCCTGCATCTTCCTGGCCGTGGCTTCCTCGACCGAAAGCTCGTGCTTGAACGGCCCGTTGCCGACCCTCGTCGTATAAGATTTGATGACCATCACCACATCATCTATCTGAGTGGGCCCGAGACCCACATCAGCGGCTATGGTGGAAGCAGACACGTCCTTCGAAGTGACATAAGGATAAGTCCCATAGAGCAATGACAGCATGAATCCCTGGGTGCCTTCCACCATGACGTCTTTCGCTTCATTGACCTCTTTCACGACGTCAGTCAGATACGGCTTCAGCTCAGGGCTCTCAGACACCAGTTTCCCGACCCTGTTCACCCTGTCAGAGACGGCAGGTCCGCAGCCTGTCTTGGTGGTCCCTATCTTCTTGGAATTGTCTGATGCGCTGTCCCTTTCGATGTGCTCTTTCGTTATCAGGCTCGCGCGGAAGTCCACACCGCATCGGTTGCGGCCGTTTATCATGTCCACTTCTTTCAGGAATACCTCAGGGTTCACGAAAACGCCGGCTCCTATCAGCAATCTCGCCTTCTCGTTCACGAATCCGCAGCCGAGCATCCTCATCGGATATCTCTTGCCTTTATAATTCACTTCATGGCCTGCATTTGGGCCGACACCGCCGCGTGCGATGACCTGAGGATCATCGGCTATAGCCAGATAGGATATGATCTTGCCCTTCCCTTCGTCCCCGTACTGCCCGCCTACGACTATGTTCTTCATAGGAAACGCCTCTACTCCGGTTGTTCTGCGATAGAAATGAATATCTCGACGCATTTTTTAAGAGATTCCTTGGTGTGCGCTTTCAATGCCGCTCCTGATGCCTTCGCATGGCCTCCGCCTGCTCCGCCCAGCGCATCAGCGACCTCTGACATGACCTTGTTGAGCTGGACCTTCACGCTTTTCCTGGCACGAGCGGATATCCGCGTCTCCTGCGTCTCATTCTTCCAATTGGCTACGAATGCCACGTCCGCGGCCTCCACTATCAAAGACGCAGCGTCGCTTTCGTTGCTGCCGACCTCGCTGGTCGCTATGATGTAGCCTGCGGCATAAATGAATTCCACCCGTTTCATCGCGGTGAGTATGGCTATCTTGGCTTCCTGCGAAGGCTCTGGCTCAGCGATGTCCAAAAGCTCGCGGTAATCGGCCTTGGCTATGTCCATCAGCTTCCCGAGCGTGGAAAACGTGTTCGCCCTGGCAGATTTGAATCGCGCCCCGTCGGCTATTATGCCTGTGCAGAGCGCGAAAGCGACATCCTTGTCTATGGAATGCAATAGCCCGGCAATGATCTCAGAGGCAGACGGGGATTCAGGATCCACGATCTCGAACTCTGCCTTCATGTCCCTGCCTTCGCTCCTGAGATGGTCTATTATGCAGAGCAGTTTCCATCCTTTGGCTTCAGGAAGGAGCGTATATGCGCTGGTATCCACAACGACGAGGCCGTCGAACTGCTTCTTATCCAGCTTCTTTATATCCTCAGCCCTGATGCCGAACCT
>JAQTOF010000012.1 GCA_028713495.1 Candidatus Iainarchaeum sp.
ACTTCCACTATTTTTATGAGGGTTGTTATGGAGGTTGATGTTTCGTCGCAGATAGGCGCGTTCAACGAGTTCTTCACGACTATCTATAAATCCAAGATAGACGACCTCCTCCGCGTCTACCCTACCCAGAAGAGCGTATTCGTGATATACACCGACCTGGAGAAGTTCGATCCTGACCTGGCCGACGCGCTGATCAGGTCCCCGGACCTGATAATAGATGCTGCCGAGGAAGCGATAAAACAGCTCAACATCAAGGTGCCTGCAGGCAAGGACTTCACGCCCCGCGTGCGCTTCGTGGACGTGCCTTCAGAGGACAAGCTGATAGAGCAGCTCACTTCCAAGAACATAAAAGAGCTGGTGGCTTTCAAGTGCGTGGTGACCAAGAGGGCGGAGGTCATGCACCGCGTGAAGGTGGCCATGTACAAGTGCCAGCTCTGCGATGCAGAGATGAAACTGTTTGTAGGCAAGGACTTCAACCCGCCTAAAAGATGCGAAAGCTGCAAGAAATACGCGCTCAAGCAGATGGATGAGGAGAGCACATTCACGGACATCCAGAAGGCAGAGGTGCAGGAGCTCCTGGAAAGGATCCGAGGAGGGGCGCCTGCCGCCCATATCGAGCTGGTGCTTGAGGATGACCTGGTCAACAAGCTGGCGCCAGGAGACAATGTGGATGTGGTAGGCGTGCTCAGGCTTAGGCCTCCGATCAAGATGAGGCAGAAGCAGGAGCTCATATACAGCAGGTTCGTTGAGGTCAACAGCGTCAGGAGCCTCAAGAAGGACTTCGAGGAGATAGAGATAACCAAAGAGGAGGAAAGGAGGCTGAAGGAGCTCGCCAAGAACCCGGAGATAGGCGATGTCATATTGCGCTCAATCGCGCCCTCGATCTACGGGCACAATGAGGTAAAGAAGGCGCTCGCGCTCCAACTGTTCGGAGGCACCCGCGGCAAGACCATGACCGGCGGCATGCCCATCAGGGATGACATACATATACTGCTCATCGGCGACCCGGGCATCGCCAAATCCAGATTTTTGCAGAGCGTCAATGAAATCGCCCCGAAAAGCATCTATGTCAGCGGCAAGAGCGTGTCCGGAGCCGGCCTCACGGTGACAGCGGAGAAGGACGAGCTGGGCGAAGGTGGCTGGACGCTGAAGGCTGGTGCGCTTGTCCTTGCGAGCGGCGGAACCGCACAGGTGGACGAGTTCGACAAGATAGAAGAGGAAGACCTAGGTGCACTGCACGAGGCGATGGAAACGCAGACCATATCCGTGGCCAAGGCAGGCATCGTCGCCAAGTTCAGGACCAAGACGGCGATATTGGCCGCGGCAAACCCGAAATACGGCAGGTTCGACCAGACCAAGAACCTAGCTGACCAGTTCGATGTGCCGCCCGCGCTGCTCTCAAGATTTGACCTCATATTCCCGATAGCGGACGTGCTTGACGAGGAGAAGGACGCGAAACTGGCCGAGCACATACTATCCACCCACATGGGCAAGGAGATTGTGGACGCTGATGTCTTCGACAAGGACCTGCTGAGGAAATACATAGCTTATGCCCGCAGGAATGTATTCCCGAAGCTGACCAAGGAGGCATCCCAGAAGATAAAGGAATATTATGTGGAACTCAGGGGCAAGAGCAAGGATTCGGGCTCGGTAGCCATAACACCCAGGTACCTAGAAGGTCTTGTGAGGCTTGCAGAGGCCAATGCCAAGATGAGGCTCAAGGAGACCGTGGAGGAAGAGGACGCTGAGATGGCTATATCGCTCTTCAACTATGTCATGATGCAGATCATGACCGACAAGGTGACTGGCGCCTTCGATGTCGATGTGGTGACCACAGGGAAACCCAAATCCACCCGCGACAAGCTGCAGAGGGAGGACACCATACTCGACATAATAAGGGAGCACCTCCGCAAGACAGACACGGCAGATGTGAAGGAGGTCGTATCCGACGCCAAGTCCTACGACATAGATGAAAGCACTGCCCACAAGATAGTAACGGAACTGCTCAGGAGAGGAGTCATCTACGAGAAGGAATATGGTCATATAAAGATAGTAGGGGAATGAGATTCCATGCGTCTCCTGACGACCATGCTCCTGATATTCATAATAGCCCAAGTGCTGGGCATATTCACTGGCATAGCCGTGCTTATGGATATTGCAGCCAATCCGTTCGTGAGCAGCCTTGTGGTGACCACTGACGCTTCTGACCCAGTGAATGCCCTGTTCTTCATGGGATATATACTTCTCGGCGCTGTCATCATGATGTTGATGATACGCTGTTTCGGGCTGTCCCAGCTGCTGTTCAGGGCCATGGAGTTCTTCCTGATAGCGACCTCAAGCTCCATAGTGTTCTATGCGTTCCTCAGACTGGTGGCAGGATTCGAAGTGAGCACGCTGGCAGGGATAGTCATGGGATTGGTGTTCTCAGGATCCCGTATGTTCATCCCTGGCTTGAAGAACGCCGCTGCTGTTTTCGCCACTGCCGGTGTCGGCGTGATATTCGGGGTCTCGCTCGGCTTGATTCCGATGCTGATATTCCTGATCTTCCTGTCTATCTATGATTTCCTGGCGGTTTTCACCACCAAGCACATGGTGGAGCTGGCTGAATTCGTCGTGAAGAAGGATCTGGCTTTCACAGTGACTGCCAAAGCGCCTCCGCCCAAGCCAGGAGGTAAGGAGCAGAGGATAGATTTGGGCACAGGGGACATGATAGCTCCGATAATGCTTGAAGTGGCTGCTTTGCAGCTGAGCCCTATCGCCACGCTTTTCGTGTTTGCAGGGGCAGTGGTGTCCCTGGGCTTGTTCTTGACATTGGTCTGGAAGAAGAAGATGGTTTTGCCTGCGCTTCCGCCTATAGTATTGGGAATGTTAGTGAGCTTATCCTTGGGATTCCTGTTGGGGCTTTACTGAGATTTCTTGACCCTTAAATCTAGCACTACTTGCACGTGAGAAGGGGAATAGGGCCTCACGATACGTTCTGATTGCACCTCGGCTGACACACCGCTCGTTTTCGCAGCTGTTTCCGCTTTTTCTACCGCTTCTTTGAACGCATCTTTCATGCCTACGATGGTATAGAAATGTACGATTCCGCCATCCTTGACAGCCTTGAAAGCGACATCCAGGAACTCATGGGCGCTTTTCGGCAATGGCATGACAACCCGGTCGAACAGACCAACACCATCAAAATCCCGTGCATCCATCTCGAGCGCTTTTATGTTTTTGAGCTTGTTGAGCGAGATGTTTTCCTTCATGTATCTGACAGCTTCTGGATTAAGTTCCACCGCCGTGATTTTGGTTTTAGGTTTCGCTTTCGCGATGACAAGAGCGAATGGCCCTACGCCAGCGAAAAGGACAAGAACATTTTCGCCATCCTTCACCAATTCAGCGATGCGTTTCCGTTCGCCAGCCAAGCGAACCGAGAAATATACTTTCGCCACGTCAAGCGTCATCTCCACTCCACTCTCGCGATAGCGCGTCTCGGTCTTATCCTCGCCAGCAATGCACTTCACCCTGCGCACACGGTATTCGCCTTCCATGCCGCCAAGTTTCTTCAAAACAGTCTTCAGGTTCTTGTGCACCTTCAGCAATGCCCCGCCTATCTGCTTCTCTTTTGCTTCCAGCTCGTCAGGAATCTCCACTATGGCGATATCCCCGATTATGTCGAATGAGGTGGTAAGCGCATCGAGCTCGCCATCAGTCATCAATCCGGAAAGCGCGTCCTTGAGTTTCTTGTATTGCAGAGGCCGTTTCTCGACTTCCAGTTCCACAACCTCGAACCCGCCCCAGGACCGGATCACCGGTAGAAGCACGTAGTCATCTTCTTTGATGACAGCATATTCCTTGGACAGGATGCCGCCACCTATCAGATGCTGGCGTATATTCTCAGCCTGCTTCCTGGGGACTTTGAGGAATAGCATAAGCCCACTATTCAATCACTATCGCCGGCTTGCCTGGAAGCGCCGACCGTGATTTCTCGTGCTTGGACTGGGATTCAGGCAAAACAACCACTTCGCAGGAGTATTCAGTAGCCAGGAACTTTTCTGCATCTTTCAGGGCGTCCAGCTCGTCCTTCTGAGGAAGAACTGAAGGCAGGGCATGGACGTTCTTCATGATCTGCTTGGCTATCGTCTGGACATCCTTCATCGGCATCTTCTCTGCATTGGCTGCCTTCATCAACCCTTCAAAGGTCGGATTGGCCTTCGCAATAGCATAGAGCTTCCGTTTCCATTCATCAGCAACATAGATCGTGACTTTGGCCGGCTTCTTGCCTATCAACCCGGATATCTTCTCTATGTCAGCATGGACCTTCTGGATGAGCTCCTCGCCTTTCTCGATGTTATCGTCTATCTTGGAATGGTCAGCCTCAGGGAATTTCGCAAGAGAAACCAGGCCTTTACCGCCAAGCATGGACCAGAACTCCTCGGAATAGTGCGGCATGAACGGAGCAATCATTACTACCCATTTCTGGAAGAAAGCATGGAGGTTCGGCTCATGGGCACGTTTCATGTACCATTGGAGGTCAGCAGTGACATCATAGAATATCTCAAGGGCGAGTTCGCGTATCTGCAGGGCTTCATACTTCTTCTCAGCGCTCTCAATCTTCCTGTTCAGTCTGGAAAGCAGCCATTTCTCTATCCTTCCATGGGGCCTGGTAGATGGTAGTTTGGCTGATTCCTCAACTAAATGAGATATCAGCCCGAGCCTGGAACGCACGCCCTCCGCGACGCTCTTGTTGAAGTCAGTGTCGCTGGAAAGATCAGCGCCGCAGACGACAGAGAAACGTATGACGTCAGCTCCATATTCTTTTATGGCCTTCCTGAGCGGAAGGATGTTCCCCATGCTCTTGCTCATCTTGGTGCCATCCATGAGCACGAAACCGTTGGTCACAATCTGTTTCGGCCAGTGTCTCTGCTCCATGATGGCGACATGGTTGAAGATATACAATGTGAGGTGGTTGCGTATCAAGTCCCCTGCGCTGTGTCGGGAATCAACAGGATACCAGTAAAGGAAGCTCTCGCGGAGAGGCTGGACCGTCTTGTCTTTTGCCTTAGGACCTTTGCCAAGGAAGACAGCGTCGAAGAAGGCCTCGTCCATCTCTGAGGCCGGAATATCAGCAAGCAGATGGGATATCGTATAATAGGCCATATAGATCGTGGAGTCGGATAACGCTTCTATCATCTTGGTCTCATCGAATGGGAACCTGGTTCCAAGGCCTGCAGCACGGGTGCACGGCCGGGTTTTCAGCCAGTCTATGGTGTAAAGGTATTCTGAGCGGCTTTTCTCTGGTATGGTGACCATGGATTCAAGGCATTTCTTGGCCTTGGCTTTCCATTCAGTATGGCCGTAGTCTATGAACCACTGGTCCTTGAGGATGTTGACTATTACCCCAGCGCCGCAGCGGCACTGGATAGGAGCATTCGCTATCGTGACAATGTTGAACGCGCTTCCTGTTTTTTTCATGTCTGTAGAGATCTTCTCCTTGGCATCTATGGCTTTTTCGCCCTTGTATTTTCCTAGGACCATGACGCCGTCATGTGCCTCCTTTGTGTAGATCTCTTCGGTGGCTTTCTCAGCAAGGGGATCCTCCTGATTCTTCACTCCGAGCTTCTCGCATTCGTCTTTGGCAGGGGTAGGCCCATAGCCTTTGAGCGAAACCACTTGTGGCATGGGGATATTGCCCTTTCCCATGTCGCGCAGTGCAAGATAGTCATACGGTGCATGCGCTGGGACGCTCATGACTATGCCTGTGCCGATGTCAGGGCTCACGAAGCTGGCAGGATAGATAGGAACGCTTTCTCCTGTGACCGGGTTGACTGCTTTCATCTTGAGGATGTCTTCTGCCTTGACCGGGCCGGTGATCTCAAGGCCGAGCTGGAGATCCAATGCTTTGGCTGCATTCTCTGCGATTATGAGTGATTCGCCTTTGAGCTTCACCCGCACGTACGCCACTTTAGGGTTTATCCAGATGTTAGTGACGCCATAGATGGTTTCTGGGCGGTAGGTGGTGACGATAAGCGAGTCCGCGGACGAATGACCCGACATCGAGACCTTGAATTTTATGACAGTCACGTCTTCTAGCTCAGGGTCGATGTCTCCTCTGGTGTCGTGGGCGCTCACTGCGTTCTTGTCGGCAGGGCACCAGGCGATCGGATACTCGCCCTTCACGATGTAATCGAGCTCTTTCAGCTTCCTGAACTGCCATTGGATGAACTTGTTGAACTTCTCATCATAGGAATAGAATTTCCTTCTCCAGTCCAGGGAATAGCCCATCTCTTTCATGCCCTGCTCGATCTCTGCAGAGAAATAGGCGACCAGTTCCCTTGGGTCTGTGAGGGACTCTGCTTTCTTCGGTGGGATGCCATAGATTTTCTCAAAAACGCTGAGCACATCAGGATCCTTGGCTGCTATGCGCTTGGCCATGGCCAGGATTGGCGTTCCTGTGACATGGAAAGCCATCGGGAAGAGCACGTTATAGCCATTCAGGCGGAGATAGCGGGCATAAATGTCGGCAGTCGTATAGGTTCTGCCGTGGCCGATGTGCTGCGGTGAATTAGGATAGGGGAACGCTGCGGTTATGTAGCGCTTCTTCCTTTTGGGATCCGGATCAGGCTGGAAAGCCTTTGTTTCGGCCCATTGGCTGGACCATTTCTTCTCTATAGCACTAGCGTCCATACGACGATATAGACTGGAAAGAATTTTTAACCGTTGGGCTTGCCTTGACCCGAGGACGATCTTGGAATCGCCATGGGGGGCCTGGAGGATGGCCTGGGAACCGCCATGGGCACTTTGGAACGCGAGAGCCTTAAGGCATCAGCAGCCATCTCCGCAGTAGGGATAGGCGGCATGCTGCTTTTTGTGATAGAAGCTAGGGCCGTCTCAGCTTGCCCTCGGGCACTGCTAGACAGCCGTTTATCAGCAGCCATATCCCGAAGCAGGGGTGCATCGGCCCTTTTATGTGCATCTTTTATAGCAGACAAGGCAACGCTTTCGACTTTCTCGTCAGCCGCAAGGCGGATGTTGATCGGAACGCCATCCTCTGTGCTGAGCCGTAGGAGGATGGGATAATTGTTTGCCAGGACGGCTAGATTTATCAGCGACTCGCTCGCCATTTTTCTTATCTCGTATGGCAATTTCGGGGTCTTGACGTAACCCAGAAGCTCATCCAAGCGCCGCGCGCCTGCGCTCCAGTCTATAAGCCTCATGCCGGCCATTATACGCACTTCATATAGTATGCGCTCGTCAGAAGCGAGCCTCATGATGCCTTCAGAATCAAGGTTGTCAGAATAGTAATCGAAAAGCAGCGACGCGGCCTCGCGCTTTATGGATTCTGGCAAATCCGGCCTTGCTGCTACGTCATGCAAAGCTTCGTGACCACTTTCGTTGGCTGCTGCCACTATGTTTTTCTTGGCTATTTCGCGTACTTCCTGGAGGAAATAGTCATCACTGGCCATGGCTATCAGGGCCTTATAGTTGCCGGCGCCTACATATAGCTCTACGAGCGACTTACCGGCACTGAGACGGATCGAAGCGTCGGCGTGGTGGCGGGCGTCCATTGCAAGAAATGCTAGATTTGGTCCTGGGCCTCTATCATCCATGACCCCCTTTCTCGGCCAAAGGTTATAAATGTTATTAAAAATGCTAGGAGGCGGCAGTGTATGCCAGGCATATTGTTTTAGAAAATGGCTAAAAGAGTGATATTTAAACCCTTCTACTGTAATACTATACGGGTGTTTCTGGAGTTCCGGAACATCATTTTTAAATGGTTACCAGCATCATTAAATCCATGGGATCGGATTTGAGAGTGGGAGACATCATGACCAAGAAGGTCATAGTCGTACCGTTCGGCAAAACTGTCCTAGAAGTGGCTAAACTGATGAAGAAGAATAGCATTGGCTCAATCATAGTCGTAGAAGACAAGGAAGGCAAACGCGCCAAAGGCATCATCACAGAACGTGACATAGTGTACAAGGTCCTCGCGAAAGGTAGCGATCCCTACAAAACCGAAGTCGAGGCCATCATGTCAAAGCCGCTCAGGGTAGTAAGGCCGGACACTACAATAGAGGATGCAGCAAAGGCGATGAGGGAGAACAAGATAAAGAGGCTCCCGGTCGTCAATGACGATAACGAGCTCATAGGGCTTTTAAGCGAGGGGGATATCATGAAGATATTCCCGGTAGTGGTTGATCTCATAGAAGAAAGAGCTGCAATCTCTTGACGCTGACGCTGTGCATGGATGGCCGCCTGAGCCATCGAGCTATGAAGGAATGCCGGTCCTGAAAGGGGCGGGCAACCCCGAAAGGGGTGGTCAACAGTGCACAGCAAGTCTCTCATTCTGGTAGAGTGCCTGATAGGCAACCTGCTTCCGATCCGGAGGACAGTGTGGAAACTAAAGACAGGCTGAGGCTCCTTGGAAAGCTCCTGGAGCAGCTCAAAGCCGGCTGGATATTCGTGGAAGGACAGAAAGACCGGAAAGCCCTGGAAAAACTGGGGCTCGGGAAGGTCCTGACCATATCTGGCAACCTGCGGCTGAGCTGCCAAAGGCTGGCTGAGGGCGACAGACCTGACAAGGTGTATGTGCTGACAGACCTGGACCGCAGAGGGGATGAACTGGCTTTGAAGGCCAGAGACGAGCTCGAGGCCTGCTCCATGAGGGCGGATCTTGAGGTGCGGAAGGGCCTGGCACGGGTGCTTCGCATAAGGAACTTCGAAAACGCGAAAAGAGCGTATGACAAACTGAAAGAAGAAAATGAAAAGGAACCTTAGGTTCCTAGGAGAGTGAAAAAAATGGCTAAGACATACATAGATACGGTAAAATACTTGGTATATACGAACGTTGAGATAGGCGGCCTTGTGGAGAAGCCCGATGTCGTGGGCGCCATATTCGGCCAGACAGAAGGTTTGCTCGGGGATGAACTCGACCTGCGCGACCTGCAGAAGAACGGCAGGATAGGCAGGATAGAGGTGGACCTGTCGGGTAGGGACGGCAAGACCACAGGCGTGATAAAGATACCCAGCAGCCTTGACATGGTCGAGACCTGCATAATCGCAGCAGCCCTTGAGACTGTCGATAGGGTTGGGCCCTGCGAAGCGAGGCTCAAGATAACCAAGGTCGAGGATACCCGCAACCAGAAGAGGAAACAGCTGGTTGACAGGGCAAAGCTCCTGCTCAAGACCCTGCTGAACACCGAGATACCTGAAAGCAAGGAGATATCCCAGCTTGTCAGGGACGAGGTGAAGACTGCTGAGATAGTCGAGTATGGACCAGACAGGCTGCCTTCAGGCCCGACCATAGACCGCAGCAATGAGGTCGTGTTCGTGGAAGGAAGGGCGGATGTCGTCAACATGCTCAAGAATGATATCACCAACGTCATCGCCATAGGCGGTGCGAAGGTGACCAGGACCATCGTCGAGCTGTCCAAGAGGAAAGAGGTAACCTTGTTCCTTGATGGGGATCGCGGCGGGGACATAATCCTGAATGAACTGGCCCAGGGCGGAGTGGATATTGACTTCGTCTCCAGGGCGCCTGCAGGCCTCGAAGTGGAAGAGCTGACTAGGAAAGAGCTCATCAAATACCTCAGGAACAGGACACCCTTCGAGCAGACCGTGAAGGGCAAGGGAGGCCCTGAGAGAAGGGGTGCAGAAGCTCCGAGGTTCAGGCAGCAGATCGCTGAGGCCAGGGAAAGGGATGCTGTACGCGAGGAAACGCCTGAACCGAGGTTTGAGGCAAAACCTGAGCCAAGATTCGAGGCTAGGCCAGAGCCAAGGCAGGAACAGAGATTCGAGCCTAGGCCTGAATCCAGATTTGAGGCAAGACCTGAGCCAAGGATGGAACGCCCTGTGCAGCAGGACTTCCGCAGGGGCAGGAGAAGGGACATGCCATCACCGGCAGACCTTCCGGACGTCCCAAGGATAGACCTGCCAGAAGAGCCTTCTCCGAAGATCCAGGAGTCTACTCCTGCTTCGGCACCGACCCCGTTGAGCCCGCCTTTGGACAAGGAAGGCCTGATGAAGGAGCTCGATTCGCTCGCGAATACCCTGAAAGCCCGGTTCTATAACGGCAACTTTGAGAGGATAGGCGAGGTTCCAGTGAGGGACGTGATAAAATCCCTCAGCGAGACTAACGGCGTGCATGCTATAGTGTTCGACGGCATCATAACCCAGAGATTGGCTGACCTGGCTTCCAAGCAGGGAGTCAAGCTGCTGATCGGCCTGAAGATAGGCAATGTCAACAAGGTGCCTGACAACATCGAGATAGTGACAAAGAGCAAGTAGGCGTGATGCCTGCTTTCTTTTTTCTTTTTATTTTCTCTTATTTTTCCTGATTTTGCTGAGAAAAAGGCATTTTAAAACACTTTTATACACCGTAAATCCGCATGTTAGCGAGAGCGAGGGATGGGCGGGAGGTTTCCTTTACTTCAGCGAACAGCAGGTTCAGAAATTATAAGCCCGAAGCCGAGAAAGCGGTGAGGGGAGCACAGGTAAAATCCAATCCGCTGTTTCAGGAGATGAAGCGTATTTTCCTCGAGCTTGAGAGGTATGTTGATATAGAAAGCCGCTATGTCGTGGCAGGTAAGATGGCAGAAAGACTTGAGTACACAGCCAAAGATGTCGAGCTGTTCAGCGTGGCGATGGCCGACCTCCAGGGTGAATCGGATTTCTCTTTGAACATAGGCCTGTTCCTCAGCGCGTTCATGAACAGGGGAAAAGACGGGAGATATGTCATCCATACGGCCCATCTGGCCGAGGCTCCTGACTTTGTCGGCTTCAGGAATACGAAAAACATCATCGTGGGTGGGGACGGCGGCAGCAATCTCGGGAGCCACATGGAAGGCGGTTCCATCGTAGTTCACGGAGATGTCAAAAGCTATGTCGGAACCAGGATGGAAGGAGGCTCCATCGCGGTAAACGGGAATATCGGGTATAATGCCGGAGAGGACATGGGCGGCGGCTCCATCACAGTGCATGGAAGTGCCGGCAGTAACGTCGGGTTTTTGATGGGAGGCGGGTTCATCATAGTGCATGGGAATGTTGGGGAGGGTGCCGCTTCTGATATGAGAGGCGGGAGATTGATCGTGAAAGGGAATGTCCGTGGCACTGTCGGATTCATGATGGAGGGTGGCGAAATCCATGTGAAAGGCGAGATTGAAAGCATCTCGGACAAGTTCATGCACGGAAAAATCTTCCATAGGCGAGAATTGATAGTTAGCAGATGACGATTATGGCTGGAGCATTAACTAGACGGGAAGTGATCGTTGCTTATACCTCGGCTCTCGCTTTGGTCAAGGGATTCGGCGGGTATAAGCCGATGGACGAGCAGCCAGTAAGGAAGGTAGTGGTAGTCGAAGACGAGACGTTGAGGCAGCTTAAAGCGGTCTGGAGCAGGACCGGGTACAGTGAGATAATATTCAACGAATATTACGATAAGCTGTCGACAGTCATGATTCCGCTTAGTTATTCGGCCTCGGACGTAGAGAGATTCAGTATTGCTCTCGCAGAATTCCAGGAGGGGAGGAACTTCCAGGACAATGCCGGAGTATTCCTAAGCGCTTTGATAAACAACTGCAAGGACGATACTTTCGTCGTCCACACTGCCCAGTTCGTTGAACCTATTTGCTTCCTGGGCTATAGGAACATGAAGAATATCGTCGTGGATGGAGCTGTCGGTAATCAGGCCGGTACGGTGATGAGTGATGGTACGATCACGGTACAAGGCAATGCTGGCGAGCATGTCGGATCCGGGATGACTGGCGGAACCATCATCGTGGAAGGGAACGCTGGCGATTTTGCCGGTTGGTATATGGAGAACGGCGTCATTCGGATAGGCGGAAACAGCGGCGATATGGTCTGCTGCGGAATGGAAGGCGGTGTGTTCCATGTCAGGGGAGACTACGAGCGCATCGCTGATGACATCAAACACGGAAAGATATACCACAAAGGGAGATTGATAGTTGATAAGTGAGATTATGGCTGGAGCGAACGTAACGAAACGGGAGGATGTTGGTGTTCCAGTCACTAATGTGGCGACCAGGTTCAAAGGATACGCTCCTGAAACCGAGCGACCGGTAAGAAAAGCGGAAGTAGTCGAAGATGAGACGCTGAAAAAACTGAAGACGGCTTGGAAGAGATATGACATCAGGATCGAAACCGTCGTGCTTGTTCCTGATCCCCAGGCAGAAGAGTATTACGGCAAGGTTTCAAAACTACTGGGCAATATGGGCGTGAGATGCAGCTCAGGAGACGTAGAAAAATTCTGCGTAGCGCTTGTAGAGTTCCAAGGAGAAGAGAATTTTGAGGAGAAGGCAGGCGTCTTTCTCAGTGCCCTCATGAATCATGGTACTGATGAGGACTATAGGATAGTCACAAGGCATCTTGATCGTCTTCTTGGATACATAGGCTATCGCAACATAAAGAACATCACGGTGGAAGGAGACGTCAGGGATATGCTTGGCAACGCGATGGAAGGAGGAAGGATAGTAGTGAATGGCAACACAGGACATGATACCGCGCATGCGATTCATGGCGGTGAGATCCACATCAACGGCGATTGCAAAGGATTAGGCGACATTTATGGTGGAATGATTCATCAGAATGGAAAACTGATAGCCTTCAAGGGATACAAGGGATTATGATGGCTGGGGCATTGGCGAGACGTGAGATCGTTGTTCCTGATCGCTCAGCCCTTGCGAACGGATTCCGAGGCTACAAACCTGAGGGCGAGCTAGTTGTGAGAAAGGTTGAGGTCGTTGAGGACGAAACGCTGAGGCAATTGAAGAAAGCATTCAGTGAGTATCTGACCTTAGATAGCCCCAAGCACCATACAACCAACTACTTCTATGAGAATGCAGTTTCAAGGATAAAAAAGCTCAGATATTCAGCCGACGATGTTGAACGATTCAGCCTTGCGCTTGGTGAATTCCAGAATGAGAAGGAATTCCCTAAAAAGGCGGGTATATTCCTCAGTGTTTTGATAAATATGGGGAAGGACTACAGCTATGTCATCCATACGGCCCATCTTTCTGAACGCCCGAAATATATCGGTTACATGAACACCAAGGCGATAACAGTGAAAGGTGATGTTGGATGGGACTTCGCCCTATATATGAAAGGCGGCGAAATCCATCTTGAAGGCTCTTACGAAAGGATAGCCGTCATGTATCATGGCAAAATCTATGTGAACGGAGTCCTCATCGCTGATTATTGAGCTACTTGTACAAACTCAGGTCGAATGAAGCCAGATATGTCGAGCCGTCTGTGCTGTTCACCACGGTCGCAAGCCGCCTCAGCTTCATCACATTGGCAGGAGCAGGCGAAGATGGCACATCGCCGCCTATGAAGCTGATCGCCCCGGTATCAAGGTTGGTCACCTTCAGGGATATGCCATAGGACTCTGCGCCCAGCCTCTCCTTGAGCCACTCCTGGGAAATCGCGGCCTGTGTCTCTGCGCATTCCAGTATGGACGAGTTCACCCTCCGGTCATCCCAGCTTATGGCGAAGCCCAGCTGGTCCATGGTGCCGCAGTCGGAAGAAGGCGAGGGTGGAGTGAAAAACAGGTTGGAAAGCCTGACGGCCTCACGCGAAAGAGGGTCATCCTGGTAGTCCAGGAAAGACTTCACGCTGTGCCAGTAGGAAAGCAGCGCGACCAGCGCGAGAATGAATATGACCGAGGCGATTATCGCATCAAAACTGAAATATTGTCCTTTCATGCATTCCACCCTATTGCAATTGCGTTATCGTCAGGTTCTCCCCGTCATTTTCCAGCCTCAGGACGTCTGAGCAGGCGCTGCTGTTCAATATGCCTGAGCCCAGGCACGTGCCATTCAGCTTGTAATTGTAGTTCGGAAGGCCGTACTGGTAGCTGAAATTGCCGTAGCTTCCAGGCCATTCCAGCATCATGAACTTTTTCGAGGTGAGCTTCGTCATGTCTATGGTGTATGATATCCCCAGGATCGTCCTCGGGAACGTGTAGCTGTACGAGAAGCCTTCCCCTCCTTTCACAGCCAGGGTGATCGTGTTCACGAAGCTCGCACCGGTCTCCTTGGCGATCGCGTTCTGCTGGACAGGTATCTCCGAGCGCTGGACATCGCTGACGACTATGAAGGCCGCTATGGCCACGAACATGAAGACTGCTGTATATAGTAAAAACTCGGTGGCAACTTGGCCGCGCTTAGGAGGGATTGGGATCAATCAGTTCCACCTCTCCGTTGCTTTTTGTCTTAACGATGAGCTTGAAAAGGCCGGTCTTGCCTGGTATGTCCTTGTTCGCGACCGTGGCTATGGTCGGCGCTGCAGCGTCGAAAGTGCCGCCAGATGTCTTTATGCTCACCACTACCTCCCCATTGGTCACGCGGACGGATTCTGTCGATGGTGGCACATTGAGCAGGAGTTCCCTCTGGGCGCCAGGCCCCTGGGCATAGACCAGATTGATATTGTCTGCCAGCGAACGGGCCGAGGCATCTGCCTGGGCTTTGGCCGTGTCCTCATAGCCGATGGAGGTCACTGACAATAACAGGAGTATGACGGGTATCGTGAATGCGATGACCACACCCAAAGTCACGAAAAGCTCAAGAGACGCTTGCCCTTTCATGAGCCGCACCCCGCAGCGCCATTGTCGCAGGCGATGTTGTCAAGCCCGTAATCGGCCTTGGTATCCTCGCTGACGGCGAATATGCCGGTCACTGGGCTGTCTGAGCATGCGCTGAAGCTCTTGCAGCCAGGCAGGCCCCTCACTTTCACGCCGGATATGGTGGTATTGAACAGCTCCCTATCCAATCTGCTGTTGGTGTCATAGACAGAATATTTATTGGCATAATTGCCTATGACGAACGTCTCTATCCCTAGGGTGCTGTTGCGGAAATATGGATCAGGAAGCAGGTGCTGTAGATAGGAGGGCGCTTTCGGATTGTTGGTGTAGTAACCGCACATGACGAAGTCGCGGATGCTTTCCACCTTGTACAGGCCACGGTAGGTCGTTGCGGCTTTCTTCTTGGCAAGGTCGTCGCCCACTTCTGCCTCGGAATAGCTGTTGATCATGAGCACGCACCTGCCTGTGAGGTTTGTGCCATCCAAGAGCGGGCACGTATCCGCATCGGCAGGATCGAAGTTTGGAGCGACCATGAACGGTTTGGATGTTACGATGCCTTTTGAAGCGTCCATCTCAACCAGGCAGTCAGGCGGCGCGGAGTATGATATCGGGTTGAAAGTGTTTGATTCCTCGAATTTCTCGCCGTTGCACAGTATGGAAGTGAGGTTCGGTGAGGTTGTCACGATGAATCCTGCGAAATTGCTATAGACGTCTGCTGTGAGGGCGTCTATCTCGTCAAAGGTCCCCACCAGGATGTAGTCTTTGGTCTTGTTAGGGTCTATCGTAGTGGCTGTCGGCACAAGGTCACCAGCGGCGCCTGCCATGGCCATGGGCGCATAGAGCCAGCCCTGGCCTGCATTCACGCTCTGGGACATTTTGGTCACTGATATGGAAGCGCTGTCTGGATAATCGTCCTTGTTGAAGAAGAACTGCCTGTAGACCGTGATATCATCGCCTGCCGTGTCCCTGCTCTGGCGGACCAGCGCTGGATCAACAAAGCCGGTTATGCCCAGCTGGTTGGATATGTCATAGGTCCTTGAGACCGAAGACGTGTTGGCGAAATCCTTGAGCCCTAATTTCAGCTTGAATGAATAGTTGACCTTGTCGATGCCGCTCTGGCCGATCTGGAAGTCGGAGACCTCGAACTTGTCCACATAGACCCCGATGGCCTTGAGCGATGCATTGAGGTCGTTCACCCATGCCCTGAGCGATGCGTTCTCCTCTGCAAGGCCAGGCGCAGGTCCTTCGAAGTCATCAGGAGCTGCTGAACCATTGATAAGGAGCTCGAGCATGGCGGTCCTGACGTAAAGATTCTCATCGTCAGGCGGGCCTGCTTTGACCGCGAACTCTTCTGCCCCTTCATTGAGCCTCATGAGGTTGCGGTTCATTATCGTGTATGACGTATCATCCATCTTGCCAGGAGTTATCTGCTCCATGGTGAGCTCCACTGTGGATTCCTTGTAGAATTCAGAGAAAGCCCTTTCTGAGGATTCTATGGCCTTCACCCATACCGAGATGGACAGAAGGACGTACATGAGTATGAGGAATACGGTCACTGTGAAAAGGAATCCCTTCTTGTCCAACATAATCACCTTAGATGAATATCGTCAGTTTCACGATCCTTGCGTCTGCTGCCGGCACCAGGTCTCCCTCGAGCACGACGCTGGGGTGGATGTTGCCGAGCGGTTTTGTGGACGAAGTCCCGTCGCCGTTGTCTATCTCCATCTCACCGCAGGTTATGATGCCGAAATCCGAGGTGGCGCCCTCTGCGGCTTCGGTCTCCTCACCGCCATCGGCCCCTGCGCCGCAGGTGGCATAGTTGTAGGGCGATGCCTTGAGCTTGTTTATGGCAGCTGAATAACCGAACGTCATGACCTGGGTGGACACCGTGAGCTTCTTGGTGCTTTTGGCATGCAGGTCGCTGCCCTCGGTCGCTGTATCATAGAGGACGGTCCATCCCTGGCCGCTGTCTTCGCTGAGCGACACCGTGTAGCCGAACTGCTGGGGGACCATCAGGCCTATCGTGCTCTTAATGAGCTCTTTCTGCTGGTCCGGATCGGTATGGAAAGCGATGTTGTCCAGCACAGTGCCGTCAGGATTGTCGCAGCCTCCTGTGATGCAGTCGCTGGTCGATACTGCCAGAAGGCTGTCCCTGGCCAGGTAGTGCGCCTGTGTCAGCAGGAAGTAGTATGCAGATGGCACGCTTGAGAAGAATATGAGCGAGTATATGGCGATAAGGGCTAATGTGAACGCCACAAAAGAATCTAGTGAGAATATGAATGCCCGCATGGTAAGCACTTAGGTTGCTATTATTTATAAACTATTCAGGGAGCGATGCAGGGGCCGTAGCCTGTGCCGCACTCGTTGCACTCCTTCATTCCATAGGGGCAAGAGAACTGCGTGCACGCTGTCCTTGAGCCAGGGACGCATATCTCTTCCCATCTGCACCCGCTCCATATGCCGTTGATGCAGATCACGGTCCCGTCGCAGGGGCCGACCAGGCACGGCTTTGTGTCACCATGGACGCAGGATGAGGGCTCTCCAGTGCCTTGGCTGGTGAAGATCGGGACCGGACCGTAATATGTCAGGAAGATAAGGGCTAGGACAAGCACCAGGAAAACCAATACTGCTAGGACGGCGAGGTTGGTGGGTTTGGAGGGACGAACGATGGTGGAAATGGCGAAGCGCGCGGGAGGTTGGGCTGGTTTGGTGGAGCGAGCAGTGGTTGTTCTGGACGTTTTGGTTTTTGCCTGCGCCGCCCTCTTCCTGGCCATTTTTTCACTTATAGCTGAGCGATGGCGTGCCAGCGGCTGCCTGGAGCCCCCTCAACAGCCCTTCCATGCTGAATAGGCCGCCATCAGTGGCGCCTGTGGAGACCTGGCAGATCCTCACGTCCTCAGGCCGCTCTGCGGAGATGCCGCCCAATTCAGCAGCCTTCATGACAGCATCCTTCTTGGTGCCTACCTCGTCCACAAGACCTGCTGACTGCGCCTGCCTTCCGCTGAGTATCCTGCCATCGCTCACTTCATCGAACTTGGCGCGGTTCAGCCTGTCGCCGCGGTTCTCCAGGACTATGCCACGGAATTCCTGGTAGACCTCATCCACCAGAGCCTGCATTATGGCCTTCTCCTCATCGGTCATGTTCCTGTAAGAGGAGCCGATGTCCTTGTACTGGCCGGATTTGACGACAGTCACATTGATGCCGAGCTTCTCGAAAAGGCCCTGCATCTCAACGAAGGTGGATATCACGCCGATGCTGCCTGTGAGCGCATCCGGGTCGGATATTATATAATCGGTGCGGCTGGCGACATAGTACGCGCCAGAGGCAGCCGTTTCCCTGAAATATGACACCGATGGCTTGTTGAGCGAATCGACAGCCCCATAGACCTCGCGGGTGGCGACCACAGAGCCGCCAGGCGAGTTGAAGACGAACAGCACAGCACCGACATCATCGCGGTAGTTCAGTTCCTCTATGGACGCCGCCATCTGTTCCGAGCCGGGATAGCCGCTGTCGAAGAGCGATGGCGGCGAGCCTTCCACTGTGAGGGGCATGTTCACGTTGACCACGGCCACGCACTTGCCCACGAAAAGCGGGCTGAGCGAGGACAGCACGAAGAAAAGCAGCACGATGACCGCGAATATGGCGGCAAGGAGCAATCCGGTGCTTATCACAAGGCTTGTGGGACGGACTAAGCGTCTTCTATGTTCAGGTTCCATGGGTGGAAAACGCATGATATAAATATAAATGTTTTCGGAAGAGAAGAAGCGTATGGACCAGCTTCTTGATCTTCTCATCTTCCTCATACCGATTTACGTCGCCAATTCATCGCCGGTGGTCCTCGGGGGCGGCATGCCGTTGGATTTCGGCCTTAAGCTGCCGGACGGCAAGAGGCTCCTGGGCGATGGCAAGACGATAAGGGGATTCATAGGAGGGACGCTCGCAGGCACGGTCGCAGGAGGCATCGCTGCCATGATATACCCCCTGCCGTTCTTCGCGACCCCGACGCTCCAGTTCTATGCCGCGTTCGTGCTGGCTTTCGGCACCCTGCTCGGTGATGCTACAGGCAGCTTCATCAAGAGGAGGTTCGGCGTAGGTTCAGGCAAGCCCTTCTTCCTAGACACGATCACATTCCTCATCGTGGCCCTTCTGCTCGTCTATCCGCTCGTGTCACTGTCGCTCTACGACCCGCTCAACCTCGCGTTCTTCGTGGTCCTCACCCTTATCATCCACCCGCTCACCAACTTCCTCGCCAACAGGGCTGGATTGAAGAACGTGCCGTGGTAGCGGCTAAGTTTTAAAACATCAAGGTGGATTGGTCTTCATATGGAGATAGCAGTGCTAAAGGAAGGGCTGAAACGAGGCAAGGCCGACAAGCCCCCAGGCGAATTGCAATACATCAGGTTCAGGGAGGGATTCCGCAGCGTGGAGCGCGGCACGGTGGTCATAGGCAACCGGGTCATCTGGGGATTCCCGCACATAAAGAGGATATTCACGCTCGAGAAGGGCCTGAAGAGGAATATGACAGGGGACATGTTTTATGCAGAGGAGAAGATAGACGGTTTCAATATCAGGATCGCATCGGTCAACGGAAAGATATACGCGTTCTCAAGGGGCGGCTTCCTGGACATGTTCGTGACCGAGAAGGCAAGAGAGATGAAGCTGGAGAGGTTCTTCAGGGACAACCCAGGCATGGTGCTCTGCGGCGAGATGATCGGCAACACGCCGTATACCGAGCCGGCAGACGGGTTCGATGTGAAGCTGTTCGTCTTTGATATAGATGAGGGAGATGGAGACTACTTTCCAGTGGAGCAGAGATACAATCTGCTGAAGAGATATGGCATAGAATCAGTACCCAAGCTCGGCAGGTTCAGGAGCGACGATTACAGCGGCCTGAGAAGGCTTGCCCTGGTGCTCAACAGAGGCAAGAAAGAAGGGATGGTGCTGAAGAGCGCGGACAGGCAGAGCGCCGTGAAATACGTCACGCCATGGGCTGATGTGGACGACATAGCGAAAGCGTCTGGCATGCTTTTCGACATGCCTATAGGATTCTACTACCAGCGGGTGCTGCGCTCAGCGATGTTCATCAACGATTTCGGCATGGACCGGGACGGGTATGCGAGGAAACTCGGCCGCGCTTTCTATGACGGCCTGATAGATGCCATACGCAGGGCAGGCGATGGCGAGGAGATATACGCTGACTTCGAGATCAGGATAAAGGACAAGGCGGTATGGAACGACGTCCGCAGGCACATGAGCAAGGATGTGAAGATAGAGGAGATATCGCGGAAAGAGTTCGACGGCAGGACAAGGATAAGGTTCAGGAAGATATACAAGAGGACGACAAAGACGCTCATGGCCTATGCCGCAGGCAAGGGGATAACGGACTAGATTCGCGCGTGCCTACTTCTTCAGCTTCTTGAGCAGCGAGTGGTAGCGGTCAGCTGGTAGGCACTCGCATCCGATCTGATGCGCGAACTTCACAGCGCCTTCATCAGAAGAGACGAGTGTGGCCTCGAGCTCCTTGGCGAGCAGAACAAGCTCGAAGTCCTCCTTGCTGTCTATGATACCCGAACGCATGGCCTCGCGGTATTTCTCGCGCAGCCGCCTGAGCTTCTCGTCGTTGTCAGGCCGGTTGTCCTTGGCGAATTCTTCTGCGAGCCGCATGCCCTTGTTCATCCTGACGCGGATATCGTCTATGAAACCATAGAACACCGCGGCAGGCAGGTAGATGCTATACGTGTTCGGGGCGCGCTTCTTCACGACGAGCTCCAGCTCATCCATGGCCTTGTGCTCGACGAAGTTCTTCAGCTCGTTGAAGATCGATGGCGGCATGAATATGTCTATATCGAGGCCCTTCACCTCTTCTATGAAGCCCATGACCGCGGATGTCGGGTCCTTGCCCAGGCTTCCACGCGAATTAGGATTGACGAAAAGCGACGTGTCTATCACATATTTCCGGCTTGCCATGCAAAGCATACGGAGGTGGGATTTATATTAGTTTTACCAGTCCCCTTCCGATCTCAGGTATGTTGCCGCCGAACAGGTTGGTGGTGTTCAGCACGAACGTGAGCAATATGACGAACGCGATCATGGGGAATATGCAGATGGTATGGATGAGATTCTTGCCGAAATCATCAAGCTGCACCCCGAGGATGCTGCACAAGGCCGCGCCATTCGCGCGTATCCTGTCGGGCAGCTCCTGTATATGGCCCGGATCCGCGGCCCCGCAGCCCAGGTCGGTGATGTCCGGGACATCCGGGAGCGCGCAGATCGTGGTATTGACCTCATTTGGATCGAAGACCACCATGTTGGACTGCGCATATGGCAGGCCGAAGGTGGCCACCAGTATGTAGGATAGCGGGAACACGAAATACAGGCCGAAGGACATGGCCATTAGGTATGCTCCGGCTCCGCGCGTGGGCGGGAATGCCCGCAGAGCGACGCCTATGGAGAAAAAGAAGCCGGCGTAGTATTTCACGAAGTCAAAGACATAGCCAAGCAGGTAGTTTATGTATATGTAGAACGTCAGCGATTGGGTGGCATTCATGATGCGCTCGTCTATCCATTTGAGGCCGAAACCCGACGCCTGCTCGGACATGAAGATCTCCATGTAGACCGAGGTCGCGGCGGCGACAGGCACTTCAAGGGCATAGAGCACCTTCATGAATTTCTGCACGCATTGGGCAGGAGCGTTCATGTAGAGCTTCATCCAGTCTATGAGGGTGACCTCATTGGACGGCATATCGGCGAAGAACGGCCCCGGCGTAGCGGATGGTTCCAGGTAGGCGAGGAGGAAAAGGTCCCTCGCAAGGCTGTTGCCGGGATTGGCGAGCATGGGCTCTATCAGCTGGATCGTCGCAACGACCATGACTACTATGAGCACTGTGGATATGGCATAGATGAACTCGGTCTTGGCCACCTGCTCAAGGTTGCGCATGCTGAAGAGCCTGGAAAGCATGATGAGCATGACCGAGCCGAGGATGGCTATGGCCGCAGCACCTATGGACAGGACCTTCCAACTGGCATAAGGATCCGCACCACCATAGACGCTCCCTGTGAAGGCCATGTCATATCATCCTCGTCAAAGAGCTTATATCCACTTCGTCCCCGAAGCTCTTGCTCAGCACCTTGGCGGCCTGCGTGAGGACCATGATATTGAAGGCAGGCAATATGAATCCTATGACGAACGCCCAGGCGACGATCGACACCGGGAATATCAGCAGGGCGAGGAAGGTGGTGCCGACCATGTTCTGTATCATGGTGCCCAGACCGCCCACTGCGCCGGTTATGAGGTCTAATATCCCTGTGCCCATGGCCTCTTGAGAGCTGCTGCCTGTGGCTGTGACACCGGTAGGATCCATGAAGCTCGTGAAACGTCCCTGGAAATCAGGATCGCTGAGGTAGTTGGCGGCCATGCTCCTGAAGCTGACGAGCGAGCCTGTGGGATTGTAGAAGATAGCATAGGTCATGCAGGTGAGGGCCGGGAAAACGAAAAGGAACGTGAGCCCTACACCTATCAGTGTGCCGCCGATGCGGCGGGTCGGCGTGAACGCCCGCAGGAACATGCCTAGCGGCAGGTAGTAGTTGAGGAACCCCTGGAGCGAGAATATGTACACCGCGTACTGGGCGTAGTTTATTATGAAGGCGATGGAAAGCGCCACGGTCATGTTGCTGAAAAGCTGCTTGAGCGGGGCGGCTATGCCTGCCATCGGGGAAGCCACAAGGCCTACGCCAAGCGGCCTCGCATAGGGCGTCACCGAGGCCATCTGATCCACATACATGTTGAGGACGTAATTGAGCTCCAGCCAGCCGGTCATGTCCTTGTCGACCTGCATGTAATAGGCCGCAGTGACATTGTAGATATTCTCGGACGGGTCCACATCCAAGGGAACCAGCCCTGGCAGGAAAGAGCCTATGGATAGGGAGCTCATGGCACCGATGCCCATGAATATGAAGACTATCATGATGCCGGTCACTAGCACCTCGTAGAGCTCCTGTTTGGTATCGGCGATGAGGCCCTGGTTCCTGAACATCACGCCCCACATGTAGATGAGGGCGAGGATGGCGGCTGAGGTCATGAGCGCAGCTCCTGCCAGGCCTGCCCAGCCCCACAGGCCGCCGACAGCGCCGGCGGATATTATCTGCATCGGATCTACAAATTCCATCTCAATACCTCATATGATTTTCAGGAACGACATGAAATTCACATCCACCCTGAAGAAGTCCGCGGTCTCCTTGGCTGTCGTGAGCGTGATGAATATGTTCAGGAACGGCAATATGATGCTCATTATGACGATATAGTAGATAGCCCCCCGGATGAGCTCGAAGGCGACTGTCAGGGCCCCGCCCATGAAGAACGGCATGAACACTCCCGCCATAAGGAACATCGCGACCAGGAC
>JAQTOF010000013.1 GCA_028713495.1 Candidatus Iainarchaeum sp.
GGCTGTGTGATTATTCCATGGTGGATGCAGAGCTGGCGCTCGCGTTGTCTGACAGGCTGCTGCCATTGGAGATGGAGATGGCCAGCGTGGCGAAGATGCCGCTGTTCGAGACCGCATTGTCCACGAGCGGACAGCTGGTGGAGAACCTGCTGATGTATCATGCCGCTGAGAGGAACGAGCTCATACCATCCAGGCCAGGAGGCGACGAGATAGGCGAGCGCATCAACGCGCCGATACAGGGGGCTTTCGTGAAGCTCCCTGAGCCAGGCATATACGAGAACGTGGCTGTGCTGGACTTCAGGGGACTATATCCTTCCATCATAGTGTCCTACAACATAGACCCGGGAACCCTCATCGCTGAAGGGAAGCATGCGCAGCATGGGAAAAGCGGCGATGTCTTCGTCTCGCCCACAGGCGCGTTATTTTCCAAACAAGAAATTGGCCTCATACCATTCGTGCTGGATTACCTCATAGACATGAGGATGAAACTGAAAAAAGCGCTGAAGACGACAAAGAAGGATACCGAGGAATACGTGAAACTGGGTGCCCGCTCGCAGGCATTGAAGATCCTGGCGAACAGCTTCTATGGCTATATGGGATATGCGCGGTCAAGGTGGTACTCCAGGCCATGCGCGGAGAGCGTCACCGCCTGGGGAAGGAAGCATATCACAGAGACCATAGAGACCGCTGAGAAGGCAGGGTTCACAGTGCTCTATGCAGATACTGATTCGGTCTTCCTGCTATACAAGAACCGGGAGGACGTCATAAAATTCATGAACAGCGTGAACGCGGCATTGCCTCCGAAGATGGAACTGGAGCTGGAAGGGTTCTATCCGCGCGGCGTGTTCGTGAGCAAGAAGGGCGGAGAAGAGAGGGGGGCGAAGAAGAAATACGCATTGCTCGGCGAGGATGGGAGGATAAAGATAAGGGGATTCGAGCTGGTGCGGCGGGACTGGTCCATGATAGCGAAGGAGACGCAGCTCAAGGTGCTTGAGGCTATACTGAAAGAAGGCAGCAAGGAGAAGGCTGTGAAGATAATACGCGATGTGGTGGCAAGGCTGCAGGAAGGCAAGGTGCCGCTTGAGATGCTGGCCATAAGCACCCAGCTCAACAAGGACCCGAAGAGCTACGAGGTGGCTAGCCCGGAGTTATCCGCTGCCAAGAAGATGCTGAAGGCCGGCATACCTGCAGAGAAGGGGACCGTGATATCCTATGTGGTCAGCAGGAACGGCAAGAGCATATCAGAGAAGGCAGAGCCGTTGGAGCTGGCCAAGGATTATGACGCTGATTATTACATCAACAACCAGGTGCTGCCTGCTGTCATGAAGATAATGAAGGAGCTTGGCTATGACGAGTATAGCATGAAGTTCGGCGGCAAGCAGAAGAGCCTGGAGCACTTCTTCTGAAATCATTAAAAAATCTCGTGCGGATAGTATGGCATGGCCACTGGTACTGCGCTGAAGAAAAAGGGGGAAGCGGAGAAGGAACAGGATTTCAGGCAGATGATAAACACATGGCTCGAACAAGCCATGGCAAGCAAAGGCGGATTCAGGCCAGAAGTGGTGCAGCAATACGAAGCCGCTGGTCTGGAAAGCCGCGAGAGAACAAAAAAGGAAGTGCAGAGCCCTCCATTCGAAGCAGTGGTGGTTTCCAAGAACAGAGGAAGGATGGTGCCGGTGAGCAAAGCCGGGCCGGGTGAGGTCACAGTGGCAGAGGTCGCGAGAAGGATAAGCCCGCACATGACCGTGGCTGCCATAGAGAGGGCACAGGCCCTTGGCGACAGAATCGACCGTGCCCGGAATCCAGGCCAGCTGGACTTCCGCCAATGGGTAAGGGGGGTTTGATGTTATGGTTTCACTTGATTTCATAGATGATGAGGGCAAGACAAAGATAATCTCAATGTGGAAGGGCATGAGCGAGTCAGACAAGGCCCACTTCATCAACCAGATGGCGCTTGCCATGAGCGTATGGGGAAGCGATGAGAAGGGCAAACGTCTCGTCGTGGAAGTCCTCAGGGTAATGACCAGTAATGGCACCCATACTCTTGCTGATTTCGGGCTTTATGTGGAGAAAGCAGCAGGATTCAAGGAGGCTGCTGGCCTGACAGACAAGATAAAGAGGGCTGCCATAATCATAGAAGGCTATAGAGTGAAGAACGCCCTCTCATCAGAGCCTCACCGGGAACTCGAACTCTAGTTTTCTCTTACGGGTCTTTCTTATGCGATTGTGCGAGATATGCGATTCTGCCAACAGCTCTGCCTTCGAAGAAGGAGAGTGCCACATCTGCAAAGGCAATGCGATGAAGACAGAGCAGATGGTCAGCGAAGCATCTGCGCTTCTTGACAAGGAAGGCGTGAAGAGCTTCTCCATATCCACTATCATACCCAAGGACTGGCTCATACGGGAGGAAGACGTCTGGGACAGGAAGGCAGGAGATTCCGAGAGCATAAAAAACCTGCTCAACCGGAGGATATCCGCTGCATTGAGGAAAGCGAGCGGTGCTGAATACTCTTCTGATGGCGAATGCAGGATGGTCTTCGATTATTCTAAAGCGTCTGTGGAGCTACAGAGGAACGAGCTTTTCGTCTTCGGAAGATATAGGAAGCTGGCCGCAGGCCTCTCCCAGAGCAGATGGAAATGCACGAAATGCGATGGCAAGGGATGCGCACAGTGCGGCGGAAAAGGCAAATATTACGATTCTGTGGAAGAGAGGATAGGCGAGCCTTTCAAGAAGGCGACCGAGGCCCAGGATTATGTCATGCACGCTTCAGGAAGGGAGGACGTGGATGCGACCAACAGCGCCGGGCGTGGATTCGTCCTCGAGATAAAAAACCCGAAAAACCGCAAAATAGACCATGCATCGCTGGCGAAAGAGATCGCTACCAGCAAGGAGGTCGAGGTCTCTGACCTACGCATCGTCCCGAGGGGCTTTGTCGAGGTAGTAACAGAATCCCATTTTGACAAGACTTATAGGGCAGAGGTCGAGTTCGGCAGGAAGATAGGCGCGGAAGATGTGGCGAAGATGATGTCCCTGGAAGGTAAGATGATACTCCAGCAGACTCCTGCCAGGGTGGCGCACAGGAGGGCAGACCTGGTGAGGCACAGGAAAGTGAAAAAACTGGAAGCAGCCGATGTCAGAGAGAACAACGCCACGCTCACAATCAAGGCCGAAGCAGGCACTTACATAAAAGAGCTGATATCAGGGGATAATGGAAGGACCAATCCCAGCATAGCAGGACTGCTGGGCACCACGGCCACATGCAGGAAACTCGATGTCAACAGCATAGGGGACGGGTTCCTGGACTTCTGCCTTTCAGCAAGAAGGGAATGACTACTTTGTAAGGCGCCTCTGGACGGCGGCGCCCTCGAGCTCCCGGAGCGCGTCGTTGGCGATCCATCTCGCGCTTTTGGAATCTGTTTTTTGGATTATTCTGGCTGTCGCGATCGCTTTCTTGTTGAGCCTGATGTTTCGCTTGCCGATCTGCCTGAGGGCCCAGTTCACTGCCTTCTTCACGAAATTGCGTTCGTCGCTGGACGCTTTCTTTATGAGGGGAAGGAACCTCTCGAGCTGTTTGTCATCTGCCTTCTTGTCGGTCCATGCCAGGCACGCCATCAGTGCGAATCCCGCCCGTTTCACGAATTCCTCATCACTCGCGCTCCATTCTGCGGCTTTCGTATAGGCGGATTTCGTCTTGCTGAACAGGTTCATGCACACCTGGTCGCAGTCATCCCAGGAATCGAAATGCTTCACCCAGCTTTCCATCTGTTTTTCCGTGACCGCATCAGGATCATCTATCATGGAGGCGAGGATGCGCCCCTCGTGGAGACCTGACGACCAGAGATCCAGCGCGATGGCATGGTCCCTGCCGATATCCTTGGCAATCTTCCGTAGGACAGGAATCGGTATGCCGAGCGTATTATGCGGATTGATGCCGAAACGCTTCATCCCTTCGACATTCTTGGGGTTGGAAAGGCGTTTCAATTTCCTGACTATCTCCTGCGCAGGCATGGGATTCACGTGGGTCAGGTCCCTGGGATTTTCTTCACTCCGTATTTGCTCATGTATTGCTCGTAAAGAGAGAATGTCTTGTCAGTGACATAGACCTTGCCGTCCACTGCGCGCCCTTTGAGGTGAGAGAATATGTTGGCGATGTTCTCTATGGCGTGCACAGGGATGCCTGTGTCTTCAGTGAATTCCGCCAGGGCCGATGCGCTCCTGCCCATCTCCATCCTGTCGACCGCGACCACGATGCCCTTCACCTCTGCCTTGAGCGAGTCCTCGAGCTTCTTGATGGCTTCTACCTTGGTGCCTCCGGTTGTCATGACATCATCCACTATGACGACGCGCTGGCCGTGGTCGATGTTCTGGCTGCCTACGAAGACGCTGGACGCATCAGCGCCGTGCATCTTCATCTCCTTCCGATCGAACAGCCATTTCTTGTCCATACCCATGGAATTAAGGGCCATGGTGGAGCTTATGGCGAGCGGGATGGCCTTGTAGGCAGGACCGAAGACCACGTCGAAGTCCTTGCCGAACGACTCGTTTATCTTTCCGGCGTAATACCTGCCCAGCTCGGATATCGCCGAGCCGCTGGTCAGCACGCCCAGGTCTATGAAATACGGGGATTGGCGGCCGCTCTTCAGCGTGAATTCTCCGAAACGTATGGCGCCATGCCTGGCCAAAAATTCTATGAACTGAGTGTTCAGACAATCACCGAAGACACTAGGAGGACAACCTATTTATTCCTGCACATCGTTATTGATACATGGGTAGCAAGCTTGGCGCGGCATCGCTTTCTATAGGCGTGAACACTGTCCTGCTCATCAGCAAGATAGCGGTCGCGTTCATCACCGGCAGCATCGGCCTCTACGCAGAATCAGCGCACTCGTTCTTCGACCTGGTGGCATCAGGGCTGGCTTATCTTGGCATACGGAAAGCGCAGGAACCTGAGGATCGCACCCACCATTTCGGCCATGAGAAGTTCGAAAACCTCTCCTCCATGCTGCAGGCTTTCCTGATAACCGGGACGGCCTGCGTGGTTATGTTCGAGGCATACCAGAAGTTCTCTGAGCCTGGCAATGTGGAATTCTCAGAGGCAGGCATAGTGCTCATGCTGATTTCCATACCCGTTACATACTTCACCTCGCGCTATCTCGGGGATATAGCCAAGAAGGAGGGCAGTTCTGCCCTGGAGGCTGATTCGGCGCATTTCACCACTGATGTGGTGAGTTCTGCTGCGGTGCTCGCGGGCCTTGTCGCGGTGAAGCTTGGTTTCCCACAGGGCGACCCGTTGGCGGCTGCTGTTGTCGGACTCGTGATGCTTTACATATCCGTGGAGCTCCTGCTGCATTCGTTCTATGTGTTCATGGACTTCAGCCCGGACAAGGCGACCATGGCGAAGATAACCGGAGTGCTGGTGGCCGAGAAGAGGATAACCAGGTTCCATAAGCTGCGGGCGCGCATCGCAGGAAGCAGGATCCTGGTGGATGTCCATATCCATGTCCCACATGGCACTCCTGTGGAGAAGGCGCATATGATATCGCACGAGATAGAGTCCAGGATACTGAGGGATGTGCCGCAAGTGAAAGAAGTCAGCATACATATAGAGCCGGACTGATGGGATTCAGCGGTTCTTGGCGCCCTCGCGGACCGCCTTGACCATGTCTTTTATCTTGGAGACCGAGCTCTCCTTCTCGAAGGCTGTGCCCACTTGGATTATATCCGCCCCTGCCTTTATCACGGCCTTGGCCTGGTCCGGCGTCCTTATGCCGCCTGCTGCGATGTACGGAATCGTTATGGATGCCTTCACCGCGCTGATCATCTCCAGCGGGACATGGCCCTCGGTAGGGTTGCTGCCTGCATCGGTTACGAAGAACCTGAAGCCCATGTATTCTGCTGCCATGGCGAAGGCCGCGGCGATCTTGGGCTTGCTCCTAGGGAGCCTTTTCGCATCCCCTACCCAGCCGACAGTGCCTCCTGGATCCACGACGACATACGCAACTGGCAGGGGCTCTATGCCATAGCGCCTCACCATAGGGGCGGCAAGCATCTGGGCCTCGCTTATCCAGTACGTGTTCCTCGAGTTGAGCATGGACATGAAATAGACCGCGTCCGCGTATTTGGTGAGCGTGCCGATGTTGCCTGGGAAAAGGACCACCGGCTTGGAGACGTTCTCCTTTATGACCTTGGTTATGGAGTCCAAATCCTCGCCCTGGACGCCGGTGCTGCCTCCGATGAGTATGATGTCCGCATCAGCCTCATCGGCGTTCTTGGCTGTCTTCACCGCCTCCTGGGGCGATTTGTAGTCCAAAGGGTCTATGAGGGCGAAAAGAAGCCCCTTCTTCCTATCAAGCTCTTGGAGTATGTACTTCTCGATCTTTCCTTGCATATCATGCAACCCCTGTCATGTTTTTCATCAGATGCAACAGAATAGCAGGACCAATCATACGGGTAGGCCGGTCCATGTGACCATGACGTGACAGATAACTATCGCAATTCAGCTTCTTAAGCCTTCTGCCGAAGGCAGACATCTCCTTGTCCGACATGGATGCCAGGTAGTCATGAATTATGAGGTGCATGGCCAGGTCGGTGCCGTATCTCAGCCGCCATTCCATCTCGTAACGCTTCGGCGCCAGAGCATGGCGGCCTGCAAGGGCGCCGCAATTCCCTCCGAATATCACCCCGCCCCCGGTGGTGGATTTCACCTGGCCGGCTGCATCCCCTGCCAGCAGGATATTGCGTTTCCCGATGCGCATGGCAGTCTGGGAGCGCGTTTCGATCGGGATGACGGCGCCTTTCGGAGGCGGCGCATTGTGGATGGATTTCAGCCTGAGAAGACGCTTCCATGATTCAAGCGGTTTGTCGGGCAGCTCCACTCCGACACCGAACTCCGCTGCGTATTCGTCGTGGGGTATGATCCAGGCGAAGAAGCCAGGGAACCTGCTGTTGGATAGGAAAACCTCGACTACGCCAGGATCCTTGGCCCTGTAGGGAAGGACTGCCTGGAGGGTGGAAACATGCCGCTGGATCGGCCTGAAGCGGAAATGCCTGGCTACAGTGGATAGGGGACCATCGGCTCCGATGATGTTGTCAGCATGGAACCGGTTGCTGACGCGCTCGCCATAGTTGATTTTGGCGCCTTCGCATTCTGCCCTGGAGGCTAGGTGATGGTCCATGGCTTTCCGGTCACAGACATAGCCGACCGGTTTTCTCCTTCTCACCGAAAGATTCTGGTCCACAAGGTGGATGTCTGCGCCGTGTATTGGCTGGATGATGAATTTCCTGTAATCGATGAAATCTGAGAGCGTCTGGAGGCCGTCTATGGAGAAAAGGCCTGAGCAGTTCTCTGGCACCCCTGCGGCAGGATGGTCCTCTGAGACCACTACATCATGGCCGAACCGCAGGGCGTTCATGGCGGCGATTGAACCTGCTGGCCCTGCGCCTACCACGTGGATCCTAGCCATGGGATGAGGATGCATGGAACGTTTTTAAAGCGTGGAAGGCATTGCTCCACTTGGAAGGCGGATGGGATGATGTACGAGATTTTCGGTGGCCTGGCTGTTATGCCTGAAGGCATAAGGAAGGACATATCGCTAGTCGTGGAGAAGGATCGCATCATCGATATCGGACCTGCAGAAGAGATGCGTAAAAGATACAAGTTCAGCGATTCCATCGGCTCCAAGGACTCCATAGTATGTCCAGCATTCGTGGACACCCACATGCATAGCTTCCAGATAGCCACCCGCGGCCTCACCTCAGACAAAAGCCTGCTGGATTGGCTGAAAAGGTACATCTGGAGATGGGAGGGCAGCATGAGCAAAGAGCAGGCGAAGGCATGCGCAGAGCTCGCTTATCTGGAGATGCTCAAATCCGGTGTGACGACATTCGTGGATTACACTTCAGTGAGGCATACGGATGAGGCATTCAAGGCCGCGAAGGCGTTCGGCATGCGCGGCAACATAGGCAAGACCCTGATGGACCGGGCATCGCCTCCTGAGCTCCAGGAAAGCCCGGATAAAGCGCTCAGGGATACTGAATCGCTGATAAGAAAATGGCATGGCGAAGAGAACGACAGGCTGCGTTACAATATCACGCCCAGGTTCGGGATAACCTGCACAGACGGCTTGCTGGAAGGGTGCAAGGAGCTGATGGGGAAATATGATGTGCTGTTCACGACCCATGCCAGCGAGAGCAGTTTCGAGGTGGATGAGGACCGGAAGAATTATGGGGAATCGTCCATCCGGCATTTCGAGAAGCTTGGGCTGCTTGGCAAGAAGACGTTGCTGGCGCATTGCGTGTGGTTGGATGACAGCGAATTGAAGTTGCTGGCGAAGACCAAGACCAGGGTCGCCCATTGCCCTGGTTCCAATATGATGCTAGCGAGCGGTGCGGCCCAGACTGGCAGGATGCTGAAAGAAGGCGTGGCGGTCGGCTTGGGAAGCGACATGGGGGCGTATTACAACCTCAGCATGTTCGACCAGATGAGGCTCTCGGTCATGCTCCAGAAAGTTACGAAACTGAATCCTCTGGCCCTGGATCACAGGAACGCGTTCAACATGGCGACAAAGGGAGGGGCTGATGCGCTGGGTATAGAGAGCGGGACCCTGGAGAAAGGCAAGAAGGCCGATATCGTGCTGCTTGATGCAAGGAATATCGCGTTCTCTCCTGAGAACGACATCATCGCGCAGATAGTGTATTGCGCAGGGCCAGGTGCTGTGCAGAGCGTGGTATGCGACGGCAAGCCCCTGATAATGGATGGGAAGGTCCTGGTGGCAAATGAGGAGAAGATCCTGGAAAGGGCAAAGGGGCTGCTTGCATTCAGCGCCTGAGCATGAAGGCGGCCGGGATCAGAAGGAGGATTGTGGATGGGCATGGACTGGCAGCACCGGTGCCGTTGTTTTCATCATTCCAGTCGTTGCTCTCGTTGATGGAAAGAGTGGTCTTATCCTTGGCATCATTGAATGACGCTGCCATCTGAATCTCATAGGCATAGCCATCCTGTATCAGGGAGTGGTTGAGGCCATGGAAGATGTCCAGGCTCTCATAGGGGGCCAGAAGGACGATGGATGACTCGGTGCCGCCATAGCCCTCTGGAAGCGCGAAGGTAGAGGTGCCATAGACGTATTCTGGTCGGGTATTCTCCACCTTCACATCAGCGATATAGGATTGTGGATCGACCTCCATGGACAATGAGATCCCCTTTGGATCCTCTGAGAAGAAACCAGCAGTGACGTCATCCGTGACCATTATGGAGGCGTCAGGGTTCATGGTAAGGAGCTCATCATAGACCGTAGACTGGTCCTGGCCGTAGTGGATGGCCAGATGGGAGCTGTCCAGTATGCCGACCTGGCCGAAAGTGGCGTCTACAGGAAGCCAGCCATAGCCGGGAACATAGATTTCAGCCCAGGCATGGGGCTGCCAGGAGTTGCTTTGGACATAGCCGCTCACATAACGCGTGTCGAAACCAAGGCTGCGGGCCATGGAGATCAACAGATGGGTGTATTCCACGCACACGCCGCGTCTCTCAGCGAAGACATCCTTGGCGGATTTGGATTTGCTCCAGTAGCTGATGTCGTATTTCACAGCGGAGTGCACCCAGTTGGCAAGGTCGCGGATGGTGGCGAGGCTGGAATCCTCATGCGCCAGGCTCCAAGCCTGCAATGATATCGCCCCGTCTGGCTCTGTGAGGTTGGTGTAATTCAGCTCTACTTCCGGAATGGGGCCGTCTGCCGAGATGTTGGTATTGTAGTCGACGTTCACGATGGCCCTGGCCTTGAGAATCATGGTGCCGTTCACGACCGTGCCATTGTAGTGGAGGTGGATGGTGCCATCACCCGGGTCGAAGTATTCCATCTCAGGCTCTGTGGAGAGCGATACCACGCGCTGGTTGCTGTTGTTGGCCACCAGGGCGCCGTTGAATTCAAAGGTCCCGTTCTGCGAATCCTCTATGGTCCATACCCTCTCTATGGTAACGCGGGAGTAGCCGAAGGTGGCTGCATAGGAAATGGAAAGCAGGAGGATGGCGAAGATGAAGGATCTCATGTCTTCACACGTAGGGAGCGCATGCGGTCTATCCTGCGCTGGATGAGCGCGGCCGTGCCGATGTCGCTGCGGTGCCATACCGGTCCGTGCACGAAACCACAACCTTTCTCTGCGATCCGCTCGGCATCTGCCAGGGTGGCTGCCTTGCCGAGTATGCCGAAAGCGCGCGAGGAGGTGGTCATTATCTTACCGCCAGTTTCATAGACAGATGCGTAGTATATCTTCGCATTACAGTCCTCCAGGCCGATGCTGTCCACAATGACCTCAGCATCCTTGAGCGGCTGGACAGGATATCCTTCTGGCACCAGGTATTTCACCACTGTGCATTCATCCGAGAAAACAGGCGCATCCAGCTGGCCCTCTGCCATGGAAAGGAACGTGTCTGTGAGCGAACCGTTCAGGAGCGATAGGACGTTCATGGCTTCAGGGTCGCCGAAGCGCGCATTGAATTCCACCACACGGATGCCATGGGCCGTGGCCATGAACTGGCCGTAGAGCACTCCTGTGAAAGGCGAACCCTCTTTCTTCATGGCACGGACGACGTCCTGGAGTATCTTCTTGGCATCTTCGATGTCTGACTGTCGGAGGAATGGGAGCAGCTGGCCCGCAGAATAGCTTCCCATGCCGCCAGTATTGGGGCCGCTATCGCCTTCAAACGCGCGTTTATGGTCCTGGACCGGAGGCATGACGCTCACCCTGGAGCCGTCGCAAAATGCCTGAAGGGTGAATTCCTCTCCGATAATCTTCTCTTCTATGAGAACGCTGCCATCCTTTTCTATGAGCGAATAGGCATAGTCGGCGGCCTCTTCTGGGTTGGTGAAATGATCTCCGCTCACCTTCACCCCTTTCCCGCCTGTGAGGCCCAGCGGTTTCACGGCCACATCGCCATAATCCTTTATCACGCGGAGCGCATCGCTGCTGCTTGTGACCACTTCATGGAGGGGGGAGCCTTTCACGCCGTGCCTTTTGAGGATAGTCCTCATGAATCCCTTGTCCCACTCGATGCGGGAGGCGGCCTTGGACGGGGATGCGATGAGCATGCCAGCAGCAGCAAGCGCATCGCTCACTCCTGCGGCGAGGGTGGCGTCAGGGCTGGAGAAGCCAAGATCGAACTCCTTGCCGGCTATGGCCTTCTTGACTGCCTCGGCATCCTCGATGTCGCATATCCAGTGGGCCTTGGAGAGCTGGGAGATCGCAGGGTTCTTCTTGGACATCAGCGCGTATAGCTCGCAGTCCTGGGCCAGCCTCTCGGCTATCGCATGCTCCCGTGCACCATTTCCAATCAGAAGCACTTTCATGGCAAAACCTCAGACCCAAGCTATCCTTTGCTTCCGCCCAGGAGACCGGCTACGGTATCCTTGAAGGAACGCCTGAGCGGCTGCTTGATTATGTAGGAACGGACCGTAGGATATTGTTTGAGCACTTCGAACGTGAAGAAATACTGGCTCATGGTCTCCTGCTTAGGAGCCGGAGGGACTGCCTGCTGGGGCCGTGGAGCGGCCTGCTGAGGCTGCGATGCGGCCTTTTGGGCCTTCCGCTTCGCATGCTTCGTTATTCGAACCGCCTCCGTATGTAGCCTTCCTTGATGAGCATGTTGAGGCCCTCCTCGGCCCTTGTAATCGCCACGGAGTTGGCCTTGGAGAACTCCCTCACATCTATGGTGCCGCCATGCACCTTCACCCAGTTGTAGAGGGACTCCTTGAGCAGGTCGTCGCCCATGCCGCTGAGCTTGTTGAGCTTCTTCTGGAGCTCATCCCTCTTGCGCTCGCACTCCAGCAGCAGCCGAGTAGTGGCCTCGCCGGACCGGACAAGGTCGTCGTATTTGGAGTTCATGTCGTTGTGCCTTGCCTGCAGCTCGCTGAGCTGGGTGGAGAATTCAAGCGCATCGCGGTCGATTATCTTGGATGTCTCGCCCAGCAGGGCATTGACGTGGGAAAAGATGCTGGTGGGTCTGACATCGTAATAATCCTCGGCGACCTGGAGGATGTTGAGGAACGTTGGCATGAGATCCAATAATCTCGCGATCTTACTGTGCTTGGCCGAGAAGCTGTAGATGAATGTGACGGACTCGGGCTTGAATTCGATGCGGTATTCCAGGTATGGCCGGCCCTGCAGGTCGGCGCCTTTTATCTTCTCCACGGACAGCATATTGTTGTTGTAGGATATCCGCGTGAAACCCAGGCCGCTGAGCAGGCTCGCCAGCGTCTTGAGCGGCTTCTTCTGCGCTGCTAAAACGATTATCTTCTCTTCAGCCATGGCCATCATCCAGTACGACGTTCACCACGCCTTTTGTAGCCTTCCTCATCCTTACCAGCGAGAACACGCGGATGAGGTTCTTCTCATCTATGCCGAGCTGCCTGAGGAAGGAGATTATGGAAGGCTTGGAATATCCGAACTTCTCCAGCACGGCGACCAGCTGCTCGCCATCCAGGAGGCCGTCCCCCCTCTCGAACTCGCTCTTTATCAGGCTGAGCTGGCCTTCATTGAGTCCCATCTCGTAGAGCATCCTCACAAACTGTTCGCGTTCAATCTCGACAATCATTTCCCCACCCCTTATCTTGAAGATTAGGAGCGGCTCTTCGCCGTCTATCTTATCCATAAGGAACGTCATTATGCGCGACTGCCTCTCGGCGAATATCATGTTCACCGCGGCATCGCCCACACCGAACTTCGATATCTCGCCGTCTATGAAATCCGAATAGCCGATGGAATTGCGTACGTAATCCCTGTACTCCTTGAGTATGAGCCTGAGCACGAAGACCGTGCCGATGTTGCTGAATATCGTCTTATGCATATCGCTTGGGTTCTGGGTCGCTATGACCAGCGAGAAGTTGTACTTGCGGCCTTCCCTCACTATGGCTATGACATCGCTGCGCTCGTCCTGGGCGATCTTCCAGGCTTCATCCAGCACCACGAAGAGCCGCACGTGCTTGTTGTCCTTCTGCATGCCTTCGGCGCGCATGAGCTCCTTGATGTACTGGAGGATCGTGAGGCCTGCCAGGCTCCTCATCTCCTCGCTCGGCAGGTCATGGAGGTCTATGCACACCAAGCCGCTGCTTGTGAGCTTCTTTATGTCCATGGTGGACGTGCCTGCGAAGAAGTCCGTGCCTTCTGCGGTGAACCTCTTGAGCAGGCGGGCCGCCTTCTTCTTGTTGGTGCGTTCCAGGACCTTCACCACGTGGGCGAGGGTAGGCTTCTCGCACGTGCCGTTCTCGCAGACATCTTCTAGGGCTTCCTCCACGTCATGGCGCTCAAGCCTGCCGGCCCGTTTCCTCATCTGCTTCTCCCGCTCAAGGGCCTTGGAGAGCTCACGTAGGCTAGGCTTCTGGCTGCCTGCCTTGTAGTAGACCGATTCAAGGGCTTCCTCTATGTCATCCCTCTCGTTGGGGTAGCTCTTGAGATCCACCAGGATGTCCAGGGCGGATATGATCTGCTTTATCCTGCTCCTCTTTGGAAGGCCTACCAGGTCCAGGATGTTAAGGCGCTCAGTGGCCAGGTTGATAACCCGGCCGCGTGCCTGCTTCACCAAGTCGTTGTATTCGCCCACCCATTCGAGGATGATGGCGTTGGTATTCCATATGAGCGATGCTCTGGTGAGGGATGTCTTGACAGTGTAGGATTTGCCTGAACCGGTTATGCCGATGATGGCGAGGTGGGGACATATCAGCTTGGTCGGATCCCAGAACACAGGCGTGTGGAGGAACCGCGTCTTCCCGATGTACACGCCCTGCGATGGTTGCGAGAGGAGAAGATCCTTGCGCGGCTCAGGAGGGTGGACCAGTATCATTTTGCGTGCTATCTCCTTGGATAGCATGTATGAAGATTTCATTTAGCGTATCCTCCTCGTGTTCTGACAGAAGAGTATCTCCCCGTTTATATATAAATATTGGGGATTGGCTTAGAAGAGGGTGTCCTTTATCTCTTCCTGGGTCGTAGGGAAGAAGTAATCCCATTCGAAGCATTTTATCATGTCCAGGTCGCGCAGCTCCCGGACATCGCAGCCGAGGGAGCTCGACAATATGGTCTTCAGCTCCTTGGACTGCCTGGATACCCTGCTTATAGCCTCATCCCTTGTCAGGCCGAAGGCAGTGGTGGATGCGAACGCTATGACCTCCACAGGCCTCTCGCCCTGCGTGATGCGCTCCAGCAGGCGGTTCCAGTAAGCCAGCTCGCGGTCCATCCTCATGTTCTCGTCTGCCGCGACGCGCACCTCCTTGGCTTTCTTGGCCTCCACGGCGCTCCTCTTGGTCTTTATCTCGTCTATGTGCTTGGACAGGTCCAGGGTGCTTATCATCAGCGTTATCTTGACTATGTATTTCAGCGAGCTGACTGCTTTCTCAAATGACTCGAACATTGTCTTCTTCTCCTCGGTGTTCTTGTCCATGGAGCTTTCATAGAAGCGGATCTCCAGGAACTTGGATGCGTAGTACCCGGCCTCGTTCTTCTTGATTATGTAATCCCTGGTGGGCGGCACTTCGTAGCCGGCATGGACCTCTATTATGTTCGTGGCCTTAGTGAAAACCGGGATTATGAGATAACCGTACTTCCAGAAGATCAGGGTGAGTGTGAAGAAGACGGCCGCGATGATCGGGAAGATGGGATTGCCGTAGATGAGCGATATGATGATTGCGAGGACGCCCCCCACAAGCGAGACCACTGTGACAGCGCGGTTGATGAACATGGTTATTGCCTCTCATTTCTCTTATTTAAACTATATGGAAGCCACTGTCTTCAGGCCGATTTCGCTGCCCAGGATGGTGGCCAGCTCCCGGACGAAGACTATGGTTATGATAAGGGAGAACAGGGGTGCGATGACCGCATAGAGGAGCGAACGCGCGAGCGATGAGCTGTTGCTCTGCGATATCATCGTGAGGTCTCCGCTCATGTCCAGCGATTGATTGTGCGTGAGGTTCTGCTGCTGCGTCATGAAGGCGCTGCATTGGGAACTCAGATTGGTCCCGTTCGTCAGGTTGCTGGAATTCATCTGCTTGATGTAGTCCACGTACTCTGCGCACCTGCCGCTGATGACGTCCATCTTGCCTGCGATGGCATAGTTGTCGTTGAGGTCTATGACAGGGACGGCTGCGTAGTAGCTGTTATTCGTGAAGTCTACCATGACCAGCGTGGAGTTGGCGACACTAGGCGCAGGGTCAGGGAAGACGAGGATGAACACCGGGTAGAGGACATAGAGGCCCAGGGCAAGGGCGATGAGGAAGCCTCCGATCTTCCTTGTCGCGAAGAACGTGCGGAGGACCAGGCCGACCGGGAATAGAAGGGCCAGCGCATTCTGGCCTACGAAGATGGCTACCTGGCGGTTGAGCTCCACCAGCATCATTATGGCATTGAGCGAAAGTAGCTGGAAGGAGAGGGCGTCAGATACTGATGACAGGTTGACGAACGGGTTGATGGCGAAAGCGCCGAAATCCAACGAGAGGCTCTGGTAGTATCCGATGATGTTGAGTGTGCGGATGAGCTCCTGGAACAATGAGAACAGGGCTGCGTTGAGGGATCCCATGGTGCAGATGAGCTGTTCGATGACCGTGCCGGTCGAGCATGCGCCGGTGATGAGCGAGGAGCTGACCGCTCCGATGAGCTCGATTATGGCTGCGAATGAGCCGATGATGGCTGCGTTTATCACAGATTGGACGAGCTCCTCCAGGCCGAACTGCTCTATGCGCTTGTATCCCAGAGCGCGGCCAAGGCCGACAAGGATGCCGGCGAGCACGATGGAGGCCGTGACCACCACTACTGCTATCTCCACGCCTACGAAAGAATCGGTCATCGTGGATGGATTATGGTCGTAATATTAAATAGATATCGCCCGCATCAGCTGCCGGTCGGCGCACCGCAGGTCAGAAGCCGAGCCGGTCGAGGAGCCATCTGGTCCGGTAGATGAAGGTCGTGGTGCCCCGGGCGTAGATTGGCGCTTTCTTTGTGATGAGTCTTGTGCTTTTGGATCTGAGCGCCTTGAGCAGCTCCTTCGGATCGTTGATGTCGAAATCAGGCAGTTCAGTGTAGGTTGAGCCGAACTCGAACAGCCAGTGGCTGTCTGTGCCTACTGCTTTGAGCAGGTTGTGCGATTCTGCGAACTCATTCGCGCGTTCATTGTATCTGGGATCAAGGCACCTTGCGTTGAAGACCTCTATGACGTCCACACGCGCAGCTTCGTCCTCGCTCGCATGGCTGCCAGACCTGCCGTAATCATACATGTGCGGCAGATACGCGATCGCTCCCTGTTCGCGGATTTTGTCGAGCGCTTCGAGGAATGGTATGTTTTTTCCAATCTCTTCATTCAGGTAGAGGCCGATCAGGTCCCCCTTGTCAGTGAATATCTCCTCTCCAGGTATGAAATCCGCTTTGAGTTGGCGCATGGTTGCGTTGCCCTTTGTCGACCAGTGGTCTGTTATCGCAGGTATTATTCCGAGCTTTTTTGATTTGGCTGCGAGCGCTTTCGGATGTATGAGCGAATCAGGCGAATATCTAGTGTGGATATGAAAGTCTATCTTCATAGTATCGCCCCTGTTTTGTTGAGCGCAGCGCATATCTCTGATGCGAGTTCATCGGCCTCTTTCTGGCTGGCCTTCTTGCCTTTCACCATCATCCTTCCGCTAGCATAGACGCTCAATGACAGGCCGTTCAACTTCACCAGCAACACGACACTGCTCTTCCCGACAATCTCGCCGAGGCTAGAAAGCGCCCCTTCAGCTTTGGCCAAATCTATTTTCTTCTCCTTGAGCTTTATCTCAAAGCCTTTCGCCGTGGTGCATGGCTCCACAACATAATAGTCGCTCATCCCAGCCTCGCCCTCCAGAAGATGTCTTTCCTGAAAAGGTCGAAAAATAACGCATCAGGCGCCTTGACGAATGGCTTCCGTATCACGTAGTTCATTGCCTGGGAAGCTGCGAGCGTCCCTGCCAAAGATGCCGCAGGGCACAGGGTGTCTGCGCATACCGGGTGCTTATGCTCAGGCAGTTCCTGTATCTGGAACGCCTTCTCGAACCTATAATTGGTGAATATAGATACCATGCCGCGCGAGGATGCCGCAGAGCAGAAGACATAGGGGACCTTCATCTTGCGGGCTGCTGTAGCGACGCTGAACTTTGAAGCGATGCTATCCGTACCGTCCAGAACGATGCTGGCAGAGCCGAGATCTGAGTGTTCATCGAAATGCCCTGACGCGGTTATGCTTATCTCCTTGTTTATCGCCTTTGCCCGTGCGAGCGCTGCATGCACCTTGGGCATGTCCAGGAAATCATCAGTGGCCAGTGCCTGGCGGTTGAAATTCGACAATTCAAAGCGATCGCCGTCAAAAACCATCAATTTTTCCGCGCCCATCCTGATGAGGTTCTCGAGCATGAAGCCGCCGGTGCCTCCAAGACCAACTATTGCGAAAGAGGCTTTCCGGATTTTTCCCTGCTGGGCTTTGGTGAGGGGATTGCGCTGGAACTTCTCAGAATAGAACGACATTCACAACCGACCGAATCCCTGGCCCTTGCCCTCGTGTGCGTCCTGGATCTTCCGTATTTTATCTTTTATCTTCTTGACCTCGTCGCTCCGCACATCACCGGTCTGGAGCATGGTTAGGTTGCGGAGCATGTCGATGCGGCGCTGCACGTGCGGATCTATGTTCCTTTCCTTGAACTGGCCAAGATGGGTGATGTGGTAGAAGAATATGCTTACTCCTGAGAGAAGGAGGAGGATCGAGAATGCCTTGCCGATGTCTGTTTTTGGGGTTATGTCTCCGTAGCCTGCACTCGTTATGGACACCGTGACGAAGTATATGGCGTCGAGAAAGTTGAGCCCCTCGAAATGCATGTAGAAAGGCACTGCGATGACGTAAAGGATGAGAACCATCACCACGCCTATCAGGAGCTTCTGTGCAGTGCTGTCAGCTGAGGCCATCATGTTAATATGCGGGCGCAGATTTTAAGGCTTTTCACCTGAGGAACATGACCTTCCTCTTCTTGGATGGCTTTGGCTTGCGGTGCCGCGGCGATTCCTCTGCCACAAGTATCACATCGTCATCTGATGCCACCACCTGCTCGTGTAGGATGTTGACCATCTTCCTTTCGCGCAGGAGGAACCAGGTGGATGAGGCGCGCACTGCGCTCCAGAAGAAGAACAGCGACAGGATGGCGAAGACCACGGCGATCCAGTTGAAGGCGTCTGGGAGGAGGAGCAGGGCGACGATGAACGGGGAATCGGCGAACAGCGCGAAGAAGAATGCGGAAATCAGCAGATTGCGTATTATGGCGGCTTTGTGGGCCTGGGGCGTGGTGCGCGAGAATATCGTGGCCAGGGCGTTGAAAAGCCGCTTGGCCGAGGAGAGTATCTTGAGGAGCGGGAATATGGAAAGGACGGCCAGAGCTGCCAATAGGACCGCATCTGCCATGACCGTGTAGCTGTCAAACGAGACCGGGAACTGCAGGAAGAGCCTTGCGAACCAGAAGAACAGGCAGGCGCCCAGGATGTATATCAGGGCAACCGAAGTGCGCTTCAGTTCGTGTACCAGCACCCGGTGGAAATAGCCGCCCGGCTCGAACGCGCTCAATACGTTGCGGAAATAACCTGATGCGTCTTTCAAGGTATCCAGCAGCTTCGGTGGCAGCGAAGCTTTCAGGAAAAGATAGGTGCGCTCGGAGCGGTTGAGGGAGAGCGAGCACAGGATGGATGTCACCAGCACGCCCACCGAGGCGATGCCCACCAGGTTCGTCTCCACCACGCCCATGCTTTCCTTGGCTATAAGGAGGGAGAATTCTCCCAGCGGCAGCATGGCAAGGCCTGCGAAGACCGATGAACGGCCGCTGGAGCTTATGAGATAGAACACCAGCGTGGTCGCAAGGAATATGACCAGGATGAAGGCGCATATCAGCAGCAGCGTCAGCTCAGCTGAGACCAAGAGGCCGGCCGGGTCTATGAGCATGCCTATGGACAGGAAGAAGAAGGAAGAGAACAGGATGCTGAAGGGCCGCATGGACTGCTCGAAATCCCTGCCGTTGGGCAGCCCTGCGATCAGGCTGCCTGCCAGGAACGCGCCTATGGCCGGTGTGAGGCCGAGCATGGATGCTGCTATGCTCATACCGATGCCCAGACTGAACGCGAAGAGGATGGTAGTGTCCTCTGATTGATAGCGTAAGAAGACCGAAGAGAATTTCTTGAGGGCCACGCTCAGCGCCAGATAGCCGAAGGACAGCACCGCCACGGCTATGAGAAGGGCGCTGAATATCTCCTCTCCGCTGAAAGAACCGGATTTGAGGTTGGAAAAGAAGGCGAGCATGAAGACCGCGAACAGGTCCTCGATTATGAGCATTGTGACCAGGACCGGAACCTCCTGACGCTCCAGGAGCCTTTTCTGCTCCAGGATCTTCATCATGATGGCCGTGCTGCTCATGGAAAGCATGGACGCGATGAACAGCGAGCTTATGGCATCGAAGCCGAGCAGTATGGCTACCTCATGCATGATGGCGAAGGACAGCAGGATGAGCAGCAGGCTGCTGATGATCGCGCGCAGGCCCCTGGCGAGAAGTTTCGCCACGCTGAACTCCACGCCGATCATGAAAAGCAGTAGGACCGTGCCTATCTCAGCTAAAGTATTGATTGTCGGTAGCTCAACCAGGTGCAGGATCGGCCCCATGACCATGCCGGCCACCAGCAGACCTACCACAGGAGGCAATCTCAGCCTCACGCATATCATGCCGGCTAGCGCTGCGAATACCAGTATCCATCCGAATTCATATATCGACGGGACATCCATATCGCATGCACGTGGGGATATAACATAAAATCGCCTAAATCTATTAAAGGTTTCTGTGACAATTCAGCGCATGGAACCATTCGTGGAATGCCTGGGCGCATCTAGGGAGGTCGGAAGGAGCGCCTTTCTGCTGCACACGGACAAGAACATAATGCTGGATTATGGCATAAAGATATTCGACTTGAGCGGAGTGCCGAAATTCCCCATAGAGACCACTCTTGATCCTGATCTGGTCGTGCTTTCCCATGCGCATCTTGATCATAGCGGTTGCCTGCCATCCATCTACCGCGAAAACAAGGTTAGGTGGTACTCCACACCGCCCACGAAGGACATATGCGAAGTCCTCTGGATGGACTCAATGAAGATTATGGGCGAAGGCCTGCCCTACCGCCTCGGCCATCTCCATAAGGCCATGAAGAATTGGGATCCATTGCTTTACAAGAAACCCATAGAGACAGGGGGAACCAGGATAGAGTTGTTTGATGCTGGGCACATCAGCGGCGCAGCCATGGTGGATGTGCAATACCGGGACATGGACTTCCTTTATACAGGTGATTTCAAGTGCGAGGAGACGCACATGCACAAAGGCGCGAAGTTCGTGGATGGTGTGAACGTGCTTATGATAGAGACCACTTATGCCAACAAGGAGCACCCGCCACGTAAGGAGACCGAGAAGAAATTGATGGAAGAGATACATGAGACGCTGGAGAATGGCGGCAATGCGCTCCTGCCTTCATTCGCGCTTGGTAGGACCCAGGAACTTATCGCGCTCATCAGGCAGCATGACAAGGATGTACCGATATACGTTGATGGTATGGGCAAGACGCTGACTAAGATCTATCTTGAGCATGGCGGATACATACGCGATGCGAGCACGTTCAGGAAAGCGGCAAGGAGCGTGAACATAGTCGCATCATTCGCAGACAAGAAGGCAGCCGTACGTGAGCCTTCTGTGATAGTAACCACAGCGGGCATGCTGAACGGCGGCCCTGTGATGGATTACATGTTCAATGTGAACAGCAAGTCCAAACTCATATTCACCGGTTACTGCGTCGAGGGCACCAATGGCTGGACATTGCAGCATGAGGGATATATAACAAAGGACGACCAGCAACTGACTGTCGATCTGCCTATCGAATATCTGGACCTGTCAGCCCATGCAGGGCGGTCTGACCTGCTGAAATTCATAAAGAAGGCCAATCCCGAGAAGCTGCTGCTTGTGCATGGCGACAAACCGCAGGAATTCGCGAAAGAGCTGAAAGAGGAGCATGGATTCGATACCTTGGCGCCTCTGCCAGGGGAAAGAGTGATGCTTTAGTTCTTGGAAAAAAGGACCAGAAAAGAAATAGGAAAGAAAAAGAAAAAAATCACTTGGCGCTGTTGTCGCAGAAGTTCACTGTGAGATCCACCCATCTAGCAGCGAAGTTGTAGCCGGGGGCTACGATATTCGCAGTAGCACGAATTATGTAGTCGCCCAGGTCTATCTGGACGGTATCGCCTTCAGGGATGGCTGCGACCGCGACCACATCATCGCTTCCGTCAAGAACCGATTCTATGGCCCTGGGCGGTTCATCGCTCGGATAGACAGAGATGTCATCGTGGCGCCATTTCATTCCTGTCAAAGCGAATGAAAGCTGGTCTCCTGGATTAAGGATGGCATGGTAGATGCTCTCCTCGCCTTCGCACACAAATTCAGCATCCTCGCAGACCTTCTCGACGCCGACTATGGCGCCCTTGGGGCCTGAGTCTGGAGCGTATACGCCAGCCACACTGAGCGTGACTTTTCCGAATATGCCTAGGTCGAGCTCAATTGATTCGCCGGCATTAAGCTCTTCGAGTTGGAGCGTTTCTGAGCAGTCAGGACCAAGGACGCTTATCACGACTAGATTATCCTCGTCGCTCACGACATCCTCAACCCGGAAGTGCAGTTCGCCGACATCTATCTTCTCACCGACTGAAAGATACTGCGTCACTGTGGGCTCTTCGCATGAAAGCTCAGGACCTGCGTCGCATGCTAATCCAGCATCAACAACGCCGGTATCGGTGTCCTGTTGGCCAGCATCAGAACCGTAGTTGTTCGTGGTGTTGTTATTGTTGGTTGTGTTGTTGACCGTGTCCCCGCCATCAGCACCGTAATAGTTG
>JAQTOF010000014.1 GCA_028713495.1 Candidatus Iainarchaeum sp.
CCGTTCTGTTTGGACGACATAGCTGGAGGAGTTGCCAATGGAGCAGAACGCCCGCGATCCTCTGAGGGCTTTGAGCCTTTGAACGGTCTGCGCGCCTTTCCGCTGAAGATATCTACGACTTTTCCACCTTCATTTCTGATGCCGGTCATCGCCATGGCCAAGAATCAGTACAAAACCAATTAAATATGTTTGTTTTTGCACATAAAATCCAATTTTATATAACCATTTTACGCACCTGATACAGTAAAAACCCACCATTCCGATAGAAGGATTGACACAACATTCACAACGTTTATATATATTGCGGAATACATACCAAATAACTCACGCTCATTTTGAGTGCATGGGAGGATAACTGGTCGCCTTGCCAGCGGAGAGATCCGCTGGCCTATTTCTATTTACTGAAGCTTTCCTCAGCCTTAGCGTCGGGTAAAGTTTAATCAAACTTGCTGAGGATTAACTTCACGAGGCAGTATTACTATGAATAATATTATACTAATAGACGGCTCGCACCTGGAAGGTGGGGGACAGATCATCCGCACTTCCATGACGCTGTCAGCTATAACCCAGAAACCTGTCAGGATAACCAACATAAGGGCGAACCGACCGAACCCAGGGCTCCAGGCCCAGCACCTCACCGCCTGCAAGGCTGTCAGGAATGTCTGCCGTGGAACGCTGACCGGCGCTGAGATAGGCAGCAAAGAGCTCACGTTCGAACCAGGGCCGATTGTAGGCGGGAAGTACGAGTTTGACATCGGGACAGCAGGTTCTGTCACTCTGGTCGCCCAAACGCTCATCCCGATACTCCTTGGCGCATCAAAAGAGAGCGAACTTCGGGTAATCGGCGGCACCCATGTGATGAAATCGCCTGGCTATGACTATTTCGAACGCGTCTTCATCCCTGCAATAGCCATGTTCGGTGCATCTGTGGAAGCCAGGATGCTGAAACCAGGTTATTATCCGAAAGGCGGCGGAATAGTGGAACTGGATGTGAAACCGACCAAGCTGCATGGCTGTACTAGCTGGATCCAGGAAGACAACATCCAGGTCCTGATAAGGCTTTCCGGGCTTCCGACCGCCATAGCCATCCGCGAGAAGAAGATATTCGTCCAGAACAATATCGGGACGGTGATGGTCCGCGAGAACGAAGCGCTATCCGTAGGCAATGCGATAACTGCCTGGAAAGGGTTCAGGGGGGCTTATGCGCTGGGTGAGAAAGGGAAACGGGCAGAGATAGTGGCCCAGGAATGCCTTGACGCGCTGAAAGTCGAGAAAAACGATGTCGATATGCACCTGGCAGATCAACTGCTCATCTATGCAGCGCTCGCTGATGGTGTGACGCGCTATACTACCAGCAGGATAAGCGACCATCTGAGGACGAACGCGTATATAATATCGAAATTCGTGGACAGGAAGATAGGAATAGGGGATGGGACCGTGGAGATCGGCTGATCAGACCTTCCCTACGAGCTCTACACCGAGTATCTCGCCGTTCCTATGGATAGAAACCACATAGTAGTGGTCGGCTGTTTCTGAGTCCCACATGACCTCCCAAGAGTCGGGCTTCTCTGTCACTGTCGGAATCGCATTGCCATTCGACTGTATATAGGAATTCACTTCTGAGGTCCCTTCGAAGGTGTGCGATGCGATTATCGCCTCTTCAGGGAATGCGATGGTGCAGATGCCTTGCGCGCACACAACGCAGTTGTGGGTAATCACTTCAGGAGGCTGTGGCACGAAGTTCTGCGCGGGGTAATTGTAGAAGATATGCAGCCTCTCAGGGCAGGCGGTCTCGGCCTCTTCGGTCACCCTGGCTTTCACTTCGAAATACTTGGCGCCGTTCTCGTTGTATTTCGGCGTGATGGTCATCACTTCGATGTCAGCCAGCGGGTATTTGGAATGCAGATCCTCGCGGACGAAGTTGCTTGCATCTGCCTCGATGATATTGATCTGGAAGAACTCGACGAGCTTAATGAGTACCGCAATGACAATGAGGAGCAGGATAATCAATAGTACCTCACGCTTCACGGCCATACCTCACTAACCTGCCCAAGATTTTTATTCCTTGCCTTCTGTGAGCAGAACGATGGCTTCAGCGATGTCGCCATTGGATTTCTCCAAAGCGGCTTTCGCGTCCTCTTCAGAACAGCCAGCCTGCTCCATGACCATCTTCACATCGTCTGCAGAGGACTTCTCCTCTTTCCGCACACTACCTGATATCTGGAAAGACTTCTGCCCCTGCATGGTTATCTGAACCACCTGGGGCTCCTCTATGATGATAGAACCAGAAGATGTCTCGATTGTGACCCTGGATGCCTGGATGTCCTCGCTCTTGATGCCCATCTGACGCATGACTGCCTGCATCTTCTTCGGATCCATCCCAGCGGGCATCATAACTAGACCTACTTAAAGATCTCACCGCGCTCTGATTTGCGGACTTCCACGCGCCTCATCCTGGTGATCTGCTTGAGCCTGGTGAACATCTTGGATGAGAACCGACCGTAGATGACGTCCTGCATGACCTCATCGAAGTTCTTCTCAGCGATGGTTTTCCTGCACTCGTCGACGAGTATGTTCCTCAGGTTCCTGCGGGTATTCTCGCTCACCCTGGCACCTGTGACTGCTATGACCTTGAGGCGGAGATTCTCGTTGTCCTTTGTCTTCTCGTCAACCACCTGGTGGATGAGGGACTTGCCTCTCCTCGCGAATGTGCGGATGAACGAGGGCGCTATCTCATGGCCGAGCAGTATGGTGTGAGCGTCGTTGCCGTTGACATCTTTTATCCTGAAGCGCAGGGATGTGAACATCGCCATCTGGGATGCTCCGCCCATGCCCAATTCCATCAGGCTGGAACGGACCACACGGTTCACCAGGTTCTTGTCTTCTGTAGCGACAACCTCGCAAATCTCCCTTGACTCGAAGATCTGCGGTGCTTTGACCGAGTACCATTTCTTCGTCTTCCACTTGTCAACTATTTTTACTTTTTTTCCAGCCATAAAAATCACTTTGATTTTTATAATTGACCGGCACGCCGGTCAATGACAAATAATCATCATCACTTCACGAGTAGGGCTGCTTTCTCACGGTTGTATCTCCAGTCCGCGGGTATTGTGCCCTTCGATGAGTAGTATTTCACTAGCCTGTGTATCTTTGACTCCACATGGCCGAGCTTGACAGCGTTGTGCGTGTCTTTTTTGGCTACCTTCAGGTGGCCTGCAAGCCGCACCGCCTTCTTTATCAGGTTGAGAAGATCCTCTGGATATTCAGGGGCTGCCTTCTCTGCCCTCAGGAATTGCACCAGCGTCATGCCGAGCTGGGCACGGAGGTTCGCCACAGCGTACTGGTCCCTGAGCGTGAGGCCGATCTTCGCCGGCGGCACACCCTCGCGGGCCATCTTGAGGATGATCTCACTGATCTCTGCCTTCTTGGCCGTTGACCATTCCGGAGCGGTCTTGCTCTTCGGCCGTTTTGTCCCGGCTTTGCCTTTCTTCTTTGAATGTAATCTTGCCATAGGTACACCACTCAATTCGAATAATTCAGCTCCCAGATACGAAGGACTTGGAGAATTCTAGAAGCGAGATATATCTATGCGAGAGCTTGTTTTTTAATGTTATGTTTTCAGCGAACGTCTGAGAATAGCCCTCGGGCACGAAGATGGGGTCATAGCCGAAACCGCTGCTCCCGCGGGGCTCTATGGCGATGCTGCCTTTGCACACGCCTTCGAAGGCAGAAACCTTGGAGCCGTCGTGGTAGGCTATGCATGCCTCGAACCTGGCAGAGCGGTCCGGCATATCCTGAAGGAGCCTGAGGATGCCTGACAGGCCGAGCTTGCCCAATGCCCAGGCAGAATAGGTGCCAGGGAACCCGTTCAGGGACCCTATGAAAAGGCCGGAATCTTCCACGAAGACAGGCTTCTTGCATTTCTTGTATGCTGCCTGGACCGCTTCCCGTGCGATATCCTCGAGACTGTCTGAGCGGATCTCATTATGCCCGAATAGGAGGTGCTTCACGGTTATGCCTTTCGGTTTGAGGGCTTCTGCAGCCTCTTGCACCTTGTTTTTGTTGCTCGTAGCGAAAAGTATCTCCAACAAACCACCTATATCAATATTAATCTGCCAGAACAGATTAAAAGAGGCATCAGAGCGGGTGATTTTTCTGAAAAAGACAGCTAAAGAGGAGGCTAGGACGCCGAAGGAGCCTTCAGCCAAGCAGAAGGAGCTTGGCAAAGAAGCGCCCAAACCACCAGAAACTAAACAGCTCAAGGAAGGCGAAAAACCGCAGACCACCGAAGAGCAGCAGAAGATGATGGCGGTCCTCAAGGAGATAGAGGGCGCGCTTTTCGCCTTGAAGTTCTATCCGGTCGCAGTCAAGGAGGAAGCGAAAGATGAGGCTGCGGTCAAGCTCAGGGATATCTATGCCAAGGGCAATGAGACAGTCAGGCAGATGCTCCTCTACATGATACATGAGGTTCTCGCGACAAGCGCAGAGCTCAAGATAATGCACACCCATGAATACTTCAAGATGAAGAACCCCGGCGTGGAACCGTCCCAGCTCAGGGTGAACGTATATCGGGCGATGTTCAACTACAACACATCGCTCGAGGGCCTCACCGAGCTGATAAGGCTGCTGGGCAGCTTCAAGGGAAGCGATGACGCAATCAAGGTTTTGACATACCATTTCTCCCATCTGGCCTCAGCTGAGAACGAAGCCCACCATATATTACGTGGAGCCATCCTGGAGACATTGGGCGATTCGGAATCCAAATACGCCTTTTATTCCCTGCTGGACTATGCACGCTATACAGACAACGAACGCACGTTCAACAGGGTCGTGAGCGCCCTCACGAAATGGGAGACCAAACTGGAGAAGCTGGACGTCCCTGAGCACAGGAAACATGAGCTGAGGCTGAAGCTCAAGGAGATAATAACCAGCGACTTCGGCGGATCGCATTACCGCTAATCCGTGTGCGTGAAACTCAGCTGCGTCCTGCACTGCTGATCCTCGTCGAAATAGCCCGATATGAACAGCTTGAAGTAGCCCAGCCAGGGTATGCGGAAGATGACCCTGCCCCTGACATTCTCCTGCGGCGGAGGGTGGTTGCCCAGCCCTGAACTGTAATCGAACTGCTGTATATCAAGCACAGGATTGTTGTCCCCCCTCGTTAGATAATAGGATTTGCCATCGACGTCTATCCTGAACATCGCCCTGTGGACTATGTCGCCCACATAGCTGAAAAGGTCGCCTTTCACAGGCTGGTAGACGATGACATCATTGGAGAAGTTCGTGAGGTATTCCTGCCCCTTGAATGTCACTGACTTCAGGCATGGCTCTGTGAGGCTGGCGCCATTTGATATCGCCAGTCCGCACCTCTCGTAATGATAGGTGAACGGCCCTTTCTGCTCCGTTACTGTCTCAGGGGATTTTATGAACGCCTGGCACATCTCGCTATTACGGTTCAGCGTGCAGTATGGGAAAAGCGAACCTTCCAGGGACTCGTTGCCGCCTGGATAAACCACAAAAGAACGGGCGGATGTCAATGAATCCAGCTCTGTTTGCGTCATGCTTATCTCATGCGCTTTTATCTCAGCGCCCTGGACGATGACGAAATCCCCGCGTTGGAGGTTCGGAAGCATGCTGCAGGACACCACTCCGGAAATCGGCGATGGCGTGTTCAATACGAACGAAAGCCCGTACCAGATGCCCACGGCGACAGCCAAAGCGATCAACGTGTCGACCACTTCATGCTTCCAACCGTGCTTCTGGGCGCCTTCTTTGACCTCCATCCCTACGAAGATCGCGATCTCCACCACGATGAGCAATGCGAGGATTATTGGCACGAAACCAAGCGATCCGCCGCCTAAGATAGCATTAGTGATGATGAACAGGACTAGTGTGCCGATGAGGATGGCGATCTGGTAGGGCCATTTGCGGAAGTACTCCTTTATGTCTGCCGGCATCTGACCAGCTACTCGCTTATCTCACTGAATTGCTTCCTGAATTCGCCGAGCTCCTTCTTCAGCTCATCCAGCTTCTCAAGCACAAGCTTGGCAGGATCGCCTTTCTTGGTCCTGACGATGAGCTTCGGGGTGGTCATGAACGGATGCTCCACCTTGTAGGATGCGAACTCCACGTCCTTGTCTTCAGTTAGGCGCTCTGCAAGCAGCTGGGCCAGCGACTGGTCTGCGCTCCCGATATCCATCTCCAAAGTATTCTTCTCATTGACCAAAATCTTGGCTACCATAAGTATCACCTGCGTTCTGCGCCACCATATCCGCCGCGGTGGAATCCTTCCCTTCTGGGCGGCCCTCCTTCCCTGCGGGGCCCTCGCCTGAACGGCGGTCTCTCACGGCGTTCATAGCGCGGCTCTGCTTCGCCCTGCTCAAGGGCCTCTCCCTCAGCCAGTGGCAGCTTCCTGCGCTCTTTCCAGCCGCATCTGGAACAGATGAACAGCCTGTCTTTTAAATCCATTCTCTGTCGGCACTTCGGACAGAAAGCCGCGACCACACCGGACTGCGGATCCATCATGGTGATCGCCAGTTCATTCCTCCTGACTTCCTGCACCTTGGCCTTGATTATGTCCCCCATCTTGACCTCGTCCCTTATGTCGCGGACATAGCCACGGCGTATGGCGGTCACGAGCAGCACCCCATCCATCTCGATGCCTCGGCCCTTGCCCTCGACCTCGTCGGCCGTTATGCAGCCTGCGATGGCCTTGTTCGGACCGGTCTTGGTTATCAGGCAGTAGACCTCACTGCCGACAGCAGGGAGCCTGAGCTTCCTGCCCTTGCCCTTCACTGCGGCATGGCCTGGTGCGCTGATATTCTCGCCAACGGCTGCTGAATAGACCTCATCCTTCTCCGAATATGTGTTCTCGCCAGGTTCAGACTCCTCAGCGCTTGAGAGATGGTCTCCCGGAAGAACTAGCTTCTTCTCCATAGTGATTCCTCTAGTAATATTTCAAAGAGGAATTATAGTTGGAAGGAAGAGTTTTTAAAGATAAGGAGCTCAATTGTGTACACGTTCTGACACAGAAAACAGGGAGAGGAGAATATGGGTGGGAGATTAGCTATTGCCAGCACGCAAACCGCGCTGGGCAGAAGGTTTGGCAATTACAAGCCTATGGAAGAGCAGGCGGTTAGGGAGGCCATAGTCGCAGGAGGAGGAAGGCTGGAGAGGCTGGCTTATGCGTTCGTGGATTATCTGAAGATTTGTGGCCATCTCGGCGAACCTGCTTATAATTATCATGACAACACGTCAATCAACCCGCCATATGAGGCGGCGGAGAACCTTGTCAAAGGACTGGGGATTTCCGAGGATCTGGTCTCCTTGTTCTTCATCTCGTTGAACATGCACGAACATCAGGATTATTACAAAGGATATGAAGCCGGCACGTTCCTAAGCGCACTCATCAACTCAGGACCTTGGAAGTCGCTGGAGCTGCCCGTAGGCCACCTCGACAAACCGCTGGAACATCTCGGCGCGCTGAATGAAGGCAAGATAATCAGGGTGATGGGCGATGTCGGCGCGTTTGCCGGCAGAGGGATGGGCAGAGGCCGGCTCATCATAGAAGGCAATGCAGACGATTATGTCGGCTCTGATATGGAAGGCGGCACTATAATCGTGAATGGAAATGCCGGCAAGAAGATAGGCGATGATATGAGCGGCGGGACGATCCGCCTTAATGGCGAGTATGAACGGATCGGGGATGTCAGGTGTGGGTTGATTTACCACAAGGGGAAACTGATTCGATAAGTGAGATTATGGCTGGTGCTTTAGCGAGACGTGAGATTGTCGTTCCGCATGCGATCGTGGCAGCGAATAGCAGATTCAAGAATTATACTCCTGAAACCGAACGTGCTGTCAGGAGACCCGACATCCAAGAAAGCAAAGCAGTCAGGCAGATGAGGACGGCATTGGAAGATTGGAATACAAAGCTGGAGAATCGGAACCGCACATGGTTCGACAACATAACAGAACGGTATGATTCTCTTTGCGATATCGCATCCGGATTGACTTACTCTCCGGCAGATGTGACGGATTTCAGCTTCGCGCTTGCGAAATACGAGCAAGAGGATATGTTCTTGGATTTCTCAGGAGTTTTTCTCAGCGCGCTGGTGGAGAAAGGAAGAGAAGATGCAGGGGAAAGGTATATCGTCTACACGAAAGACCTTCCATTCCCGATATGGCACCTTGGATACATGAACAGGAAGAGCATCGTGATTATGGGAGATGTCGGCTGGTATCTTGGGATACATATGAAAGGAGGAGACATTGTTGTGCAAGGTAATGCACTCCACACTGTCGGCTACGGAATGAGCGGGGGCAGAATCACCGTGGAGGGCAATGCCGTGAATAGCGTGGGCATGTGCATGCGCGGCGGCAAGATCATCGTGATGGGGAATAGCGGGGAAAGCGTCGGCAAGGATATGGCGGCTGGTAAGATAATCGTGAAGGGGGATACCGGAGGCTGTGCCGGAGAGAGAATGGAGAACGGGGAGATAGTCATATATGGCAATGCCGGGAATTCGGTCGGCGATGGAATGATCGGGGGCAAGATACATCTTCACGGCGGCTACGGATGTATCTCAGAGGACTATTACGGGATTACTCACGGAATCATATATCACAAAGGAAAGCGGATCTGATTGATCATGGCTGGAGCATTAGCTAAACGGGAGGTTGTTGTTGCGGTTGTTCCAGCGCTGGCTATGGCCAATAGATTCGGAAGATATAAGCCCGAGACGGAGCGAACGGTAAGGAAGGTCGAGGTCGTTGAGAACGAGACGCTGGAAAAGTTGAAGGAAGTCTGGAAAGCCATCCCGTCTAAAGATCGTTATTGGGACCGGTATTATGGGGATGTTGCGAAAAGGGTATCATGGATCAGATATTCGGTTTCAGACGTCGAGAATTTCAGCCTCGCTATCGCCGGATTCCAAGGCGATGAGAACTTCGGGTACAAGGCAGGGATGTTCCTCAGCGCACTGGTGAACGTGGGAATGCTCTATGACTATGTCGTCCATACAGTCCATCTGGAGATAGCCCCATATGCGCTCGGCTACGAGAACATCAAACGCGTCACCGTGGACGGGGATGTCAACTACATGCTGGGTTGGGATATGAAATGCGGTGAGATCGCGGTGACAGGAAATGCCCGCGGCATGATTGGGGAAGGGCTGAAAGGGGGAAGAATAAGGATATGCGGCGATGCCGGGGACCAGATAGGGGAATGGATGCTAGGCGGCGAGATCTGGCTTGAAAGCGCGATGGGAAGCATCCACAACGTGCAGGGCGGGAAGATATTCCACAAGGGAGAACTGATTTTCCCAAGGTAAAAACTATTTAAATAGCGCTGAGGTATTCCTATGATGAAACGACCGATACTCATACTGTGCATAGACCGGGACAATGACCTGTTCGAGAAGGCGAAGGTCAGCGGCCCGCTCATCGGCAGGGAACGGAACCTGCAGGGAGCCCAGGCGTTATCTCTCGCTGACCCTGAGGACCCGGACTCCAACGCCATCTACTACGCGGTAAAGACATTCGACAAGATGAGGAGCGAGGGGCATACCGTGGAGGTCGCCACGCTCACAGGTCATAAGGGCCTTGGCTACAAGGCAGACAAGGAGATAAGCAGCCAGCTGGACAAGATAGTCAGGGAACTAAACCCCGTATCATGCGTACTTGTATCCGATGGCGCGGCTGACGAGGAGATATTGCCAGTGATAAAATCAAGGCTCAAGGTGGATTCGACAAAGATAGTCTTCATAAAACAGGCCAAGGAGCTGGAGAAGACATATTTCGTGCTCCTGGAGAAGCTCAGGGATCCGTATTTCGCCAACATAGTCATAGGCATACCTGCCATGCTGCTCATACTGCTCGCCCTCGCAAGCTATTTCGGGCTCGGATGGGAACCGGTCGCAGTCATAATAGGCGTCTACATGCTCTTCAGGATGCTCGGCGTGGATGACATGATAGGAGGCATCATAAACGATTTCAGGTTCTCTTTCGAGAGGACCAGCTGGGTGGGCTACGTGGGCGCCCTGGCTATATTCTCTGTGGCGGTCTTCGTCGGCTACCAGAGCGCATTGAAAGGCATAAGGCTCGGCCTGTCCAGCGAGAAGCTCGTCGCATACGTGATAGGCAGCGTCATCTGGATAGTGTTCGTCGGCCTCATGCTTATCATGGCAGGCAAGACCATAGACGCGCTGATAGACAAGAAGAAGTACAGGACGACCAAGTACATGTTGTATTCCGCTGCCGCGGCCTTGACGACCTTCGTGCTGTTGGTGGGCAGCAGCTGGATAGTGAATATCTCAGAACCATATGTCGATTTCGGCATGTTCCTGTTCAGCATAGCCCTTTCGCTTGTGCTTGGGTATTTCGCGACGTCGTTCGTGAACTGGTACAGGAAAGAGATACTGCTCGAGATGAAGATAGAAGGCAAGGAGGCCATATCCGAGCATGGCACCTATCTTGGAAGGATAGTCGGCATAGATGCGAGGAAAGGCAGAATAGTCATACAGACCGTCTTCGAGAAGAGGTATACCGTGCCGGTATCTGCCGTGAGCTCAGTGGACGAGAACGTGGTGATTAAGACCAGCGAGTGAGAGCATGAATATTGTCGAGAAGACCGTGGCGAAAATGACGTTGAACGCTCTTGCGAAGAGGATAGCCAACGTCGGAACACTCGTTTTCTTTGCCATAGGGGTGCTTTATCTCGCCTGGAAGCCGCTAACAGGCAATGCGTTCGGCTTGGAGCTGCCGATCTTCATTTCCGCTCTGGTGGCCTTGATAGTCGTGTTCGTGGCTAGTTTGGTCATCCTGCTAACCAAATGAGGATCAGCCTGATTGGGTCTTCATTTTCTTGAGTAATATCTTCTTCTTCGGGCAGTCCACCAGCGCGTGCTCAAGGACTTCCACGATGTTGTCCACCTGGACGATCTCCACAGGGCCCTGCCCTTTCAGGTAGACGTCCTGGGCGTTGGCTTTCGGGATCAGCACCTTCTTCACACCTGCATCTATGGCGGCTTCTATCTTCGCTGTGACGCCGCCGACAGGCATCACCCTGCCGCGCACGTCTATGGAGCCGGTCATGGCCACTTCCTGGTGGACAGGGATCTCTGCGAGCGCGGATATCACTGCAACGGCAGTGGAGATGGACGCGCTGTCCCCTTCCACGCCTTCATAGGTCTGCAGGAATTGTATGTGCAGGTCTGTGCGGGCTATGGCAGTGCCGATGTATTTCTTGAATATCGCGGATACGTTGTCAACCGCCTCTTTTGCGATCTGGCCGAGTTTGCCGGTTGCGATGACACGACCCTCACTCCTTGATGCGGCTGGAGTCGCCTCTGCAACGATGGGCAGCACAAGGCCGGCACGCGAGTCGCCGAGGACAGCAAGGCCGTTCACGCGGCCGATGGCAGAGCCGGTCGTGACTATTGTCTGGTATTCCTTCTTGTGCTCGATTATCTTGGCGCCGAGCTGGCTTTCTATGGACTTGAATATCTTCTTCGCTTCGATGACTTCGGTTTTGGTGACCACTGAAAGGTTCTTCTCCCTGGCGATGTCGCCTGCTGCGCGGACAAGGCCGCCGAGCTCCCTCAGGTTGAGCGTGAATCTCTTTCTCCTTCCGGCCATCCTTCTGGCTTCTTCTATGATCTCATTGACAGCCTCAGAGTCGAAATGCGGTATCTTCCCATCGCGCTTTATCTCCTGGGCTATGAACCTGACGAGCTTGTCCTCGTTCTGCGGCGTGTCTTCCATGGAGTCTTCGACATAGACCTCATAGCCTGCCCCGCGTATCCTTGAGCGGAGCGCAGGGTGTATCTGTCCCATGTCAGGGAGGTTGCCTGCAGCCACCAATACGAAATCGCTGGGGACCGGTTGCGTGCGTACAAGCGCGCCTGAGCTCATCTCGCTCTGGCCGGTTATCGGATATTTCTTCTCCTGCATCGCCGTGAGTATCTCCTGCTGCCAGTTCAGCTTCATGGAAGCAATCTCGTCTATGAACAGCACTCCCTTGTTGGCCCTGTGGATGGCTCCTGCTTCTATGCGCAGATGGGCAGGGGTACCAAGGCCGCCGCTTTGCAATGGATCATGGCGGACATCACCGAGCAATGCGCCTGCCCTCGAGCTGGTGGCGTCGACGAACGGCGCTGTGACACGCTCGCTGTTATCGACTATGAGCTTGGGGGTGGTCGACTCAATGGCCATGAACCTCTTGCCCAGACCGGCTGTGGCATTGGATATCACATAGAGCAGACCAAGGCCGAGCACTGTCACTATGGCGAGCATCTTCACGCTCTCCTCGATCTCTGCTGAGAAGATGACAGCCATGATGACAAGACCCAGAAGGCCGATAACAATCATGGATGATGGACCTTTCGTGTCATCTTTGGGCTTCTGGAAGGCGGTTATGCGCCTGCCGAGGCCGTTGCGCAGGGATTTGGCCAGCGTTTCCCTGACTTCTGCCTTCTTTATCCTCTCAAGCTCTTTCGGGGAATAGTAGCGCGCCAGGTCCCTGTGGCGGACAAGATAATCATAGGATGGATGGGTCTTGACGATACGGACGAGTGGCTGGTTCTCGTTGTTCTGGTTCGGATAGACGAGCACGTCCTCCAGCTCTTCCAGCTGCATGAGCTCTGCCATGGCTTGGGCGAGCATGGATTTACCTGTACCTGGCGGGCCGATGAGCAGCACGTTGCGTTTCTGCCTTGCTGCCTTGCGGACGATGTCGACTGCCTTGTCCTGGCCGATGACCTGGTCTATGAGCTTCTCTGGGACCGGTACCTCTGCTGTAGTCTTGAATTTCACGAGAAGTATGGGGCTGAAGGAGTATAAATTACTTTTGTTATGAGACGCTTCGCACCTTAAGCCACTGCACCTGAAGTCTATGCCTATTTACCCCGAAGCCGATCTTTCCCTCAATCTGGACAGGTGTCGGTATTGCCAATCCCGTTCTTTGGCTATGGCAGCATCGGCATCAAGGGGATTTGCGGCTCTATAGATAGCTTGTAAGGCATAATTCGCAGCACCGATGGAATGAGTGGGGACGTGTGCAGTTGCCACCGCTTGACCTGCGGCACGGGCAGCAGAGCGAGCCGGATTATCCTCGCCCACTTCACGGGCGGCTGCGTGAGCATCGAGTGCAGCTTTGCGTACATCTGCCATCCTGAATATCCCGGTGTGTACCCATTTTCGGAGTGCTTCGATGGCTTTCCGAGGCCGATCGTCTTCTGGATACTTTTCCTCGAAATATGGCAGGACACGCTCAACGCAATCAATCGCCCAGATAGCTAAAGTTTTATGGTCGGTTTTTCTCGCAAGCTCTACAATTTATTCGTCTTGGCGCGTAATCGAGAATCTTGCATTGACTGCCGGTACTTTCTTCATATCAACACGTTATGAGACGATCCGGACGCCTTTGAACGCGATCCTAGGTGAGATGATGGCTCCATAGGTCTGCTGGTGGGCCTCCATCGCCTCGATATTCGCGAACATGTCGAACACGTTCGCTGTGATCATGAAGCCCTTGACAGGCTGGCGATCCCCCTTGTCCACAAGGAATGCTGTGCTCGCCTCAAGGCCCACGTCCCCGGTGGTGATGTTGGCCGTGTGCGAGCCATGTGCATAGTGCAGCTCTATGTGCCTGCCGAGCTCTGAGAGGTTCTTGTGATCCCCGGGGGATATCACGATGTTGGACGAGCTTATGGACGGCGGGACATTGTAGGATGGACGTGAGCATGCTCCTGATTCTGCTATGCCTTCCAAGGCGGCGGTCTCACGGTCATAGAGGAAAGACCTGACTGCGCCGTCATCGACCAGCACATGCTTCGCTGACGGGGTGCCTTCATCGTCGAATGGCCGGCCGTTTATCGCTGGCGCGAGGCCGTCCTCGGCTATCGTGAGGTTCTCCGAGAACATCTTCTTCCCTGCAACGAGCTTTGTTATCCCTCTCCGTTTCCAGTCCCCTGAAAACGATGGCAGGAAGACCTCCAGCAGGCTCTCCAATGCCGGAAGCTCCATCACCACTGTGTATGATCCGCTTTCAGGCTTCTTGGCCCCCTGCATGGAGCGGGCCATGTCCGCGGCCTTGAGGCCTGCATCGGAGATGTATGCCGGCCTGTGGGTGGAGGAAAGATAGGAGAAACCGAAGCCATCTCCGTGCATGCATTCGATATACATGGAGAACGTCGTCTTCTTGTATTCGCCAGAGAATCCTGAGCTGTTCTCCAGGCCGGTTACCGCGCTCTCCATGGATGCCATGACACGTGGCATGCCGCCGAAAGACGATGTTGAAGCTTTCGCGATCTCCACGTAATCTTTGAACGCATTGAAATCCGAGGGATCGAGCGCAGGGTCATGGATGTCAAGCAAGGTGGAGCGCTGGGCAGATGGGAATGTGAAACCGCTTTTCACTGAGAAACGGGCCATCTTCGCTGCTTCATCTATCGCTCGCTGGATATGCTGCTTATTCTGGCAGTAGCTGAAGCCGAGCTTGCCGTCCTGGAGGGCGCGGATGCCATAGCCGCTTGAGGAATGGGACTCCTTTATCTTGAGCTCTCCGCCCGTGAACGCCAGGCTGGCTGAATCAGAGCTGTAGGAGTATATCTCATGCTCGGGCATACGATTTTAATTGGCGCACGGCATTTAAAATCATGAGACTTTTCATCGCGGTGCCGGTGCCGCAGGACATCAGGACCAAGGTGGCGGCCCTTGGCAAGGAGATAGCGCAGGAAGGGATCATGCCAGTGAAACCTGACAACATGCACATGACGCTGAAATTCATCGGAGAGGTGGATGAGCAGAAGCTGGCCGATATGGAGGAGAGGCTCAGGCTGGTGAAGTTCAAGGCATTCGATTGCGCTGTGAAAGGCGTCGGGGTCTTCCCGAACGAGGATTATATCAAGGTCGTCTGGGCTGGCGCTGAGAGCGGCGGTGCGCTGGAAGCATTGGCCAAGGAGATCATAGAGGCGATGAGGGGCTACAACGGCCATGATGAGAGGTTCTCTGCCCATCTTACGATCGCGAGGGTGAAGAGGAAGGTGGATATGAAGGCCTTCCTGGAGAAGCACAGGGCAGACGAGTTCGGCTCCTTCACAGTGTCTTCATTCCATCTGATACAGAGCGTGCTGAAGCCAGGAGGCCCGGAATACTCTGTGCTAGCTACTTTTGAAGTAGAAAAATGAGGAAGAAAAATAAAGGAAGGATCAGCCGGCGACCGCGTCAAGGAATCCTTTGAGCTTGGCGTACTCCGGGCTGGCCACGACCAGGTAAGTCTTGCCATCGCTGCTCGGGCCCCATGCGAAGCCTGCAGCCTCAGCGGCAGAAGACAGCTCCTCTTCGGTCACTGAGGAAGACGCTACCAGCACGTAGAACGTCGGCGTCCCTGCCCTTCCGCTGTTGGCATAGGAGACCGTGTTCCAGTCTGTGGTGAACGCTTGCACCTCGCTCACATAGTGGTCTACGTCAACGCATGCGCCGAATGCAGTCTGGTCAAGGCCGGTTATGTTCTGGGCGAGGAGCTTCAGATTGTCCTTGGAGTACTTGCCATCGTTCTCTTCAGGCGTCTGCGCCGTGTAGATGGCATCATGCATCTCCCAGTACTTGCCCTGGGCGCCTGCGCACAGCGCGGCGTTGGATGCATCAACTGACTCCTGGCCGAGGAAAGCCACCGGGAAGTGCCTGAAGGCTGCTTTGCCGGTCTTCGCATATTCATCTTCGATCTTCTTGACCGTGCCTATTATCGGGCCATAACTGGACTCGTAGCCTGCTGACCAGGGAGAGCCGTATGCCAGGCCGCAGAACGGGCACTGGAAATCAGAGAACTCCAGTACCGTGACCGGGCTGGTCGCAGAGCCCATGAGCGGGGCATCAGCGAGCGTCTGTGGTATCTCCATCACCTTCGTCTGGTTGGCTGGAGGGTTCGTGCCTGTGTCGTTGTCAATCGGAGCTGTGCAATTCTGCGCTGTTGAAGGCGGGCAGTTGGCTTTCACGACTCCGAATCCTCCGGTGAATACGGAAAGCAGGAGAAGGATGGCCAGTACCGCGATTACAAGACCGTAGATCGTATCCTTGCTTATGGTAACGGTATTCTCTTTGTCTGACAATAAACCACCTCTCGACTTGGATTTTCATCTATAAGGGCATTATAGGAAAAACCGGAAAATAAAATGGAATAAAAAGAAAGAATCAGCCGCAGCTCGCTGAGGCGCCTGATGTGCTTCCGCTGCCCACAGGACCAAGACCGGGCGATTCCGCATCTGTTCTGAGGCTAGTATTGCACTCGGCAGGCGGCGTGATGAAAGAGGCGCATATCGCAGCCTTCACGGCTTCTGCGCTCCTGGACACGTCGAGCTTTCCACCGTTAAGCACGAACGTAGGGGATCCGCGCACACCGTACTGGCTGTTCAGGTCTGCTTCCACCGGATATTGCGGATAGTAGCCACCGGACCATGTGTTCTTGTCGTTGAACATGCCGGTCAGGTTATACTGCGTATCGAGCTGGCCCACACAGGTGTCGATCTTCGCGCTGTCGACGCCAGCAGTAGCGACGCATGTCGTGTAATTGCCGCTTTCAAGGAAGCATCTGAGGTAGGCTGGAAGCTTGGCTTTCTCCTCTTTCTGCACGCAGTAGATGTAGCTGTTGCCGTCAATCTCCTTCTTGCCGTGCATGGCATAGTCCACGAAGTGGATCTCCAGGTCTGCCTTGTCGCCGAGAAGTTCCATCACCGGCACATAGGCTTTGAGGAACTGAAGGCCATAGGGGCAGAATGCCATGACGAAGGCCTGGGCTTTCGGCTTTTCCACCTTCTCCACAGCGGTTTGGGTCTGGTCGGTTGAGCCAGTATCCTGGCCAGCTGGCGGCGTGATACTCTCATTGAGACGTATCGCCTCGCCTAGGAACATGGAGGTGCCGTCGTTCGTTATGTATGCCTGGGCACTCTGCAGGATCGAAGAGCCCTGCTTGATATTCAAAGTGGCCAGTTGGATGTAGTCGTCATAATTCTCGAGTTTGGTGACTTCAGCCGTGTACCCCTCTGCCAGGAGATTCTCGTTTATGTAGGCCTCCAGCTTGGATTTGAGCACTGCATCGGAAAGCTTCTGCGTTCCGGGGTCGTTGCCTTGGCTGGTTTCCGTGCCAGGCTTGATTATGCCGAAGCCTCCAGTGAATACAGAGACCACCAGGAATATGGCTAGCACAGCTATGGCCAGGCCGTAGATCATGTCTTTGCTCATGGTAACGCCATTCTTTTTAGCAGCATTCTCTTTGTCAGTCAACAAACCACCTCTCGATTAGGATATCATTATCCTTCGCTCTTTTATTATTTAAATCTTTTGAAATCGTGCGGGTCTGCGCGTAAAGATTATAATATACGTACGCATTATCCAATCGCTGATTTTATGACAACGCTGGACAAGGCGATAATCGCGTCCTATGAGAAAGGAGGGAAGAGGTTCGAGATCTACGTCGACCCTGATGCGGCCTATGCCTACCTTGACAAGAGGAAGACAGACGTAAAGAACATGCTTGTCGCAGAGGAGGTATACTCCGATGCCAGGAAGGCGGAGAAGGCCAAGCCCACTGACATCCAGAACGTGTTCGGGACCACGGATATAATGCAGATACTGGAGTTCATACTCAAACACGGCGAGGTCCAGCTCACCACGGACCAGAAGAGGAGGAAGGCAGAGGAGAAGCGGAAGCAGATAATCGCCATACTCCTCAGGGAGGCCATAGATCCGAGGACCAAGCTGCCGCACACCCAGATAAGGATAGAGAACGCGATGGAGCAGGCCAGGATACACGTGGACCCGTTCAAGGATCCCAGGGAGCAGCTCGATGACATCGTGAAGGAGCTCAGGCTCATCCTGCCCATGAAGTTCGAGAAGATAAGGATAGCCGTGAAGATACCTGCGGTCTACGCCAACAAGTGCTATGGGACGCTGAAGAACTACGGCATACAGAGGGAGGAGTGGGGCAAGAGCGGCGAGCTCATGGTGGTGGTGGAGATATTCGGGGGCCTCCAGGGCGAGTTCTACGACAAGCTGAACAAGCTCACCACGGGGCAGGTGGAGACCAAGAGCCTGCCCTCGTGAGGGGAGCCAGGGGGCCACGGCCACTATATAAAAATCTTTTCTTTCATTATCTCCTACGGACGAGAAACAAGAAGGTAGCAAGAGGACTTTTGCTAAATTCTGTGAATGTATTTGATGCCTGCCCGCATGCTATATAGGCGGGACGGGCGATTTAACAACCAAAAGAGGTTTTGAAATGGAACGTAGAGTTGTTTTGCCAGGCGAAAAGATAGCCGAAGGCAGGATCAACGCCCCCAACACCTTCTTCCAGGAGAACGTCACCTATGCCGCAGTAATCGGCATGGTGGACGACGAGGGAAGGTACATACCGCTCGAGAACAGATACCGGGCGATGGTAGGGGACGTGGTGGTCGGCATCGTGACCGATGTGCGCCATGCAGGCTATGAAGTGGACCTGAATCTGCCCGAGGGCGGGTTCATACCGACAAGGGATGTGAGGCTCACGCTCCAGCTCGGCGACTTCGTCATATGCAGGGTGAAGTCTGTGAACGAGGTGGGCGACGTGGATCTGGGCGAGGTGAGGAGATTGCCGAAAGGCAAGATAGTCGATTTCCCCTCTGCCAAGGTACCGAGGCTCATCGGGAAGAAAAGCAGCATGATAAACCTGCTGAAGGACTATGCCGGCGGGGACATCATGGTAGGCAACAACGGATATGTCTGGATGAGCGAGAAGTGCGACATGCCATTGCTGCTCAAGGCGATAAAGCTCGTGGAGAGGAAGGCCCACAAATCAGGCCTCACTGATGAGGTAGGGGCCATGCTCAGCAAGGAGAGAGGAGCCAGGCCGGAGAGGGTTCCGGAAGAAGGCGAGGAACAGGTGCAAGGTGAACGATATGGCTGACAGCAAAGGAACGAAGATGCAACTCATAATAGACGGGAAAAGGACCGATGGCAGGGGACCTGAGGATCTCAGGGACGTCCGCGTCGAGGTAGGCGTCATAGCCGAGGCAGATGGTTCGTCCTATGTGGAATGGGGCGGCAACAAGATACTGTGCGGCATCTACGGGCCGAGGGAGTGCATCCCGAGGCACGATGCGAGCCCGTACCACGCGCTGGTGAAGTGCAGGTACATGATGTCGCCGTTCGCTTCGCTGGAGGAGCATGGCAGGATGGGACCATCCAGGAGGAGCACCGAGCTATCCAAGGTGATAATGGAGGTCTTCGAGAACCTGATAATCGCGGAGAAGTTCCCGAACACCCAGATAAACATTTACGTGGACGTCCTGCAGGCCAACGGAGGCACCAGGACCGCGTCCATAACCGCGGCCGCTGTGGCCCTGGTGAATGCGGGCATACCGATGAAGGACATGGTGTCCGCGGTGGCCGTGGGCAAGGCAGGCAACGTGCTGGTGCTGGACCTCAACAAATCCGAGGACAACTTCGGCCAGTCCGACATGCCGATAGCGGTGTCGCACCGGGACAGGAAGCTTTTGCTCCTGCAGATGGACGGCCTGCTGACCAAGGAAGAGATAATGACGATGGTGGATATGGCCGAGCGCGGGTGCGACAAGGCGCACGAAGTGCAGGCCGATGCGCTCAAGAGATTCTATGAGCGCGGGGAGGAAGAAGCAGTCAAGTGGTGATGCTTATGGGAGAAGAAACCAAAGACGTGATAATGGCGAGCATAAGAAGGGACATCATGAGCAATACGCTCAGCAAGGGCATACGGTTCGATGGCAGGAAGTTCGACGAATACAGGCCCATCGAGATACAGAAGGGCGTCATCAAGACAGCCGAAGGATCTGCGGTGGCCAGGATAGGAGGCACCCAGGTTCTCGCGTGCGTGAAATTCGACGTAGTGAAGCCGTTCTCCGACAGGCCTACTGAAGGCGTGCTGGTCACCAATGCAGAGCTGCTGCCGACCGCTTCGCCTGGCTTCGAGCCCGGGCCGCCGAGCGCGGAGTCCATAGAGATGGCCAGGGTGGTGGACCGGGCCATCCGTAGCGCCGAGTGCATAGACCTGAGCTCGTTCTTCATAGAGCAGGACAAGGTGCTGGGCATCTACATAGACATATATGTCATGGACCATGCGGGCAACTACACCGATGCGGCCACTGCGGCTGCGACAGCTGCGCTCACAGACGCCAAGTTCCCGAAGATAGAGAACGGCGCCATAGTGCGCGGGGAATACACAGGCATGCTCAACCCGAGCAAGCTGCCCGTCACCACGACCATGGTGAAGGTCGGCTCGAACTGGCTGCTGGACCCGTCCCGCGATGAGGAACGGGTGCTTGAGACCGTGCTCACAATAGGCACCACGGAACAGCATGTCTGCGCCATGCAGAAAGGCAAGGGGGCGCTGTCCAAGCAGGAGCTCTCCGACGCCATGGACATAGCATTTAAAAGAGGCGACGACATAAGAAAGATAATCAAGGGGTAGAGGGAATAATATGTACACGGCTAGATACGGAGCTTCGATCAGGAAACTGGTGGACAAGGCCATCAAGGCCAAGAACACCAGGTACGAGTGTCCCAAATGCCGCAAGCTCAAGCTCGCGCGCAAGGGCACAGGCTTATGGGCATGCAAATCATGCGATGCCACCTTCGCAGGGGCAGCTTATTCGTTCAGGAGCGAAGCCGGCGAGATAGCCGCGCGCCTCATAGGCGAATACGCCAAATCTTCCTGAGCTGATGTTATGGGAGAATACAAGGACCAGAAAAGCGGTGCCACGGTGGGTGTGGCAGGCGAGAAGTTCGCTTTCCCCAGCACCGGCGCCAAGATACTGCTCAAAGGCAGGCCTCCGATAGCCAAGGAAGTCGCCACTGATTGAATGATAACGACGAGCCGCTACGCCTCGGCCGAGACGCGCGGGATGGCGAGGGGTATGGCCTCTGATTCAGGCGAGCCTTTTGTCGCCAGAGGCAAACGGACCGTAGAGCAGCTCGTCAGCCTGGCCAGAAGGAAAGGCGAGGACAGGATCACGATAATAGAGGAACATGAGGGCAAACCGGCGGTCATCGCTGTGATAGCCGTGGATGAGATGGGCGGATGGCGATGGGCTGAGGAGAAAGCCATAAAAGCCCGCGCATAGATGAATGAAAGAGTGCCCGCGGATGCGATGGTATGAAAGCTCGGTGCACAATAGAAGTGGAATTCCCTGACAGGAAATCCTTGAGTGCCGCCATTGCCGCGCTGTCGCACGAGGGCGATGTGGGGAACCGTTCCTCCATCAGGATGAAGGAGAAGGATAAGACGCTCGCGCTCGAGATAGAGGCGAAGGACGTCGTGGCATTAAGGGCCGCGGCCAACGCGTGCCTCCGGGCATTGCAGGTTTTTGAAAACATAGAAGAGGTGCAGAAAGATGAAGAAGGAAGCTGAGGACCTTGGCAAAGAGCTCGTTGAATACGAGAACATGGAGAAACAGTTGGAGGTTCTGCTGATACAGAAGCACCAGCTACAGATCCAGATGAACGAGATAAAGCACGCTCTGGACGAGCTGAAGAAGTCCAAGGGCGAAGTGTACCACTCCGTGGGTTCCATACTGATGCACACCACCAAGAACGAGGCCGAAGTCGACCTCAAGGAGAGGAGCGAGCTGGTGGAAGTGAAGCTGAACGCGATAGGGAAGCAGGAGGAGAAACTCCGATCGACGGTCATGGAGACCCAGAAGAAGCTCCAGGAGAAAATGAAGGATTATGGGAAGGCAGGAGCACCGTGATGCCTTCCAGCATTTCTTATCTTCATGCAAAGGGAAAAAGGTAGCTATAGCCACGCATAGCAGGGCGGACGCTGATGCGCTCGCCTCTGCTTTCGCTATTTCTAAGGTATTGCCTGGCAGCGTCGTATGCACATCAGATGAGATGGGCG
>JAQTOF010000015.1 GCA_028713495.1 Candidatus Iainarchaeum sp.
AAAGGAGCCTTCTTGGCCTTCGCAGTATCAATCGAATCGTTCGCGCTATTCCTATCCATCTTCGTCCTTACAAGTTCCAAAATCCCACCCTCCACTAAGTTATTTTGTGTTTATTGTTGGCTCGTTAGGCTTTTAAATATATGTCCTAGAGGGTGGTAGCTCATGGAACGAGCCGGCTTAGGATAAGCATCTCCTCATGGTACGCCAGGTGGGATTTCGTCTTAGAGAACTCGTGGAAGAACTGCATGATTGCATCCTCTGCTTTCGTGACCGGCCGTTTCACTGTGGCATAGAGCTGTTTCTTCTTTATCGAGAATTTCGCCTTCTTATGGCTCTTCTTGAACTGCTCCACATGCTTTTTCATCTCCAAAGGCGGGCCTTCGACCAGCATGGTGGCTGGAAGCTTGTCTTTCTCCAGGATTATGGCGAGGCGGACAAGGTGCCTACTGTCATCAGCCATGATCCCTTTCGGGTTAAAGTCCAAGTCTTTAAGATGGCGCTCGAGCTGGCCAGTCATCTTGTAGAGCTGGCCCCATAGGATGTCATCCACGATCTCAGGCCTGGGCATGGAAAGCAGGAGGAGCTTCTTGCCCTTGCCGGCTTTTGCTGCCTTCTCCTCGAATGTCTCTGGCGTCCTGAAGAAGAACTGCTTGGACGGTTTCGCGACAAAGCGCTTGCATAGGGAGATGAAGTTCTTGAGGTTCTCTTCTGATACCGCTGCTGCGACATTGCGGTTCGCATCGGTCGGGTCCACAACAACAAACAATGAACCGAAACGCTCGCTTGCTTTCATCGCTGCTTTTGCGCGTTCGGACGATTTTTTTGTTTGTTTTTTGGTTTTGCCGCGCTTTGCTGGTTCTAGATATACTGGAGCTTTCCATTTGGCAGCTGCGCGGACGAGATTCGCGAATCCTCCATAGTATATTATCAGGAGCTCGCAGAGATACCCTGAGAATCCGGCTATCTTTATCTCAGCCCCGTACATGCTGTTCGCTCTCAGGAATTGCTTGAGCAAGAGGACATCGCCGGTCTGCGCGGGTTTGAGGTTCTTCAGCACGAAACCAGTGTGTAGCACCGAGCGGTCCACTGCGCTCACGCGCTGGGAAGCATCGGTTATCCTATAAGCAGGGACAAGGTCGACCCGCCTGCCTTCGAAATGGAAACGCGCATATGGATGCTCTGCATAGCTCATCTGATAGCCCACGGTCGGGAATGCAGATGCCATGACAAGACGGATGGAAGGCTCGAGCTTAACCCTTGGCACCGAGCGGTCGAAGAGCACGAATATGTCGATGTCTTTCTTGTCCCTCAGGAAGGTCCGCTTCGCCATGGAGCCCGTGAGCACGGCCGTGCATCCTTCCGGGACGTTGTTCTGGACGTGGGAGACCAGGAGCTGGGCCAACTTCTCCTCATATTCGGCCTCATCTTCGCTGGGTTTTATCACGCGGAGGACCTGTGAGAGCGCTTCCTGCATGCACATGGAGACAACGTCAAGATTTTAAATTACATCATGGAAACACAGTCATGCGCAGGACGACGTTAGTTTTACTGATATTTCTTCTCGGATTCGGATGCCTCGAGGAGGCGGACTTCCCAGCTGCCAAAAGCGAGCAGCTGACCAACACCCAGTCCGTGGATCTTGATAATGACGGGATCCAGGACTATATGATATATGACTTCGCTCCGGTCACCCTGGACAGCGCAGGCATGGCGGTCCAACGGCAGATAACCGTATATGTGCAGACCAATGCCACCTATACTTCCATCAATCCTGATCTGACCGATGTGGACATGCTCGTAGCTGACCAGAGCCTGGAGGAGTTCTCTAAATCCAGGACGCAGGCGGATACTGCTTGCAGCGGTGCGATCGGCCTGAGCAATGTCGTCTGTTCAGATGTCAGCACCTGCAGCAGGTTATGCTCAAGCGCATCGCTGAGATGCAAGAAGATGGCCACGCTTTATGAGGAGCCGTTGGCAGGAGCCATGATATCCTATGTCCAGGACAATAATGTCATACGTTCGCGCATACTGGACAGCCGCAGGATGGTGCTTGAGCTTAGGAATGCCAGCGATGAGGACAGGAACGCATTCCTGATGAAGACAAGGGAGATAGTCGGGAGCGTAGCCAGCATAAACGCCAATCCCATATATACCTATTCAGACCTCATGCTCTGCACCCACTCCGACTTCGGCATGCCGTTCCTGCTGGACGGCGCAGGCAAGATCGGTAATTACAGCACTGAGATAACAGGCTACAGATACAGGGTTCTGCTTTCTGTAAAACCAACCCAGCAACCCGCCACAGACCAGAACGGTGCGGAGGTGTCAGGGGTCGGCATCGTGGATAAGGTATCGAAAACCGCTGTCCCTCAACCAGACCAGATATCGTCCGTGCAGACAGTCTCCTTGTCTTCGCAGAATTCTGATGCGCTTGTGACCTGGAACTCAGAGAAACCGTCCAAGGAAGGATATCTGTTCGCCTATGAGTTCTCCTCTTCGCAGCCTCCTGAGACCGTCCTTGCAGGCTTAAAGAGCCCCGAGGTGAAGGTCAGGAAGATAAATCTGGCGTTCCTTGCCCCGACCAACTTCCTGCTGGTCACCATAAACGGCATGGCAAAGAACTATTATGTAGCCTATGGAGCGGCCATGGGCATAACTATAGCGTTCATCATATTCCTTTACAACGTGGGCGTGCTGGCGTATTATGTGATCAAGGAGAAGGCTGCTGGCACGACCCTCACTGTGGCGTTCAGGAAGGCCTTCGGGAGGACAGTGGTCAGATGGAAGACCGATGCCCTCATAGCCATATTGTTCCTGGGCGGGGGTTATTACGTCTCCACAGTGGTGGCGCCACAACCGACAGCGATCCCTTCGCTGATCGAATCTATAGATTTCCTGCTTAAGAGCGATATGGGCATGCTCGGCATCGCTATGATCGTGATTGGCGTGGTGATGGCTTATTACACCATAGAGAACGTGGTGAAGATAATAATACTTGAAAGGGCCTACGGCATGGTCATCAGGAAAGAGAAGGATATGTTCTTCGCCAGGGCCGGCGAGCTCAAGGACAAGATAAAGGAGCTGGAGATGCTGGTGGAGGATTATACCAAGGATGACTTCGATGTCTCCAAGGAGTATGATATCCTCAACTCGCTCAAGGCAGGCAAGGTGGAGGATCTCACCAAAGAGGTGACGGCAAGGAACAAGGCGCTCATCGATGAGTACGTCTCCAGGGCAGACAGCGCCGTTAGCAGTCTCAAGGAGAGGAAGAGGATAGCCGATGAGAGCTGGCCGAAATGGAAGGAAAGCATAGCCAAGACCCTTGCTGAGCAGAATGAGATCTACACCTCATCGCTAGTCACAATCCCGGCTTCCCTCCGTGCATGGGCCTTGGGAAGGTATGTCAAGGAGGTCGGGGCAGAAGGCATAACGTTCGAGAGGGACTCGCTCAGGAAGAAGAAGATAGCGCCAGAGCAGATAGTACGGGAGATGATAGACCGCAACCTCATCAGGGGGGCCATAGTGCTCAAGCAGGACAAGATAGTCGCCTCGGAATTCGCAGAGGGCAGCGGAACTGTCATGGCTGCGCTCACGCTGAAGCTGAACAACTACCTGCAATCGCTGGCCAGGAACCTGGGCCAGCACTCGCCCCAGAGCTTCGTCTCCATAGGTGAAAGGACAGTAATAGTCCTGATGAAAAACCGTGCCGTGGATGCGGTCCTGTTCATGAATAAGGACAAGTTCAAGGATGCGGTCGAAGAGTGGAAGTCGAAGATGAAGGTCTTTGAAAACGGATGAAATCTGGAAGGTTTTGAGGGGCCGTAAACCTGGCTCTGGGATAGGCCAAAACAGGCCCAAAAACATACGAATTTAAAGCCTTTCAGACATACTTTTTTGATAGGAAAACGCATTATTTTACGACGTGAAACCACCATCATGGTTCAGTGGTATTTCTATGGCTGAGGAAAGCGGTTACACATCAAAGGAGATACAGGTCCTGACAGGCCTTGAAGGGGTCAGGAAAAGGCCTGGTATGTACATAGGCGACACCTCCAAAAGAGGCCTCCACCACCTGGTCTATGAGATAGTCGATAACAGCATAGATGAGGCCCTTGCCGGCCACTGCAAGAACATAGAGATAGAGCTCAGGAAAGACGGCTCGGCCTGGATAAAGGACGATGGCAGGGGCATACCAGTGGACAAGCACCCTACAGGCAAATCCGGCCTGGAACTGGTCGCCAGCTCGCTCCACGCAGGGGGCAAATTCGATAAGAACGCCTATAAGGTCTCAGGTGGCCTGCACGGCGTGGGCATGGGCGTCGTGAACGGCCTCTCCGAATGGATGATTATAGAGGTGCGCAGGGATGGTAAGGTCCACACCATAGGATACGCCAGGGGCAAGCTGAAGGACCCGTTCAAGATAGGCGCACCGACCAACGAGCGCGGGACCACGGTCGCTTTCAAGCCAGACAGCCAGATATTCCAGATTACAGAGTTCGATTACGATTACCTCCGCGAGCGCATGATGGAACTGGCGTTCCTCAACAAAGGGCTCAGGATAGCGTTGTCTGACGAAAGGGATGGGAAGAAGGAGGAGTTCCGTTATGACGGGGGAATCGTTGAATTCGTCAAGCATATCAACGAGGCCCGCAACGGGCTCCATGAACCATATTACCTGAACAAGAAGACAGACCATGTGGAAGTGGAGATCGCCCTCCAGTACACCGACGGCTACAGCGACAGCATCTACAGCTTCGTGAACGACATCAAGACCATAGAAGGCGGAACGCATGTGATTGGTTTCAGGACGGCGCTCACCAGGGCCGTGAATGATTATACGAAGTTTGCCAAGCTGATAAAAGAGGAGCATAAGATAAGTGGCGATGACGCCATAGAGGGCCTCACAGCCATCATAAGCGTGAAGATCCCTGAGCCGCAGTTCGAAGGGCAGACCAAGACCAAGCTGGGCAACAGCGAGATCCGCGGGGCTGTGGACAGCCTGTTCTATGAGGCTTTCAAGACGTATTGCGAAGAGCACCCTCACATAGCCAAGACCATAGCTTCCAAGATAATCAACTCCATGGAAGCCAGGGAAGCGGCCCAGAAGGCCAAGGACCTGATACGCAGGAAGAACGTATTTGAAAGCAGCGTGCTGCCGGGCAAGCTGGCTGACTGCAGCGAGGAGGATCCTGCCAAATGCGAGATCTATTTCGTGGAGGGAGATTCGGCAGGCGGCTCATCAAAACAGGCGCGTGACCGCCGTTATCAGGCCATATTGCCCCTGCGTGGAAAGATATTGAACGTGGAGAAGGCGCCGACGCACAAGATAATAGACAGCGAAGCCATACGGAACATCGTGCTGTCCTTGGGAGCCGGATTCAAGGAAGACTTCGACATGAAGAAGCTGAGATACCACAAGATAATCATCATGACCGATGCGGATGTGGACGGGTCGCACATCAGGACCCTTATCCTGACCCTGTTCTACCGCTATTTCAAGGACCTCATCGACAAAGGGCATCTTTACATAGCCCAGCCGCCGCTCTACCGGGTGGCCAAGGGCAAGGCAGTGCGCTATGTATATACGGATGCGCAGCTTGACGAGACCGTGAAGGCCCTCGGAGGCGAAGCAGGCATCCAGCGATATAAAGGCCTTGGAGAGATGAACCCAGACCAGCTTTGGGAGACCACCATGAATCCTGAAACAAGGACCCTGAAGAAGGTGACCGTGGAGGATGCGATACTGGCTGATGAGCTTTTCACCCTGCTCATGGGCGACCTTGTCGAGCCAAGGCGCGCTTTCATAGAACTGCACGGCGGAGGGGTGAAGAACCTCGACATCTAAGGTGACATTCATGCCTGAGACCATAACCCTGAGGACAATCGAAGCCGACATGAAGGAGAGCTATCTCGACTACGCGATGTCGGTGATAATAGGCCGTGCCATACCTGACGTGAGGGACGGCCTGAAGCCTGTCCACAGAAGGATAATGTTTACCATGCATGAGCTCGGCAACACACATGGCAAGCCGTTCAAGAAGAGCGCCCGCGTGGTCGGTGACTGCCTTGGTAAGTACCACCCACATGGGGATATGGCGGTCTATGATGCGCTCATCAGGATGGCCCAACCGTTCTCATTGAGATATATGCTGGTGGATGGCCAGGGAAACATAGGTTCCATTGATGGGGATAATCCTGCCGCCATGAGGTACACCGAGGTCAGGATGTCCAAGATAGCTGCTGAGCTCCTGGAAGACATAGAGAAGGAGACCGTGGCCTTCGGGGATAATTTCGATGGCACCATGAAGGAGCCTCTTGTGCTTCCGTCCAGGGTGCCGAACCTGTTGATAAACGGCTCGTCAGGCATAGCTGTCGGCATGGCGACCAACATACCTCCGCACAACCTGACCGAAGTCATAGACGGAACCATAGCCCTGATAGACGGAGCAGGGGACGATGTGCTGTTGGGCATCGTGAAGGGGCCGGATTTCCCTACAGGAGGCACAATAGTGGGCAGGGCAGGCATCTTCCAGGCCTACAAGACCGGCCGCGGCATCATTCAGGTGCGGGGAAAGAGCAGCAAAGACGAGAAAAAGCACGCGATCATAATCACCGAGATACCTTACCAGCTGACCAAATCATCGCTGATAGAGTCCATAGTAGAGGCCGCCAAGGCCAAGAGGATAGAGGGCATATCCGGCGTCCACGACCGTTCTGACAAGGCAGGAATGGAGATAGTCATAGACGTCAAGAAAGGATACGATCTGGACATCATCCTCAACCAGCTCCATGCGCACACCCAGCTCCAGAGCGCTTTCGGCATCATAAACCACGCCATAGTAGGCAAGCAGCCCAAGCTCCTGCCGCTCCGTAGTATGATAACCGAGTTCATAGAGTTCCGCAAGGAGATAGTCAGGAAACGCAGCGAGTTCGAACTGAAGGAGGCGCAGGCCAGGGCGCATGTGCTGGAAGGCCTGAGGATAGCCCTGAAGAACATAGACCCTATAGTGGAGTTCCTGCGGAAGTCCAAGGATATTGACGAAGCCAGGAAGGGCTTGATGAAGGGCTATACCCTGACAGAGATACAGGCCAATGCCATACTGGAGATGAAGCTTTCAAGGCTCATAGCCCTGGAGCAGGCGAAGATAGAGAGCGAATATGCCGAGCTGATGAAGAAGATAACCGGGCTCAGGGGAGTGCTTGCTGATATCAACAAGATACTTGAAATAATCAAGAACGAGCTCAAGGAGATAAAGGAGAGGTATGGGGACGATAGAAGGACCGAGATCATCGATGGCGAAGGCGAAGAAATCGATGTGGAATCGCTGATACCCAACGACGAAGTGGTCGTGGTCATAAGCAGCCGCGGCTATGTCAAACGCGTCGGTTTGGATGAATACCGGTCCCAGCACCGTGGTGGCAAGGGAGTGATAGGCACAACCAAGGAAGAGGACTTTGTGCAGGACGTCATAGTCACCAGGAACCACAATTACCTCCTGCTATTCACCGACAAGGGTAGGGCATTCTGGCTGAAGGCATACAAGGTGCCTGAAGGGAGCAGGTATGCGACCGGCAGGACATTGGTGAGCCTGCTGGACCTCAAAGACGAGAAGGTGACATCCTGGATCGGTGTGGAGAAGTTCGACAGCAACGAATACCTCTGCATGGTCACTAAGAACGGCATAATCAAGAGGACTGTCCTGGAGAACTTCAGCAATGTCAGGAAGGTCGGCATAATAGCCATAACTCTCAAGGAAGGCGACAGGCTGGTGGAGGTCAGGAAGACGGATGGCAAGCAGGACCTGATAATAGCCACCAAGAAGGGCCAGGCCATAAGGTTCAAGGAAGAGGAGGCCCGGGAGATAGGAAGGACCGGCCAGGGAGTCATAGGCATCAGGTTCAAGGAGGGCGAAGACGAGGTCGTGGGAATAGCGACCTGCAAGAAACCCACTTTGCTCACGATAACAGAGAACGGCTATGGCAAGAGGACCCATATAGATGAATACAGGGTGCAGGGAAGGGGAGGCTCTGGCGTCATCAGCATAAAGACCGAGGGTAGGAACGGAGATGTGGTCGGCACCAGGGCAGTGGACGACAATGATGAGATAATAGTCATGAGCTCCAAGGGCCAGGCCATAAGGACCTCTGTGAAGGATATATCGGTCATCGGCAGGAACACCCAGGGCGTGAGGATAATCAAGCTCGGGGAAGGGGAGAAGGTGGCCAGCTTCGCAGTGGTCAGGAAGACCGAACAGCAGCCAGAACAGACAGGCGGCTAATCATATGGCATACGAATCCTTGTTCGGGATCGCAGCAGGCGCCATTGGATTCTTGGGATTCGTCCCTTATATCATCGGCACGCTCAGAGGGACCACTAAGCCCAACAAGACCACCTGGCTCATCTGGGCGGTCATGGGTGTCATAATCGCTGCAAGCTATTTCTCAGCAGGAGCGCGCGATAGCGTCTGGGTTCCTGCTGCGTATGCGATAGGGATATTGGCCGTCGCAGCGCTCTCCCTGAGGTTCGGGGAAAAAGGGTGGACAAAGCTCGATCTGCTCTGCCTGCTCGGAGCGGGCGTTGGACTGTTGTTGTGGTGGCTGACAAGCGAGCCGACATTCGCGCTTTATCTGACCATTGCGGTGGATGCGATCGGTTTCTTGCCGACCCTCAGGAAAGCGTATGAGAGGCCGGAAAGCGAAGACCGGTTGGCATGGTGCCTTTTCCTGGTGGCTGATGCCCTCAACATCTTCGCGATATCGGAATGGACGCTCGCCATGGCATCCTATCCTGTCTATGTGCTTGTTTTCACCATCGCAGTGAATGCTCTGCTCCATCTACCGAAAAGAGACGGAACGCGTGGTAAAGGCAGAAAGGGGCGGGTCGCATGAACTACGGCGCTTTTCTCGGGATCGCTGCTGGCGTGATCGCCATAGCGGCGTATATCCCTTATATCCGTTCCATCTTCAGAGGCAGGACCAGACCGAACAGAGCGACTTGGCTCATATGGGCTGTGCTCGGCTTCATAATATGCGCTAGCTACTGGTCGGTCGGAGCCAGGAACACGTTCTGGTTCACACTGCCTGTGGGCACGGTAGTCATTGCGCTGCTTTCCATCAAGTATGGGGTGGGTGGCTGGACGCCTTTTGACAGGCTGTGTTTGCTTGGAGCGGCTTCAGGCCTCCTATTGTGGTGGGTTTCGGGGATACCGTTCAGTGCCTTGATCGTCGGCATCCTGATAGACATCATAGGCTATCTGCCGACCATGAAGAAGATATGGCATGACCCGGCCTCTGAGGACAGGCTCACATGGACGATGTTCTTCGTGGCCAGCGTCTTGAGCCTCTTCGCATTGGAGACCTGGGTATTTGAGATAGCCATACTGCCAATCTATGTGGTGCTGTTCAATGGTGCGATGCTCGCCCTCATACTCGTTCCGCGCCAGAACAGGCAGCGCAAGGATAAATAATCTCATTGTGATTAGCCTATTATGTTCGCGAACCGTGAGGATGCAGGAAAACAACTCGCAAAAGCGCTCGCGAAATATAAAAATGAAAAAAATATCATTATTCTCGCAATCCCGCGCGGTGCGTTGGTGATGGGGGAGATTCTTCATCAGGAGTTGGGCGCTCCATTGGACATAATCGTGACAAAGAAAATACCCCACCCGATGAGCGAGGAGTATGCGATAGGGGCGGTCGGACCAGGTGGCGAGTGGTTCGTTGAACCAGAAGCCGCAAGCGGTATTGGTGGCGAGTATATAGAAGCGCAGCGGGCGAGGCTGGAAAAGGCGGTTGAGGAAAGATACGAGCGCTATCGCGGGAAAAGAGCGAAACCGGCCATCAAAGGCAAGACAGTGATACTAATCGATGATGGGATAGCGACTGGAAGCACCATGATCGCTGCGGTACATGTAGTCAGGAAGATGGGCGCTGCGAAGATAGTGGTGGCTGTGCCTGTGGCTCCTCCTGAATCGCTCGCAAGGATTGCTGGCGAGGCTGATGAGGTCGTCTGCCTGATGCAACCTACGCCGTTCTTCGCCATAGGAGCGTTTTATGAGGACTTCAGGCAGGTCGAGGATGAGGAGGCGATAGCTATCCTCGCAAGATGCTCAGAAAAGCGCAGGGGAAAGCGCTAAAAACTCGATGCCATATTAAATCCCACAATAGAGCATGACAACCAGGTGTAAGGCTAATGAGAAGTATCCTGATTCCAGCGACATGGCAGGTGAAACCGCTCGGCAGGTTCAGCCACGGCAATAAAAAGGTGGTCCTGGGTGTCATGGAGACATTCGATAAGCAACGCCGCATACCGATCATAGATACCTACCGGGCTGTGGAAAGCTACAATGAGACCCATGAGCCGAAAGTGAGGGTAGTGAGGCCGCGGGTAGCGGATTCGGTGCTCAGCGACATTGAGCATGATAACTGGATGCGTTTCCTGACATGCTTCAGGTTCCCTGTGGACTGCGCCCTGGCCTATGAGATGCCAGGCAGGAATTTCGAGGAATTTGTAGTGGCTGAGCACAAGGAAAGCGGCCGGAGGCTTCTGCTCCCTACAGGCCAGTATAGGGGAGAGAAGAACATCGCCCTGCAGATCCGGGGTCTGAGGTATTCTGATTTCCAGTATCCGGATGGAAGAGAGGTCTACCTTAATGTGCCTGAAGACCGTGTTGTGCCCATAACCGATCTTCCTGTAATGGGCGGATGGTACAAATTGGGCCGTAAAAGAATCGTGCCTTCTGCAGACGAAGCGGATTACAGCAATGGCAGGAAGTTCACCAGGAAAAAAGAGGCGAATGTGGCTGCGATAACACGGGATGCTTGCCACAGCAGGCTGGCTATACATACCGATGGCAGCTTCTTCGATTCTATATGGACAATCGTGGAGATTATTGGGAAACACCTGACGCAGGGCGTGGGCGTGGTGGACCGCCTCACGGAACAGACGCTTGAATAGCCCGCGCTTTCTCCAGCAGGAAACCGATGCATTCGCTCTTCTTGCCAGGCTTCTTGTTCCATTCCTTGACTATCTTCTTATGCGCCTCGAGCTCGTGCGTCATCTTGTCTGCAGGCACGTCCGGGCTCCTGAAACGAAAGACGAGTTGCGAGGGAATGGGACAGAATCTGGTGTTGAGTTCGCCTGCGAGCGTGAACGGGAACCTGCGGCACGCCATTGGAGCGCAATCGTGGATCGCGCACCGGTCATTTTTGAGGAAGACGCATGGATGCGATCTGAAGCCGAGGGTGTATATCCAGGAGTCGTCTTCCATGTCCAGGGTCATGTCTGGATCGAAGGCAAGCAGCCTGGCCTGGTGGAGAGAGGCGAATTCTTCATGGGACCGGCCGGTACGCTGCATGGCACGCAAGATATCGAACGCTGTGGCGGTTATGGTATAGCTTTTGCAACATTCGGCCTTGCAGAATGAGCATGGATTGGCCATATGTCACACGTAGTCTGAGGACGTCTTTGGCTTCTTTATGATGGCTGCCACTTCTGCAGGGTCGGCCTGGAGGCGGTATTTCTGCATGACTTTGGTCATATCATAGCCGCATTCCGAGACGATCTTCTCGAGCGCGTCTCCGGTGATCTTTTGCAGCCTGAAGACCTTCAGGACCGCTTCCACCCTGGCCCCCTTGGCCATGCCTTTCAGGACCTCGGGTATGGCAGCCTTGACAAAAGAGCCTTTCTTGTACTCTGCGAACATCTCCACGAGCGTGCTCTCCACTTCTTTGAACTCGATGCCTTCCCTCCTGAGCGACACAAGAGTGTCCTCCAGTGTGGCTGCCACAAGCATGGGGTCTGCGCCAGCAGCAGTGAGTTTCTCGAATACGTGGAGGTGCCTGGACTTGATTATCCTGCCGGCCATCTCCTTGTTGAGCATCTTCTCAAGTTTTTTCTTCTTATCCTCAAGGGATTCGCCGGTCTCGATTGAATCGAGCAGCTCTTCATCTATCGTAAGCGGGGGCACATCGGTCTCAGGATAGAGCCTGGCCTTGCCTGAAATAGGCCGCATGAATGTGGATGTGCCATCCGGATTGGCCCTTCTTGTCTCCTCTGGTATGGAATCCATGTTGGCCCGCTCCAGTGCATAGCCGATCGCGGCTTCAGCCTGGGCTTTTTGAGCCACCACGAGCATGAATGCATCGTCGCCATCCATGCCAAGCTCCTTCCTGAGCGCTGACTCCTCTTCTTTCGTTATCCCGTATTTCTCCATGCCCTCATCGCTGTGGATGATGCCCTTCACTCCTGCCTTCTTGGCATAGTCGCTGAGCTCGGTGCCATAGCGCTTCCCGGGCTGTATCTCACGGCCGAGCATGCCTTTGTGCGCAGGCATCTTCTGGGCGAGCACAGACGCGCCTGCCTTAAGGCCTGATGAGAGGATGGCCGCCTTGGTACTCTGGAATATGGATGTGACGTCTGCTATCTGGTTCTTCACAGGGATCGCTTTCCTGCTCCTGAGCTCTGTCAGTATCTTCACCAGCTCCAGCTGGCGCTTCTCTTCATTCTCCACGAGCTTGGGCAGCATCTTCAGGTCCTGCGCGCCCTTCAGCTCCACTCTCGCGCCGCCTTCTGTGGATATGTTGACATCCTGCCTGATGGTTCCGATACCCCTTGCCACCTTGCCTGTGGTGCGGAGTATCATGCCTATCTTCTCAGCGACCTCCACCAGGTGGGCGCCGTCCTTGATGTCCGGCGTGGTCGTTATCTCCACCAGAGGTATGCCAAGACGATCCAACCTGTAGACCGCCTCTGAATCAGATGCCGACACGATTCCTGCGCTCTCTTCCTCTATGGCTATGAGCGGGATGCCTATGCCCCCTTTGGAGCTGCCGATGTGGCCGTTCATCGCCACCACCGCGGTCCTCTGGAAGCCGGCGGTGTTGCTGCCGTCTATGACCATCTTCCTCATGATGTGGACCTCACCAACCGGAGAGGCTCTGAGCTGGATGGCGATCTGGAGCGCGATCTTCAAAGCTTCCAGATTCAGCGTCTTGGGCGGTTCCTCATCTGTCTCCACGAGGCAGTTGCTTGAGTTGAAAACCTGATATTTGAACAGCTTGCCTTTGGCGAACTCGGTCTGGGAGGCCTGGTCGACCTCCCCAAGTTCGCTGAACACCGGGTGGAGCCTGCGCTGTATGGAAACGTCAGGTTTGGCATCATCGGCCAGGGCTGATCTGCAGTCGCAGAACAGCTTGGTGGTATCCAGCCTTTGATGTATCTCTATGCCTATCTTCATCAGAATTCACCAAGAGCCGAGCGCCGGGTCATCTCGCCTGCAATGTCGGTCATCATGAGTTTTTCTATCTCCTTCGTGTCCTTTGTCTGGCCAAGGGCCCAGCAGAGCTTGACATATGCTGCTTCTGGCGTCCAGTCTGCCCCGTCTCCTATGACGCCGGCATCCATGAGGAGCCGGCCTGTGGAGTAGATGCGAAGGCATATCCTGCCAGATATGCACTGGCTGCTCATGACCACCGGGATGCCGGAATCTATGAGCTCCCTTAGAGGCTTTATTATGCCGTGGACATTTTTGTCATCGAAGGCGTTGACAGGCACATGGCCGAGGCCTGTGCCTACAAGGACGACGCCGTCATAATCATCGAGCTTGGATATGAACTTGGGTTTGATGTTGGGATGGGCATAGATGAGGGCCACGTTGTCGTTCATCTCTTTCTTCGCCACTAAACCCGAATCGTTTCTTTTCCTGCATTCCGCCAGGGCCTCGAAGCGGTCGGTCCGGTAATCCACTGCGAACAGAGGCTGTGAACCGATGGAGTGGAACGCATCCCGCCTTGACGTGTGCATCTTGCGGACCCTTGTTCCGCGGTGCAGGTGGCAGTAGTCATCGTTGGTGGTGGCGTGCATGCAGACAGCCACCTCGCCCAGGTTCTGGCTGGCAGAGAACACGGCGTTCAGCATATTCATCTCGTTCTCGCTGGACGGCCTGTCCGCGCTTCTTTGCGCCCCGACGAATACCACCGGCGCCGGAAGGTTCTGGAGCATGAAGCTCATGGCCGCAGCGGTGTAGGTCATGGTATCGGTGCCGTGCATGACTACCACGCCTTCGCTCCCGCTTTTTATCTCCTCCTCGATGGCATCTGCGAGCAGGCGCCAGTGGTACGCGCTCATGTCCTCGGAAAGGAGTGAGAAGATGCGCCGTGAATGGACGTTCCATCTTTTCAAGGCAGGGAATGCAAGGCGGAGTTCGCGCGGGGTTATGGAGGGATAGACCGCTCCGGTCTTGTACTCTATCTTGGATGCGATGGTGCCGCCGCAGCCCAGTATGGCTATGCCGCCTTTCACCTTCTCCTCTCCGTTGGGCGGAAGCGCAGGCTTAGGCGGGGACTTCTCCAGGAGCTCGATGGATTCTGGCCTGATGCCTATGTTGTAGCCGTTGTCCAGCTTTATCACAAGGATCGACGAGTCGCCTCCCAGGGGCCTCGGCATGATGGTGCCCTGGAACTCGGTTCCGGCCGATAGGACCTTCACCCTGTCCCCTACGCCGGTATTCTTCTTCAGCATCGCGGCTATCTTCTTGGAGTACATGTCATTCCTCTATCTCGTAGATCTTGACCGCGCCGCTGGGCGTGGTGTAAACCAGCTTAAAGCCAGGCAGCTCGTTCAGGAACAATGCCTGGTAAAGGGCCGAGTCATAGAACTTGCCCTTCCTGTCCTCGTAGCCAGACTTCACCTCCCCGTTCTCCAGCCACATCGCGTCTTTGGTGTAGAAAATCGTCGCTCCTGTGACCGGCCCCATGTGGGAGGTCGTCTGGAGCTGGTATGGCATGAGCAGGAGGCCTTTGCTGAGCTTGAGATCACCGTTCGGGTAGGTCTTGTCCAGGTAATATGTGGCCACCGATGAACTGCCATCCGCCATCATGGCTTCACCCACGCAGTAGGTTGGCACCGCGCGGATGGCATCCCTGCAATATGCTATGGCGTTCGGGTCCGCAGGACTGATGCAGAAGCTTGGGTAATAAGACAGGTAGGTCGAGCCGAGGTACATCTCATATGCCGTGTAGCCGGTCTTGTTTGTCAGGGATGAGATCGTGCATGGGTTGGAAGAGATGAATACCGTCTCCCAGAGATGGTCGGCTTCGCATTGCGACTCGCCAGGAGCATATGACACGTTGGTCTGGTTATCCCAGGCGCAGGAGAGGTAGTTCAGGGCGCCGTATTTTCCGCCCAACTGTCCGCCTCCGGCGACAAGCTCCATGTCGAACAACGCGTATTTCACATCGTGCGCCTTCATCCATCCCTTCAGTTCTTCAGGAGATGCGTCGGTGTAGCCATGCGCCACGGCGCCTATCATGGTGTGCGAGACGTGCTCGTTCCTGATGACAGCATTGCGCTGGCCGAAGAAGTTTATCCAGTGGCCATAGTCCCACCATGAGATTATGCGCGATCCTGGCGGTGTGCTGTCCTTTATCCACTCCATCGAGTCTATCCAGTAGTCTGAGAGCCTGAGGCAGCGGAAATATGCTGACTGCGTCTCCCAGGATGGGGCGGCATCGGGATTGTTGATATATGAATAGTTAGAGAAGACCGAAAGCAGGCACAGCTTGGAGCTATATTGGTAATTCGTACCCTGGGACGCGTAGCCTTTCGGGTCGGCGGCTGCAGCACAGACCTCTGCATCATTGCTTATGGAGCAGAATGTCTCGAATTTGGCCGCAAGGGCATCAGGATCGTTCTGGTAGAGCGTCTGTGAAGAGCCCCAAAGAAGGGATGGGGCGAAACCCATGTGCAGGAACTGGAATAGTATGAGGCCGACTCCTATGGCGAACGGCGCGAGATTGACATAGGATTCGATCTCCTTGTCCTTGATGTAGCTGTCCAGGAAACGGGTCGCCTGGCCAAGGGCGAAGCCTATCGCGACGGCCAAAAGCACACCGGCATAGATCGTGTATTTCGCCTTTATCAGGCCGACCAGAAGAGGCGGCATGACGATGGCCAGGAAGAATATGAACATGGCGTCGTCTTCTTTCTTGATGAACCTCAATGCGGACAATGCAAGGGCGAGCCAGAAGAAGAACAGCCAGAACATCAGGAAACTGACTGCCTTGGTAGTGAATTCAACGCTACTGTCCAGGAAAATGTTGGCTGCCTGGACGACTAGGGCGAGGACTGCATTCGCGACAAGCCAGAACGGGAAGAGAACGACATAGATGATGGCATTGAATACCGCGCCGACAGAATCGAAGACAGTAGGCAGAGTATAGCTCTCTGCTATGAAGCCGATCTGTCCGCTGAAATCGTCTCCTGCCAGCCCCTGCTCCGCGATCGTACGATCCAGCGGCGTATTGTATTTCGCGATTTCAAAACCGCCCTTCCCCATGGTTTTGATATAACCCCCCAGAGGAGTGAACGCGTAGGCGGCAAGGCCTATCAGGAGGATGGCGGCAAGGGCCATAGTGGCCGCTGAGCGGCCATTGACCTTGGTCTTGATCAGATAAAGGACAGCCGTGAATGCGAGTGGCATGACGAAAGCCGCGATTATGCTAAGCGACGGGGTGCCGAGGCTGAACATGTCTTTCAGGATCGCGCTGCCTAGGAGCGGACCAATCACGAAAATGATGACGTTCATGCGCAGCAGTTCCTTGAGGCTTGCTGCGTCTTTGTCTCTGAGGAACAGCAGCATGGCTTGGATGACGGTGAAGAGTATCACCGCTATGGCAGCGAGTATCTGCGAGCTGCTTCCCAATGCCACGGCGGCAAAGCCGATGCCGGCGAGCACAGGGAATTTCATGCCACCTTTCTTCAATGAAAGGACGTACATGGCGAAGAAGAACATCAATGCGAAGAATGCGTAGGGCTGGACTTCCTGCTCGCCTGCTGCGAGCTTGTATATGAACGTGGGCACGAAGGCTGCGATGCCTGCTGATATGAATCCCCATTCGCGGCCGACTGCGGCAGAAACAAGGAGATAGATGAAGAAGATGGCAAGCACCGCGGCGATGGGCGGGTACATGGATGCGACGACCGCAAGGAGCATGTTGCTGTAATCAGCACCCGAGGTGTAGAGCGAATACCAGGTGGCCTCCAGGTAGGAAAGCGCCGGAACTATCCTGTGACTGACCTGCATCTCTGGATACCAGGCTGTCTGATCATCCCATGGGTTCTCCCCCATGGTGAGCAGCTGCTGCGCGGCATCTGTGTAATAATAGGGGTCCAACTCCTGGAACACAGGGCTGTAGGTGCTGACCCTTATCATGTAGCTTGAAGCCATGAGCAGGAGAAGGAGCAGGGGAATGCCGTAGTTCCTGATGGCTTCCATAGGGGTTTCAGGCATTGCGAGCTTGAGGCCTTCCTTGGGCAGGACCAGGTCTTCATAGGTCCTATTCAGGAAGAACGCGACAAGGGCCAGGATATACAGGATCGCCACTGACGCAAGGGCTATCGTGTAGCTGAATGTTATGCCAAAGACCAGATAGGCGATGAATGGAATGAGCGGCAGGAGGATGATGCCGAGCCCGAAGCCTATGAACAGCTTCTCGAGCTTGGTCAGTTCCTCTTTCCTCAAAAGAGAGAAAGACAGTATGGCTCCAGGGATCAGGCTGGACACTGCCAGCCAGGCTATGAATACCGGTAGTTCAAAGGAGACAAACACAAAGCCACCAACTTTTCAGAGATATTCAAGGTCGCCAGAGCTTGCTGCCTCAGAGGCTTCCGCACTGGCACCTTTTCCGAGTATGTAAGGCGATTTGACGCCTGTGATTATGGCTGTTATCCTTATGGAGTCCTTGAGCGTGGAGTTTATCCTGGCGCCCATCTTGACATTGGCTCCCTCATCGAAGCTCTGGGTGAGGAGCTCGCCTGCCTTGATGGCATCGCCTAGGCTGAGGTCAGGTCCGCCCTCAAGGTGGACGAGGCAGCCCTTGGCCCCCTCGTAGTTCACATCAAGCAGCGGATGTTCCAGCGTATCTTTGACCACGTTCTCGACCTTGTCATGGCCAGAGCCATTGCCGAGCGATATCATGGAAAGGCCGCCACCCTGCATCACGGTCTGGACGTCTGCATAGTCCACGTTTATCAGGCTCGGGAACATGATAGTGTCTGAGATGCCTGTGACCGCCCTTGTGGTGATGGAATCAGCCAGCTCGAACGCTTTGGTAACAGGCAGGTTGGGCACATAGGAAGCGAGGCGGTTGTTGTCTATCACGACGACAGTATCGCAGACTTTCACAAGCTCCTGGAGCGACGTCTGGGCCTTCTTCAACCTCACCCTCTCAAGGGCGAATGGATAGGTCACCATGGCCACCACTATGGCGCCCTGCTCCTTGGCGATCTGGGCGATCACAGGGGCTGCTCCGCCACCTGTTCCACCGCCCATACCTGCGCATACGAAGGCGAGCTCGTTCTCGCCGATCTCCTTCTTGAGCATGTCGCGGTCCACTTCTGCGCATTTCTTGGCGATAGTGGTATCGCCTCCTGCGCCCAACCCGCGCGTGATGGTCTTGCCTAGCAGTATCTTCTTGTTGGAGCCGACCATGTTGAGGTGTTTTCCGTCTGTGTTTATCGCAATGGTCCTGGCGCTTTTGGTGTTGCTCTGGAATATCCTGTTCACGCAATTGCATCCTGCACCGCCGACACCAAGGACGGCAATGCGGATATTCGAGTTTTCCATATCGATAGGCTTAGCTGCGGCCTCATTCTTAGGCTGCTGCTCGCCCCCGCCTTTAGCAGCTTTTATGATGTCATCGAACATCGTCGTTCCCCCGCCTTTCAGTTGCAATACGATTACCAAAGAAAAGAATATAAACACGCTGACATTTTCTGGAGTTTATAAGGGTGATGTACAGAATGCGGAAGAGGAAAATAATGGGGGGATACCACCAATACCAAAAGGAGGGATGGGTGGGTGGAATGGTGGCCCCCGCCATATGAGACTAATTATACTGGTTCATCATCTCGTTCATCAAATCCTCCTGCGTGCAGACATGTCCTGGTGTGGCGAATTTTGAATCATCAGGCACCCATGGCACGCAGTTTATTTGTGTGGCCGGAACATTACTGTAGTCAGATGGCTGCGAAGTACCAGCGGTTGCATTTGTCTCCTCGATAACAGTCGTTAGCCAGTCGCAGGATGAGGATGACCCAGGTGGGTATTTCTCCCCCTCGCAACCGCTGTAGATAGTGTTTCCTTTCATGATGGATATCATCTTAGTGCACATACTTACTCCTTCTAATGTAATCTCGTTACGCATCTCGCCACTGTTCTTCATATATATTCTAATCGTTGTGGTCTGTCCGTCGGATGTCATGGTCATGTCGCACTGCATCGGGATTTCCAGGCCCAAGAGCTCGTCGTAGGTCTTGCCTACAAGGTCCTGGCCTGCGCTTCCGGTCTGATCGCCGCCCTGTTGGCCGTCTGTGGCTCCGGTTTCTCCGCCAGTTGCACCGGTGCCGCCTGTCTGGCCACCAGTGGCTCCTGCGCCTCCGCCGACAATGCCGCTGCCAGCCGCACCAGTCCCGCCCGTCTCAGCCCCCGTGGGGCCTCCGCTTGGCGGAGCGAAACAACCGAAAACAAGCATTCCAATCGCTATCAGTACTAAGATGTGTCTCCCAACCATGGCTTTGCAATCAATATTAAACTTTAAAAAGGTGCTGCGGAAGCGGAACTGTTTTATTTGTTTCAAGGCCACTTTGGATGGTTAGCATGATAGAGACGACCATGTTCGGCAAGAAGATGAAGAATCCCCTAATCCTCGCATCAGGCGTGCTGGGTATGACCAGGGCGAGCCTTGGGAGCGTGTGCGAGAACGGATGCGGCGCTGTGACGACCAAGTCGCTGACGCTGGAGCCTAGGAAGGGCCATGACGGTCCGAATATCGTGGAGACTGAATGTGGCCTGCTCAATGCAATGGGCTATCCGAATCCAGGGATAGAAGCTGGCCTGGGGGAGTTCTCTGGATGGAAACGCAGCGAACCGATGATAATAAGCATCGTCGGGAAGGATGAGAAAGAGTTCGGCATGCTGGCAGCCAAGGTAGAAGATGCGAAGAAAGCGCTCAATGCCGCTGCAGTTGAGGCGGTCATATCCTGCCCGCACACGCCTGGTTATGGTATGATGGCAGGCCAAGGGACCCCGGAATGCGTGACAGCTATAACCAACGCGATAAAGGAGAGGACGAAACTGCCGCTCATAGTAAAACTATCGCCTTCTGTGCCTGGCGAAGTGAAGGTCGCGGAAGCGGCTGAGAAAGCAGGGGCTGATGCCATAAACATGGGCAACTCGCTCGGACCAGGGATGAAGATAGACCTCATTAGGAAAAGACCAATCCTCGGATTCGGCATGGGCGGACTGAGCGGGCCGCCTATAAAACCCATAGCGGTCAGGTGCATATATGACATTTATCAGGCAGTAGACATACCGATAATTGGGACAGGAGGAGCGAACAACGGCGAGGATGCCATAGAGATGATCATGGCAGGAGCCGGGTTCGTGGGCGTCGGAACTGCTGTTTACTACCGTGGACCGAAGGTATTCGGTGAGATGGCCAAGGAGATGGAAGCTTGGATGAACAAGAACGGACATAAGAGCGTCAAGGAACTGATAGGTGCTGCCAATGAGTGATTTCACGATAAAACGGCCGATGAAGACCGCTTCGGTGAAGAAAACCAGCGACGAGAATTACAGGGTGAAGACGCTAGAGTTGGATGCGAAGCTGGATGCACAGCCGGGCCAGTTCATCATGGTGTGGGTGCCAGGGGTGGGCGAGAAGCCGATAAGCATAGGCAATGACGATCCATTGACCATATCGGTCGCGAATGTGGGGAAGGTTTCTGGCGCGATATGCGGATTGAAAAACAAAGATGCGCTCTCATACCGAGGGCCATTGGGAAAGCCATTCGCCATAGCGAAAAACACGAAACGGATTTTGCTGGTAGGTGGCGGTTATGGCATCGTGCCGTTGCATTTCCTGGCGAAAACAGCCAAGAAGGCCGGGGTGAAAACGATAGCCGTGATAGGGGCTAGGAGCGAACGCGATATAATATATGAGAAATGGCTTGGCCAGTGGTGCGACCAGGTGTTGGTTACCACTGATGACGGCTCGCGCGGCAAGAAGGGCAATGTGATGGCAGAATTGGGGCCGTTGCTTGCCGCAGGGGGAGTGTCATGCGTCTATGCCTGCGGCCCTGAGAGGATGATGATGGCTGTGGCGCAGGAATGCAAGACCAGGAAGATAGAGTGCCAAGTGAGCCTGGAGAGATACATGAAATGCGGTGTCGG
>JAQTOF010000016.1 GCA_028713495.1 Candidatus Iainarchaeum sp.
GCGAGCCTTTTGAGTATCTTCGTGGCATCGTCGCGGCGGGCATCCTCGGTGAGAGAAAGGAGCCTTCTCGCTTCTCTCCTGTACTTCTTGAGGTTTGCCGTGGCCCTCCACAACTCGCGCATGTTCCTTAGGCCATATTCTGCCTTCAGCGCCTTGTCTTGGGTCAGCCTATCCACATCCCATAGCTTCTTGGGACGCTCATATTTGTTCCGAAGTCTTCTTGGATCACCCATGTGAACACCTCATTTCTTTTCCGCTGGCTTGGCTGCCGAAGCAGCCTTGGCCGACGCCGCCTTTGCTGGCGACAATGGTGCGGCTGGCTTCGCGCCTGGGGCAGCTTTTCCTGCCGGGGCTGCCGCCGCAGCCGCTGGAGCTCCTGGAGCTCCGGGCTTCGCGCCTGCTACTGCTCCACCCTGGGCAGCTATGATCGCTTTTCTCAACACACCGACCGCCATTCCGGTCCTGCCTGTGTTCCTCGTCCTTTGGCCGCGGACTTTCTGGCCATAAGTGTGCCTGTAGCCTTTCCAGCTGTAGGATTTCTTTTCCCTCTCGAGATCCTGCGTGGTCTCGAAAAGGAGGTCGTTCATGATCACATGCCTGTTGACGCCGCTGTTGAAGTCAGAGCAGCGGTTCATGAGATAGGCCGGAACGCCATGGTCCTGGAGGCTGTAGAGCAGCTGATCTATGCTCTCTATCTGCGCCTCGGTAAGGTCACCGACACGGCCGTTCGGATCTATGGAAAGGTCCCTCTTTATGGCGACGGCTGCGGAAACGGCCAACGTGTGGCTTATGCCGCGGACCGCGCGGAGGGCGCGGAGAAGGTTCACTTGACCCTTCACATCCTTTCCTGCTATGCGCACGATTCCCCTGAAGTGCTCTGCTTCCTCCTTCACGGGCTTCTTGGTAATAGGTTTCTTCTCGATTTTCTCAGGTTTTTTTCCAGCCATATGATCACACCCTGCCGACTTCTTCCACCTCGATCTCGCTCACACCCTTGACTGCGCGTATCTTTTCCTCCAGCTTGTCCATGGCGCCTTCGGAGTCCGTGAGAAGCAAGGTGGCCTTGAGGACCTTGATGCCGAATCCGACATCCTCCTCAGAGAACCGCTGGACCTTCACTACCTTCTCTATCCCAGCTTTCACCTCGGCCATGGCGGCCGGGTCATCCACATAAATCTTGACTTGAGCAGCTACGTTGTATTCCATGCGCACACCTATGGACCTGTGAAGCCGCATTTGCAGCTGTATTTGTTCTTGTTCTCCCTGCAGTAGTGGCATCGCACAAGCTTCTCCCCGCATTCAGGGCAGGGGAACTCGGCGAAGTCCTTTGTATTCTTTCCGCACGTTACGCATCGTTTCAACATACCACCTGACTCAAAAGAAATGCCTTAAATCGCGCTCCTGGTTCAGAGATGTTCCTCACAAGGAGCAGGATTAATTTAAAATCCATACATATTTAAAGATATTCGCTAAGCGTCATTCGAGCCCCAATAGTCTAACCTGGATTGGGATCCGGCCGTAGGCCGTATCTTGCCAGATAGGACGCAACCCTGCGATGCACCTTTTTAGTAGAAATGTGCCCAAAAACGGGCAGTAAAAAGGCGCACAGATAGGTTGCTGTCCGCGTTCAAATCGCGGTTGGGGCGATTTTTCTTAAAATTATCCGCCCTGGACGAAACGTCGTCGAAAGGGCGTCTTGTTCTAATAAAATAATAAAAAAGAAAGGATTACTCTCTGCTGAACTTCCTCTCATGCCCCTTTTGCTTGCTTCTCCAGTATATCACCAGGAGTATCAATAGCAAAAGCAGAATGAGTATCCCGCAAAGCGATGCCATCTCTGGGCTTATCAGGGCAGGTGGCTGCTCCTCGCCAGGGCCGGCTCGGGGCAATGCCTCAACGGTTATCTGTTTGAAGACGACTCCTGCATCACCCACAAGGGCCACAGTGTAGTTGCCTTTCGTGTTCAGGGGCAGGACGAACTTACCATCGCTGCCGCTTATGCCATTGTATTTCTTGCCTGTAGGATCGGTTATCTGGTAAGGACACTGCGTGCAGGTGGCCGTGCAGGTCTTGTTGTCCCCTACAAGGCCGCTCTTCGGGCAGACCAGGTCCTCGCCAGCGCAGACGTGATTGGCGCAGATTTTTCCTATCGGGCAGACCGCGCAACCCACCTCATCGCCGCATTCGTACTGCACCCAGGTGTGGTTGGCTGCATAGCCGCACTGGCCGGGTACGTCCTTGCAGCTTCCGCCGGACGCGCCTTCGGTTATATCACAGTAGGATGCGCCATCGCAGTCCGAATCAGAAGTGCATTCGAACTCTTCGACGCACGCGCCATCGACGCAGGTCTCGGTCTCACCGCAGTCCCCGTCAGCGCAGCAGGCGAAGTCGCATACGCACTCGCCGGCTGTGCACGTGTAATCCGCAGGGCATTCTGGCGTGCATTCCTCGGGTATGCATTCCCCTTCAAGGCACATGTAGCCCAAGGGGCAGTCCGTGTCATCCACGCAGGCTGCGCATGCAGCTAATTCGTCGCAGGTCATTGTATCTACAGTGACGTAATCGCTCGTATATCCGCTCTTCTCGGCATGTATGGTGACATAGGTCATGTCACAGCCTTCGAATGAGATTTGTCCGCTTGAGCCGGTGGTGCCTATCGGGTCGCCGTCCACTTCGATTGTGGCTCCGGAGACGGGACCGCCGCTGGTGACAGTCACAACATTGCCATCGCAGGTGCTGTCAAAGCTTACGTGGAGTTCGTCCCCTCCACCATCAGGAGGTTCATCAGGCTCGACATCCGCCAGGATGCCGTAGATGCTGGCAGGGTTCATGTCGGTCATGGTGAAAGTATGGGCGACCGTGTCAGGGGCGTAGTTGATGCCGGACCAGGTGCCATTGTACTTCCACAGCTCGAACATGTTCTCATTGTAGCCGACGAGCTCGCCAGCGGTCCAACTCCATACCACTGAATCAAGCGATGGGGCGCCGGCCATGGCTGCTATGTCCACGAACTTCTGCTCGAAACTGATGCGCCAGGTTGGCAGAGCAGAGGTGTACGAGGTCCAGTTCACGAAATACGCCTGGTTTTGCAGGCTGTCGTTTATGGACAATGTAGTATAGTTCTCAAGGGTGCCGCTCGGATTGAGGAACATGCCGTTGCTCATGTTGAACTGCCTCGGCGTTGCCGTGGTCGCGTTCAGCACCAGGTCATAGGCATTGTTGTAGAAGAATGCCTGTGGTGCCACGATCGCCTGGGAATCCTCTGCATAGACGCCGCGCAGACCATTGTCACGTGCGGTCGTATTCATGAGTTTGCAGGCACTCGACTCCAGGTGGAAGCCGTCCTGGGCGTTGTTGTGCGCCACTGAATCGATGATGTTGCTTGAATCCTGGCGCATGCGGAAGCCGTTCACGTTGTCGTATGCTTCGCTGTCGTTGATGATTACGCTTGTCGAGACGTCCACATTGAAGCCGTTATCATCGTTATCATATGCAGTGCAGCCATCCGCCCGGACGGAATTAGAGTTAGCAGAGAATCTGAAGCCGTCCCAGCCGTTGCTGTACGCCACGGAATCCGTGAAATTGTTCCATGGGCTGGTGTCCAGATAGACCCCCGCATAGGTATTGTTGTGGGACGAAAGGTCGCTGAATTGGTTGTTTTGGGAATTTAGCACATAGACGCCTTCCCAGCTGTTGTTGTACGCCTGGTCGCTTGCGAATGTGTTGCCGTCAGATGCTGAGAGGCTGATGCCATCCTCGCTGTTGTAATAGACCTCGTTGCCCAGGAAGCTGTTTGAGTCGGCGTTGTCAAGGAAGAAACCAGCCTGGTCGTTGACATATACCTGGTTCACGCTGAAGTTGTTGAATGTGGAGAAGGCGACATAGAAGCCGTACCGGTCGTTGTAGTAGGCGTTGTTGGACGTGAAGTTGTTGTAGTCGTCATTCACATCTATGTAGAAGCCGTCCTGGGTGTTGTTGTGGGCCTCGTTGTCCACGAACGTGTTGGCATCGGCATTGTCTACATGGAAGCCTGCGACGTTTTCATAAGCAAGGTCCAGGCCGAAGTAATTGAGGGTCGCGCCTGTTGCTACACCGAAGCCGTATTGGTTGTCGTGTGCCCTGTTATCAGTCGCATTGTTGCCCTGTGATCCTTCGACATACAGACCGGTGCCAGCATTGGAATATGCAGTGTTGCTCGTCAGATTGTTGGCGTCGGAAGAACCCACTACGCTGAAACCGTGCGATGGATTGTCATGCGCGACATTGCCAGTGAGGGTGTTGCCGGTTGAACCCACCTGGAGATAGAAGCCGCCCAACACCGTGCTGTCGCGAGCGGTGTTGTTGATGAGGTTATTGTTGTTGGCGGTCTGCAGCGTGAAGCCGTTGTAGTTGCTATAGGCAGTATTGTTCGTGAGGTTGTTGCTGTCGGACGAGACTAATCTGAAGCCGGTCTGCGAGTTGCTGTAGGCAGTGTTGTTGAAGAGGGTATTGTCGTTGCAAGTCGAGAACAGCAAGAAGCCGGTGTCGAGGTTGTTATGCGCCACATTGTCAGTGAGGTTGTTGCCAGTCGAACTCACCAGGAGATAGAAACCGTTCGCCAGGATGCTGTCGCGGGCGGTGTTGTTGATGAGGTTATTGTTGTTGGCGACCTGCAGCGTGAAGCCGTTATATCTGTTGCTGTAGGCGGTGTTGTTGGTGAGGTTGTTGCTGTCGGACCCGGAGTCGAGCATGAACCCGTTCTGCTGGTTGATATAGGCAGTGTTGTTGAAGAGGGCATTGCCATTGGAACTCGAGGATAGCTGGAAACCGACGCCCTGATTGTCATGCGCGACATTGTCGGTGAGGTTGTTGCCGACTGAACTGCTAGAGAGATAGAAGCCGTTCTGGAAGTTGTCATACGCCACATCGCCAGTGAGGTTGTTGCCACTGGACGCAGAAAGCGCGATGCCGCTCCAGGTGTTATTGTAGGCGGTGTTGTTGGTGAGGTTGTTGTAGTCCGAGCTAGACGCAAAGAAGCCGTCTCTGCTGTTGTTGTTGGCAGTGTTGTTGGTGAAGTTGCTGTAGGTTACGCTACTGATACTGAACCCATAGCGAGTGTTGTCGCGGGCGATATTGCTGGTAAGCAGATTGTCGCTGCTTCCTTGTATCCCGAATCCATTGGGATTGTTGTAAGCTATGCTGTCCGTAACGTTATTGCGATTCGCTAACTCGAAAAAGAAACCATATTTTACGCCTGTATTGTCGTGCGAGCTGACATTGAATATGGTGGTATCGTTGGACGCGGAGACATAAACCCCCGCTCCTGTGGTGGACAGCACTTCACTGTTTCTTATCGTGTCATTGGAACTGCCACGGATATGGATACCGAACTCCGTGCTGCTGTTGACAGTGACGTTGTCTATTATGCTGTCATTGGACTCGAAGACGAATATGCCTTTGTCGTAGGAAGAGATGTTCCCGCAGTTCCGCACTATGACATTGGTCAATGAGCCGTTGAGCAGGATACCATAGGCCAGACTGGTGCCATCATTCGTTATGTCATAGCCGTCGCAGTCGAATATAACGTCTGATGCGGCTATCTTCACGCATGCCATGGCGCCGGGCGAAATCTCCGAAGCGTCGTTCGGCGCACCGGCGAAATCGTTGGCCATGGTGTAGGTTATGGAAGTGTTTATCACCGGACAGTTCCTGTTCTCCAGTATAGTATAGTCGCTGGACGGATTCATGTCTGACAGGCTGAGGGTGTCAGCTGTGATTTCAGGAGTGCCGTTGAGCATGTTCCACGTTCCGTTGTACTTCCACAGCTCGAATGCGGATTCGTCATAGCCACCTGCAGTGACCTCGTCATCGGTCCAGTGCCATACTATATTATCTATCGAGACCCCGGCAGTGCGGTTGGTTATGTTCACGAGCTTCTCTGCGAAGCTGGCGTAGCCGGTGGGCAGGGCGGTATCATTGGTAGACCAGGTGATACGGTAATTGGAGTTGAGCTCCACGCTGTCGTTTATGGACAGGTTGGTGAAGTTCGTGTAGTCGCCTGCAGGATTGTCGAATATCGTTTCTGTGAGGTTGAAGATGAACGGCCCGGGGAGGACATAGTTTTCATGGTCCACCTGGAGATCTATATCGTTATTGAAAAAGTGGCTCCTCTCTACTGAGGTAAGGTTCGATGCCACGACGCCGAGGCCGACCCGGGCATTATACCTTATCGTGATGTTGGTGAACGTCGTGTTGGTGGCGTTCAACAGCCCGACACCCACTGATGAAGGGCCTGAGCCGGTGACACTGTCATTGGTAGAGACGGTGTTGGTTGAATTCGTGACTACGATACCGCCAGTGACGCTGGTGATGTCGTTATCAGCGAACGCGTTATTGTTCGACTCAAAGGCCATCAAAGCGGCACCAGCAGCAGTGTAAGGCCGGATGGTATTGTTCACGACAAACGTCTGGTCGCTCTGATTCAGCATGATGTTGACTCCGCTGAAGTTGATCCAGTTGTTGATGATGTTGGTGTTGGTGCTGTCAAACACATAGACGTTAGAGTTGCTGGCGCCGTTGATGATATTATCCAGGATAATGGTGTTGACGGCGGAGTCGAGGTATACGCTAGTATCTGTGCTATAGTTCACATCGTTGCCGACTATGGTGGTGTTTTCGCTGTTGGTATAGACGCCATATACGTTATTCATGGTGATTTCGTTGTCGAAGATAGCGGCGTTGTCCGCGTCACTGACGACCATTCCGCTGTTCGTATTGTTGTACACCTGGTTGTAGCTGACGTTGTTGTATAAGGAAAGTGAGGTGATGTAGATGCCGTAGGTGTTGTTGAAGGCCCTGCTGTTGGTGATGTTGTTGTAGCTCGAGGAAGCGTACATGCCAAAGCCGCTGACGAAGTTATCATATGCGTTGTTATCCGTGAGATTGTTGTATTCGCTATAGGTCAGTTGGAAGCCGTGCCACGAGTTGTTATAGCTGATGTCATCGCGTATATTGAAGAAGCTGGTGTGGTATAGCACAAAGCCGCTTAGCGTATTGTTGTGCGCCTCAACGTGACTGATGGCGCCGTTGTCAGCGTATTGGGTGGATACGCCGGCATTATATTGTGCGACTTCGCAGCCGTCGATCGTGACGTTCGTGAATGCAACGCTAGCATTGCCCACCATTATTCCGACAGCATCAGATGTGCCGTTATTGGTTATGCTATAGCCATTGCAGTCAAAGACCACGTCGTCAGAATCGATGACGACGCAGGCGCTCGTCATGCCGCCCAACTCGGAGTCTATGGAATTCGGAGCGCCTGTGAAGTCGCTCACCATCTGGTAAGTGCCTGACGAGTTGATTATCGGGCAGTTCTCGTTCTGCAGTATGGCATAGGTGCTGGCCGGAGAGAATACCGACTGCACGAAGACGTGGTTGGTAGTATTAGGAGTATCATTTAGGAGGGTCCACGTATTGGAAGCGTAACTGTATTCCCACAGCTCGAACTCAGATTCGTTGTCGTTGGGGCCTAGTTCGCTCGGATCCCACTCCCACTGGACATAGTTCAGGGTCATGAGCGGCGTGACGGTGGAGATGTTCACGTATTTGTTGGCGAAGGACTTATGGCCTGCCGGGAACTCAGCGGGTTTGATATCCCAATCCATGGTGTACTGCACAAGCAGGAGGGCGATGACGTCGTCATAATAGGATATGGTCGTGTAGTTGGCATAGTTGCCCAGCGGATTGTCAAAAATCGTATTCAGGAAAAGCACCTGCTCGCCATACCCTGCGCTGACATTGAGATCAGGAGCGTTGTCATAGAGGTGCGTATTGTTCAGCACAGTGGCGTTGGCAAAGATAAAGCTCATGCCGCCGTATGGGGCGCCATTGCCATGGGCCGTGGTGCCATTCATCCATGTGTCGTTGGAAGACATTATGAAGAAGCCGCCGAGAGTATTGTCGCGGGCCGTGGTATTGTAGAATAGCAATGGACCCGAATATTCTACTCCGAAGCCCACCTGGCCGTTGTTTGAAGCGGTGTTGTCAGTATAAATATCAGCACCAGAACCCTCGGCATAGAAGCCAAACATATCGTTCCCGTCTGCGGTGTTACCGGTTATAGCCATGCTCTGAGTATAGTTGAAATAGAAACCCATGACCGTGTTGTCATCGGCCGCATTGCCGGATATCGTATTGGCACCGTTTTGCACGAAAAGGCCATAACCATTCGTGAAGAATTCGTTGTCTATGATAGATGCATCGCGCGAGCTAGCATAGGCGCCGATTGTATAGTCGGCTACTTGGCAGTTGCGGACAGTGACATTGGTGAGAGAGGTTTGGTTGATGACGATTCCGTAGGTGATGCCGAGCGTCCCGTCATTGGTTATATCATAGCCGTCGCAGTCGAGCTCCACATCGCTTGATGCTATCACGATGCACGCGTTGCCGGGCACCATCGGATCCGTTCCGGTCACAGGGTTGGGGGCTCCGCTAAGGCTCGTATTGAGCACATAGCGATCAGCGGAGGTTATGTTCACACAGGACGAGACGTTCGTATATGCGAAAGAAAACGCCGTCAGAACCAACAATAGCAACAATACGGATGCATATTTCATGGGCAGGAAATCCCATTAAGGTTTTATAAACGTTTGCCGCCCGGATTTGCGGGCTTGCACGACGCTGTTGTTGTGTTGTGCATCTCGCATACATTTAAATATTTTCTCTAGGTTATCTCAGACGCGACCAGAAGATGCCGATATCCCATCGGCGGAGTGGAACCCCATGACAAGTGAGTACCAGATCGGGTGCCCAGAGTGCTACATGAGCTGTGGCCTGAACACCACGCTGTCAAAAAGCGAGAACGAGTTCAGGTGCACAGTGAACCCAACGCACAAATTCAAGATGGGCACTGACGGATTCCTGAAATCATTCTGAATATGCCTGACGAAGCGGTATAGCCAGGCAAGCCTACTCTGATTTTTTTATTTCTCTTGAGCATCCTCGCACGCGAATTTATAGGTGATCAGCCAGTCCCCTTCCATATCTACATTATAGTCCTTGTTAAGGGTCCAGCAGTCCTCCAGGTCATATTCTATCAGTGATGGGAAATATTCTATGTCGTAGGTGTCTGCACCGGTGTAGTTGTCCAGCATGGTCTGCTTGGCCCGGAATATGGCTACACCATCTGCCTCTTTGATCCTGCCATCACTGCTTTCAAAGACCACGAAGCCTGAGGCTTCTATGCTATTGATGACCGTGTTATCGAACTTGATATCAGAAGCCGGCGCGGTCATGAACTCATCGCCGATCGGAGTGGTCCGCTCCCATTTGTATGTCTTTTCTGTGAACGTGCCGCTGTGGGTGCGGTAGAAATTATAGCTGAGGGTGTCAAGCCCGTCATCCATCATCTCTGAGATCGACCGGTCGGTAGGCTCTGGGAATACGCCTGTTGGCTCGTCGGACGGGGTTTGGTTGGTATCGTTCGCGGATTGGTTGCCTGTTTCGTTGTTGGACGCGTTTTGCGAGCCGCTCGTGTCGTTCGTTTGGGATTCATTGATTTTGCAGACGAAACCGCACACGCAGTCAGGATAGGTGCCTGAGACGTTCCATTCGCCGACGCACTCCACATGCGGCTGGGTCATGCAGTGCTCCATGCACGTGGGCTCCAGTATCACAGCGGAACCATTGTATTGAGGCAGCGTAGAAGTCTCGCCGGACTTCGTACAGCCGAAGAGCAGAAGCATCCCCAGGATCAAAACAAGAAATCGTCTCATGATGTATTCTCCGGTTCATGGTTTTTTAAATCCACGGGAGATAGTGGATTCGATGGAAATCGCACTGCTCATCCTCATATCGCTCGCGATAGGATTCTTCGCTGCCATACTCGGCATAGGCGGCGGCGTCATCCTCACTCCGGCGCTCATATTGCTGGGGATGGAAACGCACATCGCTATCTCGGTGAGCCTTGGTGGCGTGGTCCTGACCAGCCTTGTATCGTCACTGGAATATCTCAGGCAGAGGCTCGTGGACCTGAAGCTGGCGTTGATAATGATAGCCGTGTCTGCTCCCGGGGCCCTTGCGGGTGCCTACTTATCCATTGAGACGCCAGGAACCGTCCTGGAGAAGATGATGGGCTTGTTCCTGCTGGCCATGGCAGGATTGATGCTCGCCAATATGGAGATGAAGGTAGTCGACCGCGTGCTTTCGATTGAAAGACAGGTGAAGGCGAAAGACGGCACGAAGTTCTCTTATCATGCGCACCTGCTTTTCCTGCTGCCCGTGGGCATGGCTGCAGGCTTCGCTGCAGGACTGTTCGGTATAGGCGGCGGTGTGATGATCGTGCCTTCGCTGCTGCTGAGCGGCATACCAGCGCAGGTGGCTGTTGCGACATCTTCTTTGATGGTGAATGCGAGCGCTGACGCTTCTTTCCTGACTTATCTGGCAAAGGGGGAATTTGATCTTTCCTACCTGCTTCCGATAGCGCCGGCACTCATGATAGGGGCGTATGCCGGAGCGAGGCTTTCCAGGAAAGTGAAACCAGCGCATACGAAGGCTCTCCTGGCGTGCCTCCTCGTCATCCTGGCTGCCATGCTGCTCCTGAGATAGGTCACCTCGGAGGGGCCGGAGAAATCTTTTAAAACCTATTTGCGGTATGCTTAGTCCGACCAATAGAGAAATCCCATAAAGAGGTGTTTACCCATGCCGGCATGTCCGAATTGCCATGTATACAAGGGGCTTTGGTCCCCGCTGTCAGCGAACAGCGAGGGCGTATTCGTCTGCAAGATAAATAGCTCCCACAAATACGAAAGAGACCACGAAGGCAACTTCCACTCGGTCTGAAAAAAGGGAGAGCCCCCGACGAGATTTGAACTCGTGACCTCGTCCTTACCAAGGACGCGCGCTACCACTGCGCTACAGGGGCGGTTCTGATTAATCGGAACGATAATGACCGATTGGATTTTTATTATTGCCCTCCACATCAATTGCCATGGAAGGCGGCGATGAGATAATCTTCACAGGGGCATACAAGGACTTCAAGCTAGGAATCAGGTTCGACCTTTCCGGCAAGGAACCGAAAGATGCCGCTTGCGCTCTCGGATATGTCAGCTCCAAGATAGAGCCATACGCGTTCGCTTTCTCAGGTATAGATACCAAGAGGATAGACGAGTTCGCGAAGCCAGGCGGGAAAGGAGTTGGTGGGGTTGCAGCATTCCTGGAGAAGAACCCTGCAGGCGCCATGCGTGAGAAGCTTTCCACTGCCATGAAAAGACCTGAACTGATGTCTGTGGCTGGATCCTACCTTATCAACCAGCTGCTCGTGAAGGCAGGAGTGCAGTTCAAAATCATGCCATCACCTGCCGTTGCACCAAAAGAGGAGAAGATAGAGGATTTCATCGGATTAATCGGCAATTACAAGGGATGGATAGCCATAAAGAAGCTCGGTCTTGAGAATGTGCAGGATTACGAAGTCTCAGGCATACTATCAGGCATAAACCACACGATCGTGAACAAGGCGTTCGATTTCGCAGGGATGAAGAAAGATGATGCGGCTGTAGATTCTGTTGTCAAAGGCAAACGGAAATCTTACGGGAATCTAGCAACTGCACTACGCGAGCTGGAAACGAAGCTCACAGGCGCTCCGGATGACGCCTATGTCGTCTGCAAGGTCTGCGAGAATCTCGGCTATAAGCCATATGCCAGCCCTGAGATGCTCACGGCCGCATATCCTGACATAAAGCCGCCGAAAGTGAAAGGAAGGAAACCTAAGGGGTGAAAAACATGGGAAAAGGAGCAGGTTTCGGTAAAGTGATAATACTCGGGGAGCATTTCGTCGTTCATGGGGCGCCTGCCATAGCCGGCGGCATATCCAACACTTCCCAGGTCGAAGTGAAACGGTCAGACAAGAACAAGATAATCACGAAGCAGAAAGTTGTGGAAGCCACCAGCATCGTCTCCATAGAGAACGTGCTGAATAGCATGGGCGTGAAGCAGAAATATGAGGTTCATCTTGGCGGGGATCTTCCCACCTATGGCGGCCTCGGCTCTTCGGCCGCTTTCTGCGTGGGCATGGTCCGCGCCATAGCGGATGACCAGGGCACCCACCCCACCAACGAGCAGGTGAACAGGCATGCCTATGAAGGCGAGAAGGCTTTCCATGGCAACCCCAGCGGCATAGACAACACCATGGCCACCCACGGCGGAGTGATGGAGTTCAGAAGGGGCAGGACCATGGAGGACAGCAAGTTCGAACCGCTTCAGATGCACAAATCCCTTGACATCGTGGTGGCCTTCAGCGGAAGATACAGCGAGACCGCCAAGATGATAGAACGGGTGAGGAAATACAAAGAAGCTGACGAGGCAGAGTTCCAGCAGATGACGGATGAGTACCTGGAGCTGGAGAAGGAAGGCAGGAAATGCATAGAGAAAGGCAAGCTTGACGTGCTCGGCAAGCTCATGAACGAGAACCAGACCATTCTTTCTGAATTAGGATTGTCTGATGAATCCAATGATAAGATAAACCAGATTTGCATGGATGCAGGTGCGTTCGGGGCGAAAGTCACTGGCGGTGGCGGAGGGGGCTGCTGCATAGCTTTGGCAAAGGACAGCGCCCATGCGATAACGATTACTGAAGCGCTCAAGAAGAAGGGATTCGAATCCTTCGCTACCAGGATAGTGAAACACTGAGTTTTTTCCATTATCCTGGCTGAATTTGTAGTCAGTGCTCATTTCTGGACTCTATTTATAAACACTTTTGCACAGAAATAGCAATGATGGGAGGGGAAGAGCACATTCTTCAGAGTATCGCGACCCGTCGCCTGAGCGTTGGGTCCTACACACCGATCCAGTTGCAGGCAGCTATCGCAGGCGAGATCGAGGACCTGGATGCCGATCATATACGGAGGATTATCTCAACCTGCTTCGTGGAAGGCAGGGAGGAGCATGGAATCGCCATGGCCGAGGGCGTGATAACGCTGCCAGGCATCCGAAACAGAGAAGAGGACGAAAAAGTCGCCACTGCAGTCACGACGCTCTCATTTTTCGCCGCGAAGGACTGGGGCATAAGTGGTAAGGGTAGCCAGCCCGGCAGGCGCAGCGTATTCAATCTTCTGGACCATCCTGACCCAGAGGTGGTGAAGGCAGTCATAACCAACCTCTCACGCGGCGCTGATTTCGAGCTTTTCAGAAGGATATCCGGGTTCATGCTCAGTGATGCCGTATCACTGAGGCTTGCAGCGCAGCGTTATGCAGAGGTGCAGACAAGTGAACTCGCTTTCAGTTGGGAAGATGAGGGTATGCTGGCAGGCAACACGATCGGTTTCCTCAGGAAAGAGGCGGACGTCCTCAAGGCAATAGATGTCACAGCCAGGAAGAAAGGGAATGAAAGTCTGGATAAACGCCTGAAGCTGATGATCAGCCTGATCTACAATCATATGCTGAAGGGCCTCAAAAAGGAGGCTGAGAAGACCTGGGCCGAGAAGGCCTACGGCCAGTATTACGGCACCTACGGATTCCTGGTCGCCAGGTTCGGACCGCAATCACACCCCGTGCTCTTCAGGAAGCTTGAGACGCCGTGGAGAAACGGATACATAAATCCGACAAAGGAGTTGCGTGTTAGGAAGTGCATCGTGGAGACCCTGGAGAGGATGGGCGCCAATGCAGCGCTGAAGCCTGCAATCATCGAATTCCTGAACGAATACGCCAGCAGAACCGAGACCGAAAGGCCGGGTGACGCTGAAATCGAGGAGAAGCGTAAAGCTGCCGGCAAGAGAGGGATAGAACCGCTGAGCGAAAGTGAAATCGCAGAGATCCGTGGGACTGCCAGGGCTGCGGCAAGGAACCTAGAGACCGGAGTCATGAGATTCGAACTGAAAAGGCCCCCTGAAAAGGTCATCCAGCCCAGACCGAGCATGGCACCGAAGGCGAAGATCCCTACTGCTTAGTACCTGCATTCCTGGCAATTCTCTTTGACACCTATCCTGCGGCAGGTCTGATTCAGCGGACAGATATTGCACGATGGTTTTCTTGGGAGACAGACAGTCTGGCCGAATGCCACGAAATCCCGGTTGAGAGAGCGGATGTATCTTTTCGGTATTGAATTCACGAGCGAGCGTTCGGTATCTTCCGGTCTCTTTGTCCTGACAATGCCGAGCCGGTTGCTTATCCTGTGAACATGGACGTCCACACCGAGCGTGTTTTTCCCGAAGGCTCGCGCCAAAACGATATTCGCTGTCTTCCTTCCGACTCCTGGCAATTGCAACAGCCCTTCAAGCGTATCCGGAACACCATCCTGTTCCTCAAGCATCCTGCATATGGCGATAAGGTGTCTGGCCTTGACACGATAGAACCCGACACCATACAATAATTTCTCGAGTTTCCGCTGACCGAGCGAGACTATTTGTTTCGGGGTCTTGGCCCGAACGAATAAGCGAGTTACGGTCTTTGTTGTTGCCTCATCCTTCGTCCTTGCAGACAGCATGGTGAAGACGAGGATAGTGAATGGGGTCTGTTTTGTAGCAGTCTCTGCACGGAACACCGGGGCGTGCCTCTTCACCGCTTCACGGTGCATGAGCTCGAGCATCCTTCCGATCTGCATTTGCATAGATTGAGGTGGAACGGATAAAATTAAAAATACGCAATACCATAAGTGATAACATGGTCAGCGAGAGGTTAGAGAGGAAAGTGCGCGACAGCTGCAGGAGCGGCATAAACGTGCTGATGCAGAGTGAGAGGACGGAGAGGGTAGTGAGAGACGTCGTCGGGAGCGGTATGAGCGTCCTGACGCAAAATGAGATGCGAACGCGCTTCACCGGCACCATGCCGAAATCGCTGATGCCCCTTGCTGAGAAGCTGCGGAAACTCGACCCGGTAAAGGATGCTGGCGAGTACAAGGAAACGCTCGGCGCTTATCTGAGACTCACCAAGAGAATCTGAGTTCATCTCATTATTTTTGTCGATGGGACCGGTTCTCCTTTGAGGACGGAGATCACCCTCTCGGGCTTGGCCCCATTGACTATGTAGGAAACAGTATCCAGTGCGAGGAGCTCGCTTATCTTCCCTTTCATCGCTCCTGTGACGTCGTTCTTTTTCTCCTTGAGATGTTTCGAGACATCGTTGAAATTCGCATTCGTTATGAGCGGGATTATCTTGCCCTTGTCGTCAAGGACTCCATCCACATCCGTCACGAAGACAAGGAATTCTGTATGCTTTCCGAGAAATGCCATTATCTGATCCCCTGAGCATACTGAGCCGCCCAGTTCGCGGTCAGGGACCATGTCTCCATAGAGGACAGGGAGATATCCAGCAGAGAGATAGCCATGAACGACATCAAAGCGGAAATCAGAGATGCGCTTGTTGCTCTGGCGAAGTATGGCCGCGGGCGGGATGGATATCGCAGGGACACCTTCGGCTATTAGGGCAGTGACAAGCATCGAAGAGAGTTCCGCGCAGGCGGCATGAGTATCTGCATAGCCGAGTTTCTGCTTCTCGTCCTTTATGCCGTCGTTTATTCCATGCTTCAGCACAACCGCATGGCCGAACGATCCTGCACCATGGACCAGGACGAAATCACGCATGCCTTTCTTCCATGCTTCGGCCACTGTCTGCGCCATGAGCTCGATGTTCTTCGGATTAGCCTTCTTGTAGCCTTTCTTGTCTGTTATGACACTGCCTCCGATCTTTAGGGCCTTCATGAAGAGGAATAGGAATCGCGGATTTAAAATCACTACTTGTCTGCCTAGGCGGACTGGACAGAGAATTTCATGAACGTACTGGCAGAGTCGCCCTTGTGCAAACAGAGGGAGATATTATGCTGGTCGACTGCGAGGCTGGCTGAGTCTGCGGCCATAAAGCTGATGCTAAGCAAGGAACTGGTAGTCCCGAATGACGTGCAGAGGACGCTTAAGGCCTTGGCCGGAAGTTTCTTGATATCATAGCCCAAGGCATCAAGCCGGATACGTATCTGTGCCCCCGCCGCATCTATTTCACCTATCTGTTTTGGGCCAAGGAACAGGTTTTTGCCATCTGTCCTGAGGAACTCGGTCTTGACTGGGAGTACCTTCCCCACATCAGCCATCTCACGTTCCAGCCTGGCAAGGATCGGCAACAACTTGGACACCTGCGAACTGGCCAAGCGCTTATCGACAGCGGGTGGCACCGGAACAGGTGCAGGTGGGGAGATGGTGCGACTATCGCCGCTTGGATCTACTTCTATAACGAAATCAGGAAGCGATTGGGGCTGGTGTGGTTCTGCTGCAGGCAGCCTTGGCACGAAGGGGCGGCCAGGCCTCACTGGTTGGAGTCCAGGCTTTGCCGCTTGGACTGGGCCTGCCCCAGGCTTGGGGACCTCTGGTCTGTCAGATTGATGAGGACCTGCCATGTACGATGTGTGTATAAAAATGTTTAAAAGCAGCATGGCTGGCATGAGACGTAATGCCACCCATAACGGTTTTAAAGCGTGGAAGACGAACACACATCATGAAGCTTCTTCTTTGCATCACAGGAGCATCAGGGCTAGAGTATGGAAGACGGCTTGCCGAAGTGCTCGGGAAGGACAGGAACGTCCAGCTCAGCATCGTGATAAGCGAGGGAGCCAAGAAAGTGGCAAAGGCCGAGGGCACGAAACTCCCAAAGGCGGATTATGCTGATGATGACTTCTCCTCTCCATATGCTTCAGGCTCCAATCCGCCAGATGCAGTGATTGTCGCACCATGCTCGCTGAAGACATTGGGTGAGATAGCCAATGGAGTTGGTAGTAATCTCATCAACAGGGCAGCCGAAGTGGCGCTGAAGGAACGGAAGAAGCTCGTGCTCGTATTGCGAGAGACACCGTATTCATTGATAACGATAAAGAACATGGAACTCGTGACCCTCGCCGGTGGGGTGGTTTTACCGGCAAGTCCGGGATTCTATGGAAAACCGAAGAGCGTGGATGACCTGATAGATTTCATTGTTGCAAGGACGCTTGACCAGATAGGCGTGAAGCATAATATCGGAAAAAGGTGGAAGGCATGAAGACGTTCCGCGAATTCGTTGAGAAACTGAAGAAAGAGAACAGGATGGCAGTGGCCAAGAAGCCAGTGTCGAAAAACCTTGATCTGGCAGGGCTGATGCACTCGCTGGACGGCTGCCCGGTCTATGTGCCACAGGTGAAGGATTCTGGTTTCCCTGCAGTGGGCAATGTTTTCTCGACAAGGGAACTGGTGTGCGAGTATCTGGGAGTCACGAAAGATGAGCTCGTGCCTAAACTCGTGAAAGCGCTCAACAATCCGAAAAAACCAGAACTCGTGAAAGATGGTGTGGTTCTCGAGAACAGCACCAACAAGGTGGACCTCTCGCTCCTTCCGATACCAGTGCATGCAGAGAAAGAGGGTGGCCCATACCTTTCTTCGGCCATCGTAGTCGCCAACGATCCTGAATACTGGAGGAACCTTTCTTTCCACAGGATGATGGTAATAGGAAAAGACAGGGTTGTGGCGAGGATATTGCACAGGCACCTTGAGGCTTACATAAAGAAGGCAGGAGGGGAGCTGGACGTCGCGATAATCGTGGGCGCTCCGATAAATGTGCTTCTTTCTGGGGCCATATCAACCGAACTGGGAAAGGATGAACTTTCCTATGCGAATGCTATGGCGCCTGTGAAGACCGTGAAGCTGTCCAACGGCATTGAAGTGCCTGCGGATTGTGAATTCGCTTTTGAGGCGAGGATAACAAAGGAATTGCATGACGAAGGGCCGTTCATAGACCTGACCGAGACATATGACGTCGTCAGGAAGCAGCAGGTTGTGAAGATAACGAAGATGTATCACAGGAACGACGCTATCTGGCACGTGTTACTGCCTGGAGGGCTGGAGCATAAGGTGCTGATGGGGATGCCAAGGGAACCGACCATATTCAATGAAGTTAACAAGGTCTGCGAATGCAAGGGAGTGAGCCTCACTCCTGGCGGATGCTCTTGGCTGCATGCAGCGGTATCTATCAAGAAAAAGAGCGAGGATGATGGCAAGAAAGCCATTGAAGCAGCGTTCGCAGGGCACAAATCGCTGAAACATGTCGTGATAGTGGATGACGACATAGACGTGGACAACGCCATGGAGCTTGAATGGGCGATAGCCACAAGGGTGCAGGCAGACAAAAGAGTCGTGATAAAGACAGGGCAGAAAGGATCCTCTTTGGACCCGAGCGCTGACCCGCACACCTATGATACAACCAAGATGGGGATCGATGCGACCAAGCCGCTGGTGGCCCATGGCAAGAATTTCGAGAAGGCGAGATGGAAGAAGATAGAGACGAAAGAATATCTTTAGGTGCAAGGATGAAGCTCACAAAGGAAGAGCAGAAGATGTTCGACGGCGAGATGGGCGAAGCCGCAGCCCAGTCCATGGAGATACTTGTAGCACTTGGCAAGATATACGGCGCTGAGAAGATGATTCCTGTGACTAGCGCCCAGATATCTGGAGTTTCTTATAAGACGATAGGAGAGGCAGGATTGCAATACCTGGAGGATCTGGCTGCGAAAGGAGCGAAAGTGAAAGTGCCGGCATTCCTTAATCCTGCAGGCATGGACCGGGAGCAATGGAAAGAGATGCGGATACCTGAGGATTTCGCAAAGAAGCAGATCATGATTTTGGATGCCTATGCGAAGATGGGCATCATGAAGACATGCACCTGCGCACCATACTTCATCGGCATACGGCCGAAGAAAGGGGAGCATGTGGCCTGGGCAGAATCAAGCGCTGTCGCTTTCGCTAATTCCGTATTGGGAGCCAGGACTAATCGGGAGGGCGGGCCGTCTGCTCTTGCTGCTGCGATATGTGGAGTGACTCCGTATTATGGCCTTCATAAGGACGAAGAGAGAGTAGCGAAAATCGTTATTGATGTTTCTGGCTGCAAGCTGAAGGGTGTCGCTGATTTCGGGGCGCTTGGCTGGGCAGTAGGGAAGCTGGCGAAAGAGAGATATCCTGCTTTTGTCGGGATAAAAACAGCGAACGAACCGCAACTCAAAGTGCTCGGGGCTTCGATGGCCGCCTCTGGTTCGGTTCCGCTGTTCTTTGTTGAGAAGATAACTCCGGAATGGAATGTGGCGAGCGACGCGGAGCGGGTCGTGTTCGGGAAGGGTGATCTGGAACGAGCGCGGAAGGAGATAGATAGCGGACAGAAACCGCAATTGGTGACAATCGGATGCCCGCACGCTTCAATAGAAGAGATAAGACAGGTAGCAGAGATGGTGGCTAAACGGAAGCCTACGTGCGAGTTCTGGGTTTGCACTGCAAGGAAGATAAAGGAAGAGGCCGAGAGACTCGGCTACGGCAAGACGATAGAGGCCGCAGGCGGAAGGATCGTAGCTGACACATGCATGGTCGTCTGCCCGCTGGAAAGGATGGGATACACAATAAC
>JAQTOF010000017.1 GCA_028713495.1 Candidatus Iainarchaeum sp.
TACAGCCCGTCAAGGACATTGGAGCTCGCCCAGAGCCTCTACGAAGCATCGCTCATCACCTACCCAAGGACATCATCGCAGCAGATACCGCCCTCGATCAAGCTCCAGCCCATAGTTTCCGCGTTGGCATCCGACAGCGAATATACCGCACTGGTCAAGAAGATTATGGAGAACAGGTGGACCAAGCCTGTGCAGGGTAAGAAAGAGGACCCTGCGCACCCGGCAATCCACCCGACCGGCATGAAGAGCACTGTGAGCGGCACCGAGAAGAACCTCTACGATCTGATTGTGCGGAGGTTCCTCGCTTCCTTTGCCCCGCCAGCGAAGCGGGAGAGGAGCAGGATAGAAGTCGATGCAGGCGGAGAAGCTTATGCAGTATCTGGCAGCAGGCTCGTGGAGAAAGGCTGGACCGAGTTCTATGGGAAATATTACACGCCTGAAGATGTGGAGCTGCCCAAGTTCGAGAAAGACGAGGATGTGGACGTGGGCTCCAAGAAGAAGACGAAGAAAGAGACAAAACCGCCCAAGAGATATACCCAGGCATCCATCGTGTCAGAGCTTGAGAAGCGCCACCTGGGCACCAAGGCCACCAGGTCCGTGATCATCGACACCCTGTTCAAACGCGGATATGCCGGAGGGGTCAAATCCATAGAAGTGAGCGATTTCGGCCTGAAGGTGTCTGATGTCCTGCAGAAATACGCTCCTGAGATATTGGATGAGAACCTCACCAGGAAGATGGAGGATGAGATGGAAGCCATCCAGGAAGGCAAGCTGGAGAAGGAGACCGTGATACAGGAGAGCAAGGAGATACTCACCCAGCTGCTGGACAAATGGAAGAAGAACGAGGAGAAGATAGGCAAGGACCTTGCCGAGGCCCTCAAGGCCACCCAGGAAAGGGAGAGCATCCTCGGGCCGTGCGAGAAGTGCGGCAAGCAGCTGCGCATCATAAGGCTGAGGGACAAGCGCCAGTTCATCGGGTGCACCGGATACCCTGACTGCAGGAATTCCTATCCGCTACCCCCCGGGAGCTTCGTGCAGCCGGCCGGCAAGCCATGCCCGTCCTGCGGCAAGCCGACTATAAACGTTAAAAAAGGCAGGATCAGATATACCATGTGCATAGACCCTAATTGCCCGTCCAAGGCCGATTGGAAGAAGAAGGCTCCCAAGACGGCTGAAGGCGGCACGAAAACCGCTGCCAAGAGCGAGGGAGGCTCGAAAGCGGCTGGCAAGAAAAGTGATGGCGATGCGGAAGATAGCTGACTATGGGGTACGCGGGAAGAGGATACTGCTACGTGCAGATTTGAACTGCCCTGTGGAGAACGGAAAGATCGTGCCTGGCGCGCGCATAAGCGCCCACGCAAAGACGATCAAAGAGCTCAGCGACCGCGGAGCGCGCGTTATCGTCCTCGCGCATCAGGGAAGGAAGGGCAGCGATGACTTCATGCCCATGGAACAGCATGCTAAAGCGCTGCGCCATCTGCTGGGCAAAGACGTGATATACGTAGATGACGTCATCGGAGAGAACGCCAAGAAAGCGATAACCTCGCTGAAGGACGGCGAGGTCCTGATGCTGGACAACGTCCGCCACCTACACTGCGAGACAGAGCATCCCCACGGCGAAGGCGAGATAATCTACCACCTCGCCCCTATCGCTGATTACTATGTGCTTGATGCGCTCTCTGTGGCGCACAGGAAGCATTCCAGCGTCGTGGGCTTCGCCAAGAAGATGCCCTGCTTCTACGGAGATGTGCTGGCAGGCGAAGTGGGGGCGGTGGACAAAGTCAGGCACAGCAAGGACGTCACATTCATATTCGGAGGCTCGAAGGTGGAGGATTCCTTCGCGATCATGAAGAAATGGCTTTTGGACGGCAGGGCAAGGGAAGTGCTGGTGGGCGGAGCGCTCGCGGTCCTTTTCCTGAAAGCCGCAGGCCATCCTGTCGGAGATTCGCAGGATTATCTCAAGACCTCCAAGCTGGAGGAGAAGGTGCCTGAGGCGAAAGCCCTGCTGGAGCAGTTCAACGGCAAGATAGTGCTTCCTGTGGATGTGGGCCTTTCAATAGGTATGCAGAGGCATGAGGCCGATGTCGATGCGATAAAGAAGGGCCAGATCTGGGACATAGGCCAGAAGACCATCCAGCGCTATGTGGAAGTGGTAAGCAATTCCCATTGCATCGTCATGAACGGCCCGGTCGGGGTGTACGAGCTCGAGGACTTCTCCAAAGGGACGAAAGAGGTATTGGAGGCCGTGGCGAAGTGCGACGCGTTCTCCCTTATCGGCGGCGGCCATACGATAACAGCCATAGACAAGCTCGGCATAGAGAAGAGATACTTCAGCTATGTCAGCCTTTCAGGCAAGGCGTTGATAGAATACCTGTGCGGCAAGGACCTTCCGGGCATAAAGGCGCTGGAGGAGAACGAGAATGCGTTCCCGGTATCGCACGCCCATAAGGTCAAATAAGGCCAACAGTTAGGTTTTTAAATATCCGAAGTCGCAACTTATTGTAGGAATCGGCCGGAAGCTGCATGCTCCCAGCAGGTGACGTCATGGCCTTAAGGAAAGACCTAGTCCATAAGATGCGCAAGACGCACGGCGATGAGAAGATAATCTTATCCTTGGAGGAGAAAGGTTTCTGCGTATCGCTCCTCAAGGAAGGCAAGACCGTGGAGCTGGAGGCCCGCGACGTAACGGATTTCGCGGACATGATAACGGCCGGCACTGTATCCTGGGCAGACTATATCGTGGACGACCTCAAGAACGATGCTCCCCGCGTCGCAGGCGCGCTGGGATTCAGCGAGACGCTCATCAACAGCCTGGTGAGGGGCACCCGGGGCAGCTATGAGGATATGGATACCGAGATGGGCATCTATATCCCTGCCATCATCGTGAATGGTTTCGATGTCAAGATAGAATACCTGCTCATCCTCCTGCGCAACGGCCTTGTGCTGACCATCCACACGACCGAAGTCAAGCGGTTCTTCAGGCTCAGGCGCTATGCCAAGATATTCATGAAGAAGATAAAGCCGAACCTGTCTCCGCCAGACAAGCTCACCCTCCTGCTCATACGTGTCATAGACGAGAACAATGCGCGCAATTTCGACCACCTTCGCGAGATAGAGACCAATTCAGACCAGCTCAGCGAGAAGCTTTCTGATGTAAAATCGCCCCGCGAGGAGATCGGCAAGGACATCCACATGATGAAGCATGCCCTCATCACCTACCTGGGCGGCCTTTGGGAGACCGTGGATGTGCTGAACAGCCTGCGTTATGGTGATCCTGAGCTGCTGACAGATGACCCCAAGGTTCTTCAGAGGCTTGGTGCCCTGGCCATGGAAGTGAACTACCAGATAGGCCTGGCAGAGCACATGAGCGATGTCGTGGCCAGCGGCCTTGAAGTGATACAAAGCATCTACAACAACCAGCTCCAGATACTGAACAACAAGCTCGCCATGCTGGTCGCTTATCTGACGGTCATCGGCACTGCTGTCTTGGTGCCCAACACCCTGGCGACTGCCCTGAGCAACCCTGCCTTCAACATGGGGCCTCAGGATGCAGTATGGTACTCGGCCCTTCTCATAGGATCGACTGTCATCTCCACATGGATAGCCTACGCGTGGGTGAAGAGCAAAGGGCTCCTTCCAAAAGGCGCTGACAAGCCGGACTAGTTATTTTCCGTACAAATCCTTGATCTTTCCCAGTATCATCTCTTCTATGCCGAACTTTATGTCCTTGGACGGCACGATCACATATGCTTTCCAACCCATGCCCTGGGAATAGGCTACCCGGGCCCTCCTGTGACCGTCAAGAAGCACCATCATCCCTTTTTTCTGCAGCACGATGATAGGGGTGGAATAACCTTCTCCGATGGCAGAGTTTATCATCCGCATCTTCTCTGCTGCTGTGGCTTCGGTCTCCTCTCCAGAATAAGTGTAGTATAAATCTCCCACATCCTTGTGGGTGAGGGTCGCTTCCCTGCGGTTGAAATCCACGGCCGGATAGAGCTGTCTGTAATACTCCATGAGCTTTTTCAGCAGCCTTTCCTCTTCTTCAGGTGGAACAAGACCTACAACCATACAAGCACCGATTACCCTAATCCCTCTTAGATTTTAATGCTTGCGTGGGCCTGCGGACGTCTATCTTGCAGTCGTTGCCGGAGCCAGGGGGCCGACCGAAAAATATATAAATAGCTGGGTTCATAAATTTATTGCAAATTCTTAAAAACCTTACTATGGTTTATGGAGGCTTTTTGTATGGGTTCGACTGCAACCAAGTGTCCAGAATGCAAGAGCAAACGCGTCGTGCGTGACTATGAGAAAGGTGAGCTTCTCTGTTCCAACTGCGGCCTGATAATCGCAGAGAACATCCATGATATGGGTCCTGAGTGGCGCGCCTTCGACGCTGAGCAGAAGGAGAAGAAAGCCAGGGGCGGAGCTCCTATAAAGTACATGAGGCCGAACAAGGGCCTTGTCACCGAGATAGACCAATACAACAGGGATATCCGCGGCGGCAAGATAAGCCCGAAGAAGCAGGCCCAGCTCTACAGGATGAGGAAGTGGCACAAGAGGGTTTCCATAGCCACGTCCATGGAGAGGAACCTGGTCATAGCTCTCGCAGAGCTTGATCGTGTGGCATCATCCCTCGGTCTTCCTGAGAACATCAAGGAGAGCGCTGCATTGCTTTACAGAAGGGCCGTGAAAGAAGAGCTTATCCGCGGCAGGCTAATCGAGAGCGTCGTAGCCGCCGTCATCTATGCCATCTGCAGGCTGCAGGGCATCCCAAGGACCTTGGACGAGATATCCAGGGCATCGGGCATAGAAAAGAAGGAGATCGGGCGTGCATACCGGTTCCTCAAGGCGGAGCTTCACGTGGACGTTCCCCTCACCGACCCGGCCCAGTATGTGCCCAAGTTCGCGACTGCATTGAAGCTCGGCGGAGAGGTCCAGGAAGAGGCTGTCAGGCTGATAAAGAAGGCCCTTCGCAAAGGGTTGATCTCAGGCAGGGGCCCGACCGGTGTCGCGGCTGCTGCGTTGTACATCGCCAGCGCTATGCACGGCGAGAAGAAGACCCAGAAAGAGGTCGCAGATGTGGCTGGTGTCACCGAGGTGACAATCAGGAACCGCTACCGCGAGCTCAAGAAGGAGCTGGGGCTCAAGGTCAATCTCTAATCTTTCTTTTTCTCTTTATTATCTAATTTTCTAATTCTATTATTGGTCAGATGTGATGTCGTCTTCATTGAGCTTGCGCCCTCGGTCTGTCGAACAATCATCATTCCAAACTTTTCCTTTGCACCACTCAGGTTAAAAGTACGTACTGAGAAAGGAAATCATAATGATGAAAATGCAATACCTGAGAGCGCTTCGGCGCGATGACCGCGATCTTGAGTTCTGACATCATGCTTGTAGGATATGCAGTTTCGTGCCAGGGATGCTATTGCATCATCCCCTCTGCATCACATATCTAGCATAAATTCTCGCGAATACCTTGTATTTGCCCCTATCCATCCTCACTATCTGGCCGCTGTCCAGCAGTCTTTTCGTCAATGCTGTCACGGGGCCAAGGGGTTTGCCTATCTTCTTGGCGATATCGGACACATGCATCCCATCCCCTGCAGAAGCCATAGCCTTCAATATCACTCTTTCTGCCGCAGGCGTCTCCTGGTACATCGCCCCGAACCATTCCCTGGACAGCATGCTCATTATATACGGCATATATCCGAGGTAGTGCCCTTTGGTTATCACCTTCTCGGTATCCTTCAGCTTGTCATAGATATGCTTTGATACGCTCTTCAGCAATCTCGGATTGCCTCCGCTGTCCTCAAGGATGCTGGCCAGGCATTCCTCGCCCATCTTCGGAGGCCCTTTCTTCAGGGCTTTCTCCATGAACTCCCTTGCCTCCTGGTCGTTGAAGGGCCTGAGCACCATGATCGTGGCCATCTCCGGCCCGAGCTTCAGCTCGCTGGTGGAGCTTATGACGAAAGAGACGCTGCGTTTCCCCCAGGCAGCCTTGGCAGCAGCGCCTATCGCAGAGACCGCTTCATCGGCCTTCTTCATGTTGTCTATATCATCTATGAATATTATCGCCCCGAAGCCAGTGCCTGCCTGAGCTTTTTCCACAGCAAGGAGGAGCTTCTCAACGCTATCCGCAGCCGCCTTCTTCCCACCTTCAGCGGTCATCTCCTGGCAGAGCTTGTCCAGCACCTCCAGAAGCCCTTCCCCCTTCTCCACCTTGACATAAGGCGCCAGCATGCCTGCTTTCTCTGCAGAATGCCTGAAGTGCCTGAGGAGAGCGGTTTTCCCTGCCCCTGGCCCGCCAACTACGGCCAGCAGGCCGGTCTGCTTTGACACTGTCGCCTGGGAGAAACCATTAAATATCCTGGATTCGTCTTTCCTACCGGAGATCGCCTCTGGGTCCTCTTCCCAGGGCGCGAACGGGTTTGGTCCTTTGATTCAAACCACCTTGTGCTAATTGTTACAACAATAAACTACATACTTTGTAGTTTTTGTATCTTTCATATACCCTATGAACGTAAACATTTATAAAGCGGCGAACGCCCGAATATACCATGACATCCATGAAGTATGCATTCGGATTGTTCTTCGTATTGCTAGTCTCAACGCTCTTTGCCCAGGGCTTCGATTGCCCGGCAGGGGCTACAAATGACAGCCAGGTCTACGTGACCCCCACCGAGGATGGGAAGGTCATCCAGATAAACGTACTGGCTTTCGAGATAGGCGCCACAGAGCCTGGCACTGCCACTGCAGAACAGTGGAAGCAGTGGGCAGCAGAGTGTGCTGGTGCGCAGGACTACATGCGGTGCATGGAAGACAAGAGCCTTGCGGCAGGTATCCAGACCGGTTCCCAGCAGGTGAACTATACATCTCTCCAGGGGGCCCATATCCTGGTGCAGTACTTCAATCCAATGGCAAGCACCTACACAGGCCAGTGGAGCGATGTCCTAGGATGCGAGGATATCACGACCGATACTGAAACCATCGGGCACAGGACCACTGCAGATGGCAGTCTTGTGGATTATAAATTATACCATGCTACATGCGACCTCTCACAGGTCGCGAACAGCGTCAACAACACCTTCAGGATCATATATCTACCTGATGATGACACGATCTGTCCGAGCTCAACAGAATACAAATACGACAACCCTGAAGTCACCCCGGTAGCTCAATTCATGCAGTCTGTCCAGAACATGATAGCTGCAGTCTCGGGAGGCGGCTTCGAGGTGGGCGTGGGTGGTTCACTCCCGTGCCTTGGAGTTTTCCTTATAATGGGGCTGCTGCTCGCTTCGCTCTACTTCGCGGGCAAGTCTCCGGTCACATTGCTTGATATAACCAGTCCGAGGCTGCCTACGCCAAAAGGTGTCACAGCCGGCGGACAGATACTCGCTCCATTCGGTTACACAGAAATGAAGCAGACAACCAAAGCCAAGATGGCAGCTGCGACAACCGCAGCAGCAGCATCTGCCAACGCGCTCAAGAACAGCCTCAGAGGCGATGGTGAGCACGACCGGCTCCAGGAACTGATGAAGAAGCAGGCCGGTACTGCCGCAGACAGGATGTCCGGAGATGTGGATCAGGGCAAGAGGATGGGCAGTTCCATACTCGCTCTCGGTCGCTCCGTAGGCATGAGCGGCAAGGAGCTCGAACAGCTGGCCAACAAGTTGCCATACCACTACGGCGATGCAGAGAACAAGATAGTCGCCAGGATAACCGAGCTTGCAGAGAAGAAGGGCGGCAGGGAAGCGCTCATGGCCATGACGATAAAGGACTACATGTACGGCCAGAGGACCTTCCAGAGCCTTGAAGTGCTCACAGCGCACCCGGACATCGGCAAGAGGAGTGCGATGCACGCTGCAGTCACCGGCACACTCGGTAAAGCGTTCGGTTCCAACCGCTATGCAGTCCTTAGCGGTGTTGTGATGTCAGGTACCGACTCCACATTCAGAAGCGCCAGGGTCCTTGGCAGAATGGGCAAGGCAATGGCCGCAGAGGCGCCTACGCTCGCACGTTCGACCGCAAGAACCACGATGGAAATGATAGGCGGCAGGCGCGCGATGGAAGACCTCGAGGCAAGGGCCAAGACGTCTTCCACGGCCGCATGGATGGCCGGACAGATCAGCAAGCACCCCTCGCAGGTCGTGGTCGGCAACATGTTCCCTGTCGGCGACAAGATGGGCCACCTTTACGGAACGCTCCGCAAGGAAGCTCTTGCTGACGAGATGCGCTATGTCATGAGGCAAATGTACAAGAAAATGGGCATGCACTTCGATCTCAGCGCAGAAGAGATCGCCAGCATGGGCCACACCGATGTGGACATATTGAAGAGGTCAGGCTACAAGGCAACACCAGAGCTGCTGGCAGCCGAGGCTGAAATGCGCAAGATACTCTCAAACAACGCCTTGGGCGCCCAGGAGAAGCTGGCTGCGCTCATGGCTCTTGCAGAGGCCAACGGGGCTCACATAGACCAGAACGCAGTGAAGTTCTCGCAGAGGCTTGCGGCCATAGAAGGCTCAGGAGACCCAGACCACCTGAAGTTCCTATCCCTCCAGCAGGCGCTGGAAGAGCAGAACTCGCTAAGACGCGGTACGGTCATGGATGATGCATACATATGCCACGCGGGCGGAGATTCGCTTAGGGGCAGCCAGAACTGGGAGACACTGGTCCTGCGCACCATGGTGTGGGACGCAGAGAACGGCCACCTCACAGGCGGCATAAAGGAAGAGCTTCTCTCAGCCAGGCTCAACACGGTCAACAGGCTCGCAAGCCTTGATCCGACCTCTGCTGTAGAACAGCTGCCTGAGCACATGCGGAATGCCAGCGACCTCAAGGCAGTGACGGAGAGGAACCGCAAAGACCTCCTGTCCCTGTTCACGGATGAGGGCAAGCAGATGTACAAGCAATTCAGCAACGGCAAGGCCATAGAATCCGCTTCTATAAAAGAGATGGTGAACTTCATGTACGGCGGCACCATGCCAAGGACCTACCACGTGGACCCCAAGACGGGCAAGATGATGTGGTGGGGCGCAGACATGGAACTCTCGCTCCCGAAGAGCGCTACGCTGGTGGATGTGAAGAGACACTGGGTCGACAAGCTTGACGCCAGGGAGAACTTCGCCATAGGCCAGTGGGTGGAGTCCAGGTTCACAAGGAGCTATGTGCCAGCCTACAATCCATCCATAGAGGCCCAGCTCAATCGCATGCCTGGTTCGTCCACATGGACCAACGAGCAGCGCACCCAGGCAGCCAAGAAGCTGTGGGTGGCCGACCAGCTCGCACAGGATATGGAGCAGAGGTTCAACTCTCACTTCGGACAGAACACTTACGGCACCACAAGGGAGACCACAAGGTTCTACGGGAACATAATGGCAGGGTTCATGGAGAAAGCCCTCCAGGAGAAAGGCATGGAATCAAACCACCCGGACCTGAGGTTCCTCCAGGAGATGGACGTGTCCAGTCCAAAGCACCTTTCCAGGCTCAAGGAGCTGATGCGCACATACTCCAAGGAGTACGCTTCAGTCACGAGCAGGGAGATGACCTACGACGACATAGCCAAGGCCAACAAGGCAGTGGTGATGCTGCATGAGGGCGGCTATGCATACTACAGGAAGGGCATGATGCTCAGCGACATGGACCGTGTGATGGCCGGCGAGACCGCACTGCGCGACAACAAGGGCCAGCTCAGGAAATTCATACCTGAGGAAGTGGCAGTGAACTTCGGCGCAAGGGATGACCTCGCGCACCAATACGGCAAAGTGCGCTCTTCCAAGGACCCGAATGAATGGTCCACCTTCGTTGAATCCACTGTCAAGTGGGCCAAGGATGGCGGCTACAACTTCGACAGGCAGAAAGTGCTTGCCGCGGTACTGTGGGAATACGGGACCACCACGCACGACTATTCCAAGTTCTGGAATGAGAGCGCTGTCGCTGTGGAGGCCAAGCGCCAGGTCGCTCCTGTCGCTCCTGCATCGCTGCGCTTCTTCGGCATAGACGGCCACAACCAGAGCCACTTGCTGAAACCCTTCAGGGACTTCAGCCTGCACGGAGGCGACTACATATCCAAGGTAGCGCTTGCAGCCGGCGGACCGCTCCTGAAGACGTCCTACGATATCACTCCGCTGTCAGAATACTACAGGCAGCACTCGTTCCAGATGGCAACCAAGATACTGTCTGGACGCGACATGGAAAAGCTCACAGACGCAGAGCGCGTGGCATACCGCAACGTCGCGATGCAGCACGGAGCTTACCACCAGGTGTGGGACTGGGCAATAGACAGGAACCCGTGGGGAACATCCACGTCCTTGGGTACTCACCAGGCATGGGGTTCGTTCTTCCACTTCGGTCCTGCACTGCCCTACGCGCTCAAGGACAACCTGAAGGCGTACATGGGCAAGGGCGAGTATGTGAACTTCATGGCAAGCTACGGCTGGGGCATGGATCCGGCACGCGCGCTCATGAGGCCATACATCAACATGCTCAGGGGCGTTCAGATGTCCATGCAGGGCTATGCGTCCAAGTGGGACTCCACAGGAGATGCCCTGAGGCAGTGGAACTACACCCCGCCTAGGATTCAGGAGGCCATGCAGTCCATCAACCCGTTCTCGTCCAGGTGGGTCCCTGGCAAGACCGGTGATAGGATGGCCAAGCTCAACGTGTTCGGAGGCAGCCTCGAGAGGCACCAGCTGGCCGGTCCAGACTACCAGGCAGGCCTGAGGCAGGCACCATCGGACATCTTCCTTTCCAGGAAGGGTGTCTATGCCAGCGCAAGGACTGGTGAAGCCAACCCAGGTGCGAGCTACTACAACTACCGCTCGGAGCTGGTGCTGGATAACAAGATGGCTGACTACATGTACAGGGCCAAGGAGTCCGCGTTCATCTATGACAAGAACGTGCAGAAATCTGCCATGGAGACATCGGTCCGCAGGACCGTGTCGGCAGAGGCGCTTGCCATACGCAGGGACCAGGAGCTCAGGAGCTTCGGCGTACTGCAGAACTCCCTGTTCGGCTGGGCGAACCCGGTCGGGTTCATATGGCACATGCCAGTACCTGGATTCCCGTCTTCACTGACGCCCAGGGACATGGCAACCAACTACATGCAGAAGTCCAAGACCGGGCATGGCCGCAGCTTCAGCGACGGCATCAGGAGGATGGCCGAGGGCATATCGCAGGGCGCCTCCAGGATGGCCCAGCCAGGCAGGATGGCGATGATAGTATACTGCCCGAAGTGCGGCACGCCGAACTACCGCGGCAGCAGCTGCAAGTCCTGCAAGCAGGTCCAGTACTGACTTTTTTCTTTTTCATTTCCCTTTTTCTATTTCCATTTTCCACATACGCAGTTCCAGCCCTGCACCACAACGTTTAAATTCCTCGTCAGCGCTAATAACTGGGATTACGATGAGGACGCCAGCAGCCATCTTGACTCTTATCGGGCTTCTTATGCTTTCTGGCTGCCTTCAGCAGCTCGGCGGCGGCTCCGTCTATTCCAGTGCTTATATAAATGGCCTCAATCCTCAGGCAATATCCAGCCCAGACATGATAGGCGAGTGCCAGCTCGGCACATGCTGGTGCATGGCCTGCAGGAACGGCACCAATCTTTTCGGACCCATGGAGAACCTCATAGGCGGCTCCTGCCACTGGGAGACGAACTGCACCGCATCCAAATTCGCTGATATCAACAACAATACCAAGAACCCGGACCTTTCTTCCAGGCAGTTCATGCTCGGTCAGGGGCCCACATTCAGCGATTTCGCTGTCGCGAACACATATTGCGGAAACCAGCTTTCAATGGCAGTGCAATGGCTGCCAGCCATAGGTCAGACGTCCTATCTCGAGCCTGACTCGCTCAGAGCGATGTGCATGCTCAGCAAGAACGTGATCCCTGTCTATGTGCTCTACAGCGGAGGCAACAACATAGACGCGACGCAGGCTGGAAAGATCGCCAAGAAATTATACACCGAAGGCGATGATTTCTTCCTCGGAAGGCTGTCTGACGGTCCGGTCGGCCCTGTGATAATAGTCGTGGAGCCTGATTTGGAGCCTGATTTCGACCAGAGCAAGGTCGCCCAGGTGGCTGAGGTGGTCCGGGCCATAGACCAGGAGTGCAATCCTAACCGTGCCAGCGGCAACATCACCTGCTATATCGCCATCAGCCCGAAGATGGGCGATTTCGATACGCTCAATGACATCATGGACGAGCCAGACATGGCAACCTCTGTGGATCTCATCGCCTATGGCATAAACGGTTCCAGCGTGCATTCCTGCGAGGGGTCTGCCATAAGGATGCAGGCTTTGAACTTCTCTGCCTATGCCCTCTACAACCTGAGCAAGCCCAGCATAATCCCATATGTCCTATTCGATGTCGGCACCCATGATGCGGACAATTCGTGCGAGTGGACAGAATCCCGTGTCGCCACGGCCTATGGTTCTTTCTTCCCCACAGCCCTCCAATCTCTGCGCGCCAAGGGCGTGATAGGCATGGCACCATATTCATTCAATCTCACCAGCTCCATACCGATAGTCAACCCGCTCAACTGCAGCGACTGCGGAGTGGCCAGGACCGATGGCCGCCTGAGCGGCTGGTATGGCGGATGCCAGGCATATTCTGTCTTGAAGAATGCGTCAGGAGACCTCGTACCAAGAGGCAAATCATCCATCCTGTTCTCAAACGGTTCTGGAGGGTCCTGCATAGCCAATGGCGGCCAGTTCGATTATTTCTCCAGCTTCTCCTTCCGCGACAAGGACATCATGCAGCCCCAGCCTGCCGGAGCCCCTGAGGGCCAGACCGAGCTGTTCGCCTGCGATGCCTGCCTGCTGACCAACACCACACGGGACGTCATGGACATGTTCAATTTCAATGTGGAATCCGCGCCAACCATAACCGATGCGGACTGCACAGCGTTCAAAGCCGAGATAGACGCATGGTCAGGCGCAAGGAATATCGATCCCACCCTCTACAGGGCCGTAGTCAAAACCGAGAGCAACTTCGATCAATGCGCTGCGGCAAGATCGTGCCGGTCCGGCTATAGCGGCGACAGCTACCTGCCACCCTGCTTCCCGACAGGCGAAGGCTATGCCAATGGCTATGATGCTATGTTCGATCCAACCGGCACGTGCGTATTCCAAAACGCCAACCCGTTTTCCAGTCCGATTGACTGGAGATGGATCGGCTTGGGCATGACGCAGACGCTCGTACCGCCATCCACTTTCTGGCCAGGCACTGACACTTCTAATGGCCTGGATGGTCCTAATTACGACATTTTCGACAAAGCAGGCTTTGATACCCCTGATTTCAGGGCAACGACCCTTCAAAACGCCAAGGATTGCAATCCTGACTTCAATCCGTTCGTTCCCGGAGATTCAATCTGCCTGGGCACACTGACATATCAGCAGAAATTCGAGGCTGCAAAAGACCTGGTCAGCACCTACCACACCCAGGGGCGCCTGAATTGGCAGTCTACAGACGAGGAAAAGGACAGGGTATTCGCGACATATATAGCACTCGAGAAGTACGCAGGATTCTGGGACAAAAACCTGAGGGACGGCGGCGCCACCACTAAGCTCAATCCAGGCTGCTCAAGCAGTGAGAGCGATGGCGAGTGCTGGACCAGGACCTTCAAGGAGAGCTTCAGCGTGACCACGGAATGGTGCAACAATACCGAAAACCAGGACGAGACTGATTATGAAATAAAATGCGAGGGTGATGAGCCGAGGCAGGATCCACCGCCCCAGCCAGCTAGTCAGAGCTCGCCAGCCCCGACCGGAGGGCCCTATTACTGCTATGGTTATACTGACTTCGTGCAATTCGTGCACGATTGCCATATGCCCTTCCTGTTCCGCAAGACCGATCCAGCGGCTGTCAAGATGGCGACCTATGTCGCCTTGTCGGAGCATTGCACCACTTTCTGCCCTGAAGGGAAATCATTGATGGAAGCGTTGGGCCTGGCCGTTCCTGCCAGCGGAACCGCGTATCTGCCTGATAGCGTCATGGCGGAAGGAGGATAAGAACCGGTGGCGTTTACGATAGCCATTCCTTATTGTCTATCTTCTTCTTGATATACTCGCCGACGAACGTCAGCCTCTGCCCCTGCAAAGCATCCTGCTCTATCTTCTTCTTGGTCTTGAGCACCAGCTTCAGCTCATGGACCCAGTCCTTGTGCCTGTTTATCCAAGGATAGCCGAGCATCTCCTCAGCGCGCTTCACATCGACTTCCTTGGCCTTGATTGTGAGCTTCTCAAGGAAATCGAACTCCTTTATGTCGCTCATGGTAACTCCCAGGAATCTGGCCTCTGGCACGGCGAAATCCCTGCCGAGATATGCCAGGTTCATGCTCCCTGTCTTTATGGTCCAGTAGATGTACCATCCCCATGCATCGCAGTCCATCAGGCAGTAAACCGGCAATTTCCTGTCTGCCAGCTTCCTCAGCAATCTCCTCGTGCCTCTTGTGGACTGGCCTTTCGGGGTCACCAGCAGGCAGTTCTCCTTTTTCCAGAACTTGTCCTCGTTCAGCCTCTGCCAGAGCGCGTCCTTCTCCACCACCAGCACGTAGTCGGCATCAAGCTTCTTTATCTCCATGCCGTTGTCCACATCGCTGGGTATGCTCCAGCCGCTCCTTCCCTGCTTGGTGAGATCTATGAGCGTCTCATCTCCTCCGAACCTGTCCAGGATGGTCATGGGCCCTGCCACGAACCCTTTCCTGTCTGTGGTCAGGTTCAGGTCCTCCCTTTTGATCTTGAGGGCGACCTCCAGGTCCTCTATCAGGGCATTGGATTCGCTCTGCTCTGTGAAAAGGTCCTCGTCTATGTCCTCGCCGAGGCTGAACTTCAGCTGGTAGAAAAGCCCCCTGATGGATGTGTGCAGGTCCTGTTTCAGGAATTGCCTGCTCCTTGCTGCTATGGCGACTGTCTGCATGAATGTCCTTGCCTGGGCCACGCTCAGGAACTTCCTCATCTCCTTCTTGTCCCCTGTGCGGAGGCATCCCAGCGCTTCGTCGAAAATGGTGTTGCTCTTCGTTCTGAGGGTGGTCTCGAAGGTCGGTCCCTCGCCTCTCTTGACCTCCTGCACCATGGCCGTTCCCAAGGCATCGAGCTTTTTAGTAGCGTCACTCATCCGCATCACCCTCTTCTTCCTTCTCGGCAGGTTTCTTCACACTACCACTATTTTCGTTCGCGTTCGGTCCTTCCCCCTTCTTCTCGTCGCCGCCTTCGTTCTCCTCGTCTTCCTCACCGTACTTCTTCTCTATTATGTCCAGGAGTTTCTTCTCTATCTCTGCCTTCTTCTCCCCTGACAGAGTGGACAGATCCCCTGCCAGTTGCTGCACGTATCTGTTCACCACCTTCCTTTTGGTGGCTATCTCGTTGGCCCTCCGCTTGCCTGAGAGGTATTTCTGTATCCCCCTGGAGGCTTCCATCAGCGCGAACTTTATCTCATCCATCATGTCCTCTTCATTGGATATGGCCTGCTTGCCGGCGCTGGTGTATGGCACATGGACGCTCACCAGGTTGACCAGGACCGCCACCGGCTCATCCTCGAATTCCCTCAGGTCGTATCTCTTCCAGTCCATAGTCTTGATGGTCTCGGTTATGGCGCAGCCGCCTGAATCGAATAGCAATGGCACCCTGTTGGCGAACCTCATGACCTCGCCTTTCTTGCCTGCAGCGGCAATCCCTCCTCCATAGGCGATGCCGACTTCTATCATGAATGGTATGCCTCCCCGGTACACCTTCGGGGTCCTTTCAGTGACCACAAGCACGTCCGGATTGAATATGTTCCTGAACGAGATCTCCACCTGGCCTTTGCCTATGGGGACCAAAGAATCCATTGCTGGCGAGACCCATCTCAGCTGGCCGAAGGCCTTCACCATGGCCTCTGCCTCCTCCCAGGTCATATTCTGGGGGTTCTTGTTCAGATCCATGGTCGGGAGAAGCGCCCTCAGCTCGTCCACCTTGCCTGCGCTCATCCTTGCGAACGTCTCCTGCAGGAAGGACGATATCCTCTTGCTCTCCTTGTTGTGTTTGGCGAACTCCAACAGATCGTGGGTTCCTATGCCTAGTGGATGGGGTTTGATTTCAAACGGCCGTGGGGGATTGGCTTCCACTGAGCGTGGGAAGGCTGTTTTCTCGTTGTTCGGCTCTACCAATGTGATGCTGCAATGCGGATTCGCCAGAGCGGTCCTTCTGATATACTCATACACGCCGTAGTTGCTCCTCTCGTACCTGACATCCTTGTATTCGGATATCACAGTGAGGCCGCTTTCCTCTGTAGGCACTTCCTCGATCTCCTGCACGACCGGCTTGTTCGCCTTGAAGTCTATGGAGATGTTGGCGGTGAGCTTCTTGCCCTTGTGGCATGATATAGCTTTCGCAGGCTGGCCGGTGGTGAGATAAGAGAACATGGTGCATGCGGCTGCGCCTATGCCCTGCTGGCCCCTTTGCTGGATGTACCTGTGGAACTTCGTCCCTGCGAGCATCTGGCCAAGCGCCTTTCCCAAGTGCGTCTTCGGTATGCCCGGGCCGTTGTCCTTGACTGTCAGGCGGTAGTGGTCCTCGCCAAGCTCCTCCACCTGCACGAAAACCTCTGGGAGTATCCCCGCTTCCTCACAGGCATCGAGCGAGTTGGTCATGAACTCATGGACGATGATAGTCATCGAGCGGACCTTTCCAGAGAATCCGAGCATCTGCCTGTTCTTCTTGAAGAATTCAGCCACTGAGTGTTCCTTGAATTGCTTGAATATGTCGTCTGCCATAACTATTCCCCGCATGGGTCGGAGGTTCTGCTCACCCTTTCTTGATAAAACTATTAATATCTTCCGCAAAAACAAAACAAACCCAAACAACAAAAACAAACTATAAAAATACGTTCGCGTTACCGTTCGCTCGAGTTCAGAGTTTTCTATTTTTTGTTGCCGCGCTTTCGAGTTCGCGCGCTTTTTGTTATTTTTATTGCCCTTTCAGCCTGCTCTCCATTATCTCCCGTTTCACCCTCGCAAGATACCTGAGCACGCTCGTATGCCTGGACCCGTCTACAAGCATGCCTATGGCCTCCTTGGCATACTCCATGGTGTCTATCCTGGATATTATGCTCACGGTGCTGCCATACACGCTGACGATGGAATCAGTCGAGTCCTCTATCTGGATCTTTATCCTGCCATTCTCGCCTATCACCCTGCCTTTCAGCCTGGCGATCGCCTTATCAGAAGACGCATGCTCCTTGAGCTGTATCACATAGAGGCCGTAGTCATGTCCCATCAGCCTGAGCGCATTTTCCGGGGTGAATCCCCTGCCTATGGCCTTGACTATGTCCCTGGCGAAGAAAACATCGGCTGGATCGCCGATTATCTGGACCTCGCCGTCAGGATCGATGTCCAGCTCCACATTGCACCTTTCCTCTATCCTTTTCTTGGTGGCTCCGCTCTCTCCGACCAGCACTTTCACGCGTTCTGCAGGTATCTTAACTATCTCAGTCATGATCATCATCCGTTCATTGCGCTATACTGCCCAATATGGCCTTTATCTTCGCATCTGTCTCGACAGGAAGCCGTTTCGCGGCTGCTGCCTTCACGTCCTTATCATCTTTCATGTCCTTAAGGACTTCTGCCGCGGCGAGCCGCGTCTGGGAATCCCAGTGCGAGAGCAGCACCATGAAGGACCGCTTCACGTCCTCATCATTCTTTATCAGGGCTATGGCTTTTATGGCGTTCATCTGCTCCTCGCCTATGCCTCCCCTGGCTATTATCATCAGCTCCTTCCTGAGGGCTTTGGCCATATCCAGGCTCTCCACCTCAGCGATATAATAAAGCGCCACTCCTGTGGTGTCCTGCTTCCTCAGCAGGGCAGAGCAGACTTCAGTGATCGCAGCGTGGTATGCCTCGATGCCGAACAGTTTCTTCAGCGCGTGGACCATCTCTTTCCTGACAACCTGCTCCTCTGCGCCTTCCACCAGGAAAGACATGAGCGCATCGTTCCAGTGCCCATCCACCATCATCATGACGGAATATTCAGCGATGTCGCCTGGGCTGAGGTCGTACTGCTCACCTTGCTTCCCTGAAAGCACTGACAGCGCGGCGCGCATGAGCGAGAAGCGGTCGTTCTCAAGGGTTGAGAGCTCCATGCCCGGCTTTTTCGTATCGGCATAAGAGGTCATCAGCTTCCAGAACACGTCTCGTATATTGATGTCTGGCGATAGACCGAACCTTGATAGGCCTGGCTTCTTCTTCGCGCCATCGCCCCCGCCACTGCTATCATCGCCGCCGAAGGCTTCTTTTGGCATGTTCATATTATCCTGGGCCCGATTTATAAATCCTTAATGCCTTTTCTATGCTCATCGTGGCTGATGTCCCTATGGCTGATTATGACGTCATAATAGTCGGTGCCGGTCCTGCCGGTCTTTCCTGCGCTCGCCATCTCTCAGGCTCAGGCCTCAAGGTCCTTGTCCTGGAGAAGAATCCATCGTTGGGCCTCAAGCCGTGCTCAGGGGAGATATCGTCAAAGGTTTTTCCTGGCGAGGATCCTGGCCAGAAGTTCAAGGGAGCCCAGGAATGGAAGACAGTGATAGTCGGTACGGCAAAGGGCGCAGTGCCAGTGACCTATGACCGGCCCTATCTCTGGACAGTGGGCCGCAACGAACTCGAGAGCTGGCTCAAGGCCGGCTGTGACGCTGATATCCGTTTCTCAGAGCCAGTAGCCGTCATCACGCCAGGATACGTGGAGACGTCAAAGGGCCGCTACCGTTACCGGTATCTAGTCGGCGCTGACGGGTCGTTCTCAAAGGTGCGTGATTACCTGAAGCTGCCCATGGAGCATATCGTGGGATATGCCTATCACTACGTGGTGGAGAAGCCATCCAAGGAGTTCCGCGTCTATTGGCTCCCGAAAACCTTCCCCTGCGGCTATGGCTATATGATGTCCAGGAGCCGCGGGGCCACCATGATCGGCGCTGCGATGGCTGGCAAGGATGTCCTCCACGGAAACCTCGCGCCAAAAGTGAAAGCCTGGGTGGTCCGGGAATTCGGCCTGGACATATCAAAGCTCAGGAGCGAAGGCT
>JAQTOF010000018.1 GCA_028713495.1 Candidatus Iainarchaeum sp.
AGCGAGAGGATCAATAGCAAGAGCAATGCCGGCTTCATATCATACCACCTTGGTTATGCCCACGAGCTCAGCCTCACCGCCTATGGCCAACGAGACGCTCCTGTATGCCGTTATCGTGATTATTATCTCCAGGACATTGACCAGCATGACGATTATGACGAAAGGTGCGACCAGCATGACCTCGCTTATGATGAAATGGAAGAGTCCTGCCGAAGCGCTAGCCGGCATCATGGGGTTGTTGAAGCCCGTGAAGAAGAAATCTCCGGTCATGCCGACCATGAATAGCCAGATGTTCAAGACCGTGCTGAAGAAGCCGCCGACCGCCCCAAGGGCGCTGGAGACGTAGTTGCCGAAGCTGCACAGGAGGACCCACACGGGGTTGCCTGCGCATTCGTCGCTGGGATTGTTGCTTGCCTCCTGGACCGCGCTGGGGGCCGTGAACTGCTCCAGGATGGAGTTGGCATGCTCGCGGCCTCCCATCAACTGGGTCTGCGTGTCGGCCTGGCTCTTATCCGTGCCGAAGAAGCTGGCCGAGGATGGCGTGTAGGCGAAATCCGGAGGTTTATAGACGTCGAATATGAGGTAGTTGGAGAGGATGACCGCGAAGGGCAGGACGAAATACATCGCGAATGACACCGCGATGATGCTGGAGCCGGTTCGCCTGTAGAATGGGAAGGCCCGCATGATGAGGCCTAGCGGCAAAAGCAGGGTGGGAACCGCGTCCCTGCAGAATATGAGTATGAACTCCTTGGCCCAGAGCAATGTCATGAGGTAGCCTATGGCCTCGACGATGATGGTGTGGGCGTTGCTCAGGAGGCTGAGGCCCGTGAATGGCGCCAGCGAGAATGATATGATGTTCACGGCAGGCACCGGCGAACCGATGGGGAAGCTGATTGTGGATAGGAATCCTATCAGGGCCTCGAAGAGATAGAGGTCTATGTACTGGTTCTTGAGCTTCTGCACGAAGATATCTACTGTGGCGATGGCGATGTTGAGATGACTGGAGGTGAGGCCCTGCGCAGAGGCCGAGAGCGTGCTGGCTTGTATGGTGGTTTGGAACTCCGCCGGCACTGATGCTAAGAGGAGGCCGTTCGCCATGGCATTGAAGATGGAATCCGACCCTATCCAGAAGAAGAGTATGAATATCGTGAAAATCAGGGTAGCCACCTCCTCCTTGGCTATGGCGACCATCTGGGGGCTCTGGAGGGCATAGGCGATCATGAATAGCAGGGACGCCACGCCGATGGCGAAGCCAAGAGCGAGCATGATCATGGGCCAGGCTCCCGGGGGGAGGCTTATGAGTAACGGTAGGAGGACCTCCATGGGATTATTTATCCCTGTCTGCTTTTTAATAGCTTATGGAGAGAGAATCTTAGACATGTTTTTGCGAGTGGGACATATGCACAGGACGCATTATATCAAGGATGCAAAAAAGGAGCGCGGAGGCACGGTCAGGATAGCCGGCTGGGTGCACGATTTCCGCGACCTGGGTAAGTTGAAATTCGTGCTGGTCCGGGACATCACCGGCATCATGCAGGTGACGCTGAAGAAGGGCGTGGTCGATGACAGCCTCCTCGAGGCCGTGAAGGCCAATAAAGAGGACGTGGTCTCTTTCCAGGGCCAGGTGAAGGAGAACCAGATAGCGCCTGACGGCGTGGAGCTTGTTCCTGCAGAATTCGCCTTCCTCAACAAGGTGGAACGGAAACTGCCTGTCGATCCGACAGGGGTCGTGCCTTCTGAGATGGATACCCGGCTGGACCACAGGTACATAGATTTGAGGAGGAAGGAACCGTCGCTGATATTCAGGGCCAAGTCCTTGGCCGCCCATGCTTTCAGGGAGAAGCTCACGGATGAGGGATTCCTTGAGATACACACCTCGGCCATAACCGGCGCGGCCACAGAAGGCGGTGCGGACGTGTTCGCGCTCCAGTATTTCGAGAACAAAGCTTACCTGGTGCAATCACCACAGCTGTACAAGCAGCTGACCGTGATAGGCGGTATGGACAAGGTCATGATGACCGTGCCGGTGTTCAGGGCCGAGAAGCACAACACCACGACGCACCTGAACGAGATAACCCAGATGGACATAGAGATGGGCTTCGCTGACCACAACGACGCCATGGATATGCTGGAGAAAACGATCCTGCATATGCTGGAAAAGATCAAGGGGGAGCTCGGCGATGAGATAGCCAAGAGCTTCGGTGAGATCAAGGTGCCGGCCAAGGTGCCCCGTTATACCTACACAGAACTGGTGGATAAGCTGAGCAGCGACGGTTTTGAGATGAAACACGGCTGGGACTTCACCAAGGAAGGGGAGAAGAGACTGCATGAGATACTGAAGGAGGAGCTTTACTTCATCTATGACTGGCCGACATCGGTCCGTGCGTTCTATTCGATGCCAGACGAGAAGAACCCGGAGATATGCCATGCGTTCGATTTGATGTACCGCGGGCTGGAGATATCCAGCGGCGCCATGCGCATCCATCTGCCCTCTGTGCTGGAGGAGCAGCTGAAGAAGCGCGGCCTTGACCCTGCGGACTTCGAGTTCTACATCAACGCGTTCAGGATGGGCGCTCCGCCGCATGCCGGCTGGAGCGTGGGGCTCGAGCGATTCGTCATGAAGCTCTGCAACCAGGAGAATATCCGCGAGTGCATGCTGTTCCCGCGCGACCGCATGAGGCTGCTACCATGATAGTTGCGAAGGAAAACGTGAAAACTGCCGAAGAAGAGGGAACCGCCGGCAAACTGCGCATCAGGCGCCCCAGCATACTCGTCACCAACGACGATGGAGACTCGGAAGGCATAAGGATGCTGCTTGAGGTCGCCGGCAGGTTCGGCAACGCTTATGCCGTGATGCCGAACAAGCAAAGGAGCGCCGTATCCAACGCTGTGACCCTCCACAAGCCCATCAGGCTGCACAGGATGGCCGATGATATCCACTCCATAAACGGGACTCCAGCGGACTGCGTGCTTTTCGCTCTGTACTCAGGGGAATTCCCCAAGCCAGATCTTGTGCTCTCCGGCATAAATGCAGGAGATAACACCAGCATAATCGCCATCATGAGCTCAGGGACCGTGGGGGCCTGCTGGGAGGCGGTACTGGAAGGGGTCCCGGCCATCGCATTCTCCATGAGGATGTCCAAGAAGGACTGGCATGAGAAAGCGAGCTGGGGCGACAGGGAAGCGGTCATGAAGCGGGTGGAGGGCATAGTCGAGATGCTCCTGCCTAAGCTGGACAAGGACAAGGAACGTTTCTTCAACGTGAACATGCCGAAGAATCCGGAGAAAGCCGATATCGTGCACACCAACAAGCTCCAGAAGGACAGGTTCCTCAACCACGTGGACAAGCGGCTGGATCCGGATGGAGTGCCCTACTATTGGATAAACAGCACGACCAAGAAGGTGGAGAAGGGCACTGACACCTACGAAGTGATAGAGAACAAGAAGATAACCATAACCGAGATATCGTTGGCTGTTTTTGAGGAAGAATGATGCGTGCGTGTTCAACCGCGTCATCATCGCTCAGGGCTCCGGGGGCCATTGCGCACGCATCTAGGAGTAGTCGCTGTCCTGATTTTAAAATGCCGTCCTTCTCGTCCTCAGGTGGACAGTGGCGTTGAACTTCTTCTTGAGCAGCGTCTTCGCGGCCTTTATCCTCTCGCCATCCCTTCCGATCGCTATGCCGCGGTCCTTCTCATCTATCGTGAGCATGATCGCTTTCTCACCCATGACGTCGCGTATCTCTATGTCGACTACGGCCACATTGCCGAAGAAGTTGCGCACGAAGACCTCGATATCGTTGCTGTCGGCGACGACTATGACCCGCTTCCTGAAGACCTGCTTGAGCTTCTCGATGTTGGAGGCATGCTTCCCTATGGCCTTGCCCAGCGATTCCTGGGAGACGAGGAAGACGATGGACGTCTCGGTGGAGAGGTAATCCGAAGGCATGACATGGGTTATCCTCTCGAAATTGGAGAACATGCTCAGGTCGTCGCCGGTCAGTTCAACCATTGAAACTTTCCCCGTTATTTCTTGACGAACTCCAGGATGTTGGACGAGCCTTCCTCGAACACTGACAGGATGGATATGGGGAAAGGTTTTCCGCACACCGAGCCTAGCTCCATGGTGGAGCCCTCGAAGTCTATAATCGGTATCTTCGCTGTCTTGGCATAGCCCTGCAGCTTGGTCCTGTATTCAGCCGGCGTATTGGCAGCCAGGACGAACACCTTCGCCTTGCCCAATATGCTGGCGGCGATGCCGGTCCTTGCCCCGAACTCGACCTTGCCGCTCTCCACCGCGAGCCTTATGGCAACTGTGAGCAGGTTCTCCCTTTCCTTCTTGGTCTTCCTTCTCCTGACGACCTTCTTCTGCTTCTTCGCTTTCGGGGCTGCTTCGACAGCTTCCTCCCCTTCCGCAGTTTCGGTGTCTTCGGTTTCAGCAGTCTCTTCTGCCTCTGCAGTTATCTCTTTTTCTTCATCTGACATCCATATTCACCTGAGTATCATTTCTTCTTGGTCGTCTTCATGACGAGCTTTATCTTGCCTGTGCCGACCGGCACGGTCTGGCCGACTATGATGTTCTCCGTGACACCGATCAGCTTCTCCTCTTCTGCGAACGCGCTGGCGTTGATGAGGTGCTTGATTGTCTCCTCGAAAGCGGCCCTTCCGAGCACGCCGACCTTCTCGCCGGACAACCCGTGCCTTCCGATGGATTTCACATAACCCGAATAGGTCATTGCGTCTGCGATCAGCATGATGTGCCTTATGTCCACGAACAGCTTCTGCATGTCCATGACATCCTTTATCTCACGGACGATGGCGTTCCTCGCTGCTTCTACGCCGTATATCCGCTCAATCTCCTTGATGTTGTTGGTGTAGATGCGCTTCTGATCCACCGCAGGGTTCAGGCACGCCCCTAAGACATTGAAACCGCCTGCCCTGACGAAGTAGTCCTCGCCGCCTTTTATCACGACTGCCTTGTGGATACCACGCACGCCGCGGACAAGGGTGTCCCTGACTTTCTGGGTGAGCTTGCGCACGGACTTGGCCGTGATCTTCTTCTCTTTTTTCTCGCCGGTCTTGGCAACCTTGGTCTCCTTGGCAGGCCTCAGCATGAGCTCAGGTTCGCTGGATTTCACATCTCCGGGGAACGATTCCTCCAGCGCCTTCCTCAGCGCGCTGTAGGATACGCCCTGCGCCTTGCCATCCTTCTCGTTGTATATGACCTTGATGGTGAGGGTCTCCAAGTCATCTTCCACATCGGCCACATCGGAGACGAACACGCTGGCCAGCTCCTTGGCCACCTTCTCCGCATCCGCTCTGCTTCTGGCATATGAGGATTTCAGGTAGATGTCTATGATCGCCTTCTTGGGCTCCTTCTTGGCGTCCACTATCTCTATCAGCCTCGGAAGGCCAGTGGGTACGTGCTCTGCGACGCCTGCGTAGTGGAACGTACGCATGGTCATCTGCGTGCCGGGCTCGCCTATGCTCTGGGCGCACACGACACCGACCGCCTCGAACGGCGGAATCTTGACGCTTTGCCTTTTTGTCGTCTTCATCGCTTCACCTTACGCAGTATCAACATCATCCTGCTTCGTCACATCGCCTAGCTCTGCTGTGGACGAGTACATCGGGTCTTTCCCGTCGCCGCCGTATATGAACTGTATGATGCTCATGTCGGCGTTCCTCACTGTCATGTCGTCGAAAACCACCAGATCCTGGAGCGCGTTTATCAGCCTGCGCTGCATGTAACCGGACCGGGCCGTCCTGATGGCGGTGTTGACCAGGGCTTCACGACCGCCCATGGCATGGTGCATGAACTCATAGGGCGTGAGGCCCTTGTGGAACGAGGAATACACGAAACCCTTCTGCTCGCCTGTTACCACGCCTTCCTTGAAGTACGGCAGCATCCTGCGCCTGTAGCCCCTTGTCAGGCGCTTGCTGCGCACTGTCTGCTGCGCGACAAGAGCGGACATCTGGATTGCGTTGAGCAGGCTGCCTCTTGCGCCGATCTTGGCCATGATGATGGATGGGTTGGTGAGGCCGAGGTCGGTTTCCACGACTTTGCCCACCTCTTCACGCGTCTTGGTGGTTATCTCCATGATCATGCCTTCCAGGGTCTCACGCAGGCTCATACCAGGGGCGCGCTCCAGCGAGCGGTTCCTGTACTGCATGATGAGGTTGTCGATCTCGCGGTCCATCTTCTCAGTCACCGCCTTTGCCTTCTCTTCGCCTTTGGCAGAGAGTGAGTAGTCCTTGAGAGACACGCTCAGGCCGTGGATAGATAGCGCTTCCAGGGCCATCCTGCATGCGCTGTCTATGAACTTCTTGGTGAACTCAGGGCCGTGGACCACGAACATCCTCTCGAGCAATTCGCCTTCCATGGCCTTGCTTTCTACCGAGCCCTTGATCAGCTTGCCATTCTTGATGACTATCTCCTCGCCCATCTTGGATATGAGCTTGAGGTTGATATCGTCAGGCAGGAGCTGGGAGAACAAAAGCTTGCCGCTGTATCTGCCTCCTGAGACATCGGAAGGGGGCAGCTCGGTTATGCCTATCAAGTAGAGCATGGCCGACGCTTCGGAGCGGCTGTATATCGCATCGTCACTGGTGAGGAAATACAATCCTGAGACATGATCCTCCTGCGGCTTGATTATCGCATGGCCATGCCTTGGCGAGAGCAGCTGCTTCTCCACCTTGGCGAGATGCCTTGCCTCTGCCTGGGCCTCTTCGGTCTGCATGATGTGCAGGTTCATCTCGTCTCCATCGAAGTCCGCGTTGTACGGGCTGACACTCACCGGGTTGAGCCTGAACGTTTTGCCAGGCAAGACCCTGACATCATGGGCCATCATGGATATCCTGTGGAGCGAAGGCTGCCTGTTGAACAGCGCGATATCGCCGTCCACAAGCTGCCTCTCTATGGACCATCCGACCTTGAGGTTCTCGGCCTGTTCCTTCTGCATCTCGGGGGTATCTCCGACTTTTATCCTTCTGCCGTCGTTCCTGATGATGTAGACAGCACGCGGATAGCCCGGGGATAGTATGAGGTTCTTGCAGTGGTCGAGGTTCCATTCAGTGACATGCGTCGGGACCGTGAGCTCCTCTGCGATGAGCTGCGGCACGCCGACCTGGTCCAGGTCTATCCTGGGGTCAGGGGAGACCACGGTTCTCGCCGAGAAGTTGACACGCTTTCCTGACAGGTTGTACCTGAACCGGCCTTCCTTGCCTTTCAGCCTCTGGGCGAGCGTCTTGAGCGGCCTGCCGCTCCTGTGCCTTGCCGGTGGGATGTTGGCGGTCTCGTTATCGAAGTATGTGGTCACATGGTACTGGAGGAGCTCCCAAAGGTCCTCTATGATAAGCTGGGGCGCACCAGCGTTGATGTTGGCGTCCAGCTTCTGGTTTATCCTGAGGACATCCACAAGCTTGTGGGTGAGGTCGTCCTCGCTCCTCTCACCGGTCTCCAGCGTAATCGAAGGCCTGACATTGACAGGAGGTACAGGCAATGCCGTGAGCACCATCCACTCGGGCCTGGAATAGAGCGGGTCGAAGCCCATCTCGCGCAGGTCGCCGTCGCTTATGGCGCCGAGCCAGTCCCTGATGTCCGTGGGTAGCATCATGTCCTTGTCCTTGAATATGGTCGTGGGCTTCAGGAGTTTTATCTCCGGAACCGTAGCGCCGCAGTGGTTGCACACGCGCGTGCCTTTCTCTTTCTTTTTCTTCTTCGCAGCCTCTGCCGCGGCAGCAGCTGCGACGGCCTTCGCCTCGTCGGCTGCCTTGCCAGCCTCTATGATTGACTGGACATCTATGACCGGGGCTTCCTTGTCTTCCTCTGCGACTTTCTCCACGACCTTCTCAAGCGTTTCGATATCCTTGGTGATTATCTTCTTGCCCAGCATCCTGTGGCAGGATGGGCAGGTGGATTTCAATACGTAGTATATATGCTTGGCGAACTCTACGTGGATGATGGGGCGGACCATGTCTATGTGTCCGAAGTGGCCTGGGCATTCCTTCACAGTGCCTCCGCAGGTCTTGCATCTGAGGCCCGGGTCCACCACGCCAAGCCTGGTATCGACCAGGCCGCCGTCTATGGGATAGCCATCGTCATCATAGGTGTCAGGAACGACAATCTTCACCGCTGACATCTTCCGGATCATCTCCGGTGAGAACAGCGAGAATTTCAGCTTGTCCAAAACTTTCTGGATTTCCATAAACATCATCCTTTATCCTTGAGCACTATCCTCGGGAATATGTAGAGCGATTTTATCTCGTCCAGCAGTAGCTTGAACGCGTAGCTGATCTCCACAGGCTCCACGTTCTCGCTCTGGCATATCGGGCATATATCCCGGTTCCTAGCATAGTCGTGGGTGGCGACCGAACCGCATTCAGTGCAGATAAGCTGCACGGTCTTGTCGCTCTCCTCCAGCAGCCTCTCTTTTATCAGCATGCTGGCGCCATAGCCTATGAGGCAGTCACGTTCCATCTCTCCGAACCTGAGGCCTCCTTCCCTGGCGCGCCCCTCGGTCGGCTGGTGCGTGAGCAGCTGCACCGGTCCGCGGCTCCTCACATGCATCTTGTTTGAGACCAGGTGGTGGAGCCTCTGGTAGTAGACCACTCCGATGAACAGCTTGACCTTTATCTGCTTCCCTGTGAGGCCGTCGTAGAGCACTTCTTCGCCATGCTCATCGAATCCGTTCTTCTTGAGTATGGCATGGAACTCTTCCTCGGTGCTGCCTCCGAACGCGGTGCCGTCCATCAACAGGCCTCCTATGGACCCTGCCTTGCCGCCAAGGGTCTCAAGCAGGTGTCCTGCGGTCATTCTCGACGGGATGGCATGCGGGTTGACGACCAGGTCAGGCACGATGCCTGCCTTGGTGAATGGCATATCTTCCTGCGGCACAAGGAGCCCGATGACTCCCTTCTGTCCATGCCTGGAAGCGAGCTTGTCGCCGATCTCAGGGACCTTCACCGAGCGCACGCGGACCTTGACGAGCCGGTTGCCGCTCGGGCCTTCTGTTATGAGCACTGAATCCACTTTGCCCTTCTCTCCGCTCTTCAGCGAGAGCGAGCTTTCCCTTTTCTTCTCCTCTACTGCACCGAAGACGGATATCTCCTCGAGGAACCTGGGCGGCGAGGTCTTGCCGACAAGCACGTCTTTGCTGCTGACGTCGCTTTCAGGCATCACTATGCCGTCCTCTGCCAGGTGGCGGTAGGCTTCTTCGCCTCTGTATCCCACGACCTCAGGGGTTGGCAGCTCGATCTTATCCTTCTGGCCGCCTGGATACATCCTCTCTTCGGTCTCGTATGTCTTGAACATGCCGACACGGTGGAGACCGCGGTCTATAGATGAGCGGTTGACCACTATCGCATCTGCCATGTTGTATCCGTGGTAGCTTGTGAGCGCGACAACGCAGGTCTGGCCTGCTGATTTGTCTTTCAGGTTGAGCGCCTTGTATAAGCTGGTCTGCACAAGAGGCTGCTGCGGATAGTACATGATGTATGCCCTGGTGTCATACCTGGTTCCGAAGTTGGTGGAATAGATGCCAAGAGATTGCTTGGCCATGGCGCAGGCCATGGTGATCCTCGGCGAAGAGTTGTGCTCAGGGTATGGCAGGACCCCTGCAACGACCCCGAAGATGTTTGATGCGTCCACTTCCAGGTGCGTGTGCTCTGGGGTGAGCTCCTCCTCTTTTATGGCTATGAACGAGTTCTCCTCTTCCTGGGCGTCGAGGTATTCGATTATACCCATCTTCACCAGATGGTTCCAGTTGAGCTCGTTGTTCCTTATCCTTGTGGCGATCTCAGACGTGAACCTGGACTTACCGTTCTCCACGACGATGTAGGGTCTCCTTACCCTGCCCTTGTCAGTCAGTATGTGGAGCTCGTTCAGCCTGGAGTTGTAGTATACATTCACCTGGTTGCTGAGCTCGTTCGTGCGCCTCCTCTCGCGCAGGCGATTGGCCAGGCTCTTGCCATCGGGATGCGACCCAACGATTCTGCCGTTGAGGAAAATGACCGTCCTTTCAGGGGCGGCTCTCCTTCTCCTTCTTTTGACCATCATGTTCACCTTATTCCTTCACGTCGTAAGCTTTGAGTATCCTGTCTATCTCCCCTTCATCCACTCCGATGGAGACCTCGGCCATGACAGCCAGGTTCTTCACCAGCGAACAGCTCGGACCTTCAGGCGTCTCGTTCGGGCACAGCTTGCCGATGTGGGTGCCGTGCAAGTCTCTTGCCTTGAAGTGCGGGTGCTTCTTGCTGAGGGGCGAGATCACGCGCCTCAGATGCGATATTGTGGAGAGGTAGCTGACTCGGTCCAGCAGCTGCGAAACACCGGTCTGGCCGGCTATCCAGTTCCCAGTCGCCATGGCGTATTTTATGCGGTCGCCCATGACATCCTGGCGGATGAGCGTGTGCACCTGGAGCCTCCTGCCTCTGGCATCGGCCCTTGATGCCTGATAGACCAGATCCTTGATGAGGAACTGGAACGCATAGCGGAAGAGCTCCTCCATCATGTCGCCTGCGAGCTTGACACGCTTGTTGGCGTAGTGGTCCTTGTCGTCAGGCGCGATCTCGTGGTAGTATACCCTGGTCGCGCGCTCGGCCATGCGGATGAGATAGTTGGCCTTGTCCAGCCTGGCTGCCTTGGTCACGCCGATGTGCGGCAGGAGATAATTATCAAGCAGGTTCTCCATGCGGTTGAGCCTGAACTCCAATGGCTGGCCTGGCGAGAGCCGCCTGCTCAGCATGTCCACGGCCTCGTCGCGGTTCATGGACTGCTCGTTCTCTATGTTGAGCAACACGTCGTTCTTGATGTGCTTCTCGGGTGAGAAGGCTGCGAGCACCTTGTTGTTCTCGTCCATCCCAAGCACGCGGAGCAATTGGAGGAGCGGTATGCCGGCCGGAGTTGATGGGAACTCGGCGGTGTAGATGCCGTCCTGATTCCTCTCGACCACGCACCTGGCCCTGAAGCCGAAATGCGTGGAGAATATCTTTGAGACTATGCCACCGCGCTCCCTTGTGACCATGAGCTTGTTTGGCACGAGGTCTTCTATGGATGTGAGGACACGCTCGCTTCCGTTGATGATGAAGTAGCCCCCTGGATCGTCTGGGTCCTCGCCGTTCTCGATGAGCTCGTCCCTCCTCATGTTGGAGAGGTAGCAGAGCTTGGACTTGAGCATGACCGGGAGTTCGCCGATGAAGACATCGGAGTATACAGGCCTTTCAACGCCGTTGAAGACCGGGACGATCTCCAGGAATATGGGCGCGGAATAGCTCAGGTTCCTTAGCCTCGCCTCATTGGGCAGTATCTGGCGATAGCCGCCTTTCACTTCGTAATATCTCGGCTGCTCTATGCGGACCTTGCCGAGCTTGAGCTCGAAACCTTCCACATTGGTCTGTATCTTCCCTATCCTGTCAACGACCTGCTGGATACCACTGTCCAGGAACTTGTTGTACGACAGGAGCTGCTGGTTGACCAAAGTGTTAACCCTGAAATAAGCCTCAGTAAGTCCTTCAACCATTTCTACACCTCAAAAGCCGGTCAGATGATCGGCCGCGCCTAACGTGGGCGATGAAAACTATTCCTCTACGACTACCCGGTAGGTAGTGTACTTGCCAGTGCCGTCGTTCCTGTCTATGCGGATTATATTGCCTGGAACGGCCTTGAGTGCCACGGCGGCAGGATCTCTGGACGATATCCTTGGGAGCTGGGTCTCGTTTATGCCGAACTTTGAAAGAAGTTTCGTCTTTTCAGCATCTCCGATGACCTTCATCTCAGGGACGAGCATATGAGACAGAACATCTACTGTAGACACGCTGGGTTTTTTCTTCAAGCAGGACCACCTAAGCGCAACGAACAGAGCCAGCGATTACGCTGGCTTTCCGGGTATGTCATTTTACTAAAGAAAGGTTTATAAAGGAACGCCATATGACTTCATTCCATGATCCTGATCATAGACAACGGCTCCCAGTATACCCATCTTATAAAAAGGAACTGCAGGGAGCTCGGGTACGAGGCAGAGACGCTCTACGCCAAGGCCGGCTATGACAAGGTTGAGGAGATGCTCAAGAGCGGCATCTCCAGGATTATACTCTCAGGGGGCCCTAGCTCGGTTTATACCGACCCGCCCAACCTCAGCTCGGCGATATGCGCCAGGATACGGGATGAAGAGCTGAAGAACCCTCTTCTTGGCATCTGCTATGGCCACCAGATGATCGCGCACACATGGGGTGCGAAGGTGGCTAAGGGCGCGAGCGCAGAATATGGCCTTGGGGAAATAGAAGTAGACGACGAAGACGCGCTGTTCGTGGGCGTGCCGAAGAAGCTGAGAGCCTGGGTTTCCCATTATGACGAAGTGAAAGAGCTGCCGAAGGGATTCCGGAGCCTGGCGCATTCAAGCACTTGCCCTATAGAGGCCATGAGGCATGAGGAGCGGCCCATATTCGGCATACAGTTCCATCCTGAGGTCTGGCATACTGAGCATGGCGAAGCGATAATCAAGAATTTCTTGGAAACTGAGGCAGAAGGATAACCAGATAAAAACCCGTTCTCGCGCCGTTCGTCCTATACATAATGACTAGACGTTATATTTATCGATCTCACGATATCTTCCTGCGGCAGGAAATTGTATTTCGCCTTCATGAACCTCTCATTGAACCTCATCTCGCTGGCGAGTTTTGTCGGCGCGTCTATGAGATTGTCGAACCCCGACCAAAGGAGGAACCAGGCCGGCACCATCAGAAGGTTCTCCAAGGCGAGCGATACAGGTGACGCGAAACCGAACGCTACCACCAGGACTGCTGCGCCACCTACCACCCGCAGCAGGCCTCGCATCCGTATGTCCTTGACATTCTTGCCGAGTTTTGTATGCTGCGTCTTGAAATAGTCCTTCAGCCGCTTCTTCACGATTGCCTCGACCGGATCTGACCTTTTGCCGGCCGGGATGGTGAAATGGATCACGAGCTCGCCGCTTCTGGTCTCAGCATAGCGCTTGCGCAGCTCCAGCAGGAAATCGTCGGAAAGCACCCTTGTCTCGTATGGTGATGGGTCAAAATCAGAGAACAGGTCGTCATATTCGTCAAGGGCTATCTGGACAGATTGGAGGATGTCTGTTACCGTCTTCACGTCCATCTTGGACCCCGTCTTCTGCTCGAATTTCTGCTCGGTTTTTTGCTCTCCGGGTGGATCGATCTTCTCTTCAGGCATAATCTACCTCGTGATGTCCTTGGCCTTTATCTGCTGCAGATAGTCCGCGTGCTTTTCGAAATATTCCCTGCTCGGCTTCAGCGCGTCGCAAAGCTCCTTGGCGACTGCACTTTTGAGGTCCACGGGGTGCAGCTTCCCTTCTGAATAGATTCTCTTGAGCTCTGCTGCATCAGCGATCTCCAAATCACCGCCGAACTTCGCCGGGCGCTCTATCTTCATGCCTTTATCACGCAGGAAGAGATATTCAGCATACTCCACGATAGGGTTGCCTTCCACCACTTTCTCAGGGCATTGGGCCTTCTTTATCTTGGCCTTTATCTCGTCCTCGCTGTCATGGATGAATATCGCGCTTCCGGGGATGCTCTTGCTCATCTTGGCTTCCAGTACCTGGTCCTCCTTGCTGGAGTTCGGATTCATCCTGGTCCCGCCCTGGAGGCCCGGAAGCAGATGGTGGTGTATCGCCACGAATTCCTTCTTGTATGTGTGCGATAATTCACGCGCAAGCATGTGCACTTTCCTCTGGTCCATGCCTGCATGCGCTATCTGCACGTCCAGCATGAAGATGTCGGCAGCCTGCATGGCCGGATAAAGTATCGCCGCTGAAGACGTCGCCTCGCTCTCCTTCCTGCCCATGATGGTGATGCACCTGAGCATGCGATTGATCGTCGTGTCTTTGGTTATCTTGAGAACTTCCTTCCAGTAGTCATTGTTATAGAGGTCGCTGGCCAGGACGTATTCCACCTTGCTTTCATCAAGGCCGAATGAGACGAATGCGTGCTTGAAGTAGCCATTGGCTACCGCGCGTATCTTCTCCATGTCGCCTCCGAGCTTCTGGTTGATATACGAGTGATAATCAGCCAGGAAGATGGTCGGCTTTATGCCTGCGGCGATGAAATCCTTGAGCTTCAGCGCTGTGCACAGGCCCGTGCCCAGGTGGACCATGCCGGAGATCTCGAATCCTATATAGTGCTTGGGGTGGGCGTAGTTCTGGAAAATCTTCCGCAGATCCTCGTCTGTGACCAGCTCCTCTGTGGGCTGGCGCTTCACCAGGTCTATCTTTGACTCGATATCCATGAAGGGGCTTATGGCGGAGGATTATTTAAAATATTGGTGGCACATTACAACAACTCTAGCCCACGCCTCCGTAGCTCAGAGGTAGAGCGACTCTCTTGTAAGGAGTAGGTCGGGGGTTCAATTCCCTCCGGGGGCTTCCACAACCATTAAAATAGGTTAGGACGGAAAATCAGAAATCAAAGAGGGTTTTCAATGAACATTAACGAATTGAAGCCGGGAACCGGCAGCGTGAACATAGAGGCAGAAGTCGTCTCCATGGACAGCGAACGGGAGATAAACAAGTACGGCAGGAAGCTCAGGGTCGCCAACGTCACCATAAAGGATGACAGCGGTTCCATAACGCTCGTGCTCTGGAACGACCAGATAGACACTGTCAAGGTAGGCATGAAGATAAAGATAGAGAACGGCTATGTCAACGAGTGGCAGAGCGCGCCTCAGCTCACCTTGGGTAAGTTCGGTAAGCTCACTGCCCTCTGACAATTATCAGCCAGTCTTCGTTTTTTACATAGACGATGCCTTCCAGCTCGTCTGCTGTGCAGATAGCGCAAAACAAAAAATAACAAACTCGGAACGCGAATGAGTAACGCGAGCGGATCTGGTTTTATTGTTTGTTTTTACCTGATGTAGCTCACGTTCCTGTTAGCAGACTCGAACTGCGCTGCCATGCTCTTCTGGACCTCGTCCTGGACCTTCTTCAGTATCTTCTGGCTCTCCTGGGCCTGCTTGTTCAGCCTCTTGAGATCCACTTTCATGTCCAGGTATTTGGAAAGCAATAGCACGATCTGCCTGGCAGAAGCGGTATCTATATAACTGCCATGCGTCTCGCCCATTATGCATGAGCCTTCTAGGTCCTTCTGCTTGCCCAGGGCAGGCAAAAGCCCTGCGGCCCCGACGATCGAACCCTTGGCCTCGCCGAATATCACGCCGAGCTTCTTGAACCTGTTGCGGAGGGCGTCCGAAGTAGCCACACCGAAGACCCTGCGCTCTTCCGCGATCTTGCCTGTGCTGTAACCGCCCACGGTCAGCACTTCAGTGACATTCATGGATTTGCAGTAGTCCAGGATGACGCCTGCGACCTCGTACTGGCCGACCGAGCTCATTGCCTGTATGTCGCCCAGCAGTATCAGGACATCGCGCTTCTTGCCTTTGTGGAGATATAAGCTGTTCCTTATCAGCCTGATGCCGCCTTTCTTCGTCATGAAGACCTGGTGCGGGAAGTGAGGCGAATAGATGTTGGCCACCTTCTCGGCGCGAAGTTCCTCGACAAGGTAGCGTCCGACCACCTGGCCGATGAGCCCTATGCCTGGCAAACCGGTCAGAAGTACGGCATTGTGGAGCTTCTTCATCTTCACTTTCTCTATGATAACGGTATCTTTCATGAAAATTCACCTCAGGCCCCGAACTTCGTCCTCCTGCGGTAATCGCCGTAGGGGTCATTCGGGTTGAAACGGGCAGGATGCGCAGAGACGGTCGGTCCGCCGCAATGGGCGTCCGAAAGCGTATAGCTCTGGCAGATCCCGCAGAAACGCATCCTCTTCATCCAGAACCCCTCTTATTTCTCCCGTTCGGACTTGAAATCACAGTTGTTCTTCTGGGCGTAGGTTTTTATACGTTCCAACACCGCGAGCATCCGCTTCTCTCCGCTCTTGTAATCAGGCGCTGTGAGGGACAGCTTGTAGCGCGGAGCGCCCAGGTAGTGGATCTCGACGTCATCTCCGATATCCAACGCTGCCTTCACGTCGCCCACGCCGGCCGGATTGAAGCAGACGAGGGTCACCAGGGTATCCACATGCACGACGGGCTTCTTTATGCTCTTGACAGCGATCTCCAGTATCTTGGCCTTGAGGGCCTTGGGCAGGTCAAGCTTCTTCAGGGCGTCCTCGCCCTTGAAGCTGGCCTCCTTGAAGCATGTATAGACGTCGTCGAAATGGTTCTCGATCTCCTTGCTGACAGCGGCGATGTCGCTGCCTGTCTTCGCATCTTTCAAGGCGATCTCAAGGAGCTTGGCCCCCCTCTTCTCGTTCTGTATGAGCTCGAGCTTGCGCTTCTTCTCCTCTTCGCTCACCCTCTTTATGGAGACGTCCACCTGGTTCTTCTGCCTGTCGACGTGGTGGACCTTGACCACATAGCGCTGGCCTTCGGATATGAATTCGTGTATGTTCTTTATCCAGCGCGGGGCGACCTCTGAGACATGCAGGAAGGACTCCAGGTTGTTGTACTCAGGGAGGACACAGAACGCGCCGTAGGGCATTATCTTCTTTATGACCGCGATTACCAGTTCGTCCTCATCAGGAAGCTCGACTATCTTAATCACCCGAGCTCTTCCACGACCTTGCCATGGATGACAGCCGTGCCGCCGGACGGGTGCGCCAGGGGCTCCTTGCACCCGCTGCACTTGACGACCGACGTCGTATGGCTGAATACTATCTGCTCATTGCCGCACTTGCATTGGACCTTGAGATATTTGCCTGCCATGTCATGCACCTCGTACTTCATGCCTTGAATTCTATCTTCTTGGTGGTCCTTCCTCTGACCACGCGTTCCTGCTTCTTCTTGCACTGGTTGCACTGGAGGACGAGCTTCTGCCTCTTGCCCTGCTTCTTGACGCTCTTCTCGCCTTTCCTCTTGCTTCCGTGGCCTTTCAGCCTCCTCATCTCGTGCCTGCGGTTGCCCGCCGACATGGGCCTTGCCCTGCCCTTGCTGGCAGCCTTCACCTTGTGCACCTGGTGCTTTTTGCAAAAAGGACAATAGGCGTTTATCTCTTTCGGGAATTTCATGCTTTCACCTTTACAATGTCTCCGCCATGCCTGCCTTGAGCAGCCATTCTGCTTCGGCGTTCGGAAGGAGCTTCTCCTCCCCTTGCCTGAAAGGCCCGTAGACGGAATTATCAAGACCGCGGTACTGGGACACGTCCTTGGTTATGCGCACGCGGAGCGCGTCGCTCGGAGCCGGCTCCTCGCTGCTCCAAACACTCTGGACTATCCCCCGCGACTTCTTTATTATCGCCGACAACTCTTTTAACATTTCCTTTTCTTCCGCCGTGAGGCCAGCGCCCTCGCGCTCTCCCCGCACGGCCATGAGGACGATCTTCTCCTCTCGTTTGGCCGCTATGGCCATGACGATCTTCTTTATGTTCTCGTACTCCTGTATCGCGAGGAGCGATTTGTATGCCACTGCTTCGCTGTTCTTCTTCGCAAGGAGATCCGATATCGCGGAGTAGAAATCCTCAGGCAGCTTCACTATGGCCGATGATTCCATCTCCTTCTTCTGGATATCCCTCAAATCAGAATAGCTGAACATCTTGCCCCCTCACTCCTCTCCCGCAAGGATAGAAGTAGTGGCGTCGGGTTTTTATTGTTTCTTCTTTCGGGGCACACGCTTCTTTTTGATGCTCATCAGCCCTTCGCTCTCGGGTTTTTCCTCCTCGTGCTTGGCCGCCATCGCTTTCTCTGCCATGGGCTTGGCCGCGTCTATCGGCATCCTCTCGCCATGGACGACGATCTCAGGGAGCTTCTTCCTCTTGAAGCCGATCAAGGCAAGCGCATCAGAGATGATCCTGTCCATGAACGACCTCTTCTTAGCCTCGCGTATGGGAACGACAGAAACCCGCTGGCCTGCCCCAAAAGGCTTTCCGCTCATCAGAGTCCATTGCTCCTGCTCATGCTCCAGGCATTTCTTGCACAGCCGTTTGTTGTTCCAGACATAGACGTGGTCCTTCAGGTCCCGGCCGCAGCGTTCGCATGTCTCGACATAGGAGACCGCCTCGACATGGGGCTTCTCCCGCACGCGCTCGGTCATCTTGCGGGTGTCGTCCCGCATGTCCTGGAGGCAGTAGGGGCACACCCACTGGCCGTTGTATTGCTGGAGCTCGGTGGTAGGGAGGTACATCCTGCAGCGGGAACATTGCTTGTTGGTGCCGTAGAATATGCACGATGAGCAGTAGGGCAGGCCGTCAGTGCCGTATTCAATCTCGGTCTGGCGGCCGCAGCGTATGCATGTGCCTGTGGACATGGGAATGGATACCCAGCGAGGGCATTAAAAGGTTGGCCAAATCGAGAGTCATTCGCCGCCGTGGTCTGAGAAATAGTCTGCGATGGGGGTCTTTTTCCCTCCACTGCTTGCTTCGTACTGGATAAGCGAGCGTCTGTGCACTCTCAGTTTTTCTTTTGTGTCCTCTGTTTTGATGGTGTTTTTTGCGCTCCCTCTATAACTGAGCGTCCTTCCGATGATGTCGCTCAGAGCGCTGGCAGTTTTGCCGATGTTCTCCTCGGTTAACTGGCTCGCGGTCATATTCACATCGAAATAGATGATAGTCCCGTCATCGGACCTGAACTGCATGAGACTTGCTGCTTGTGTGGCTCCTGCACCTTTGAACTCACGCCCGGGCTGGATGGTCACCTTGTATGGCTTTTCACGCATGCCCATGCCGCCTTCTATCTCGCTCGGACGGGATACCGGTTTCCTGGTCTGTGGCGCAGGCGCTAGCGGAATCTCAGACGGCGGTGCGCTTGGGGTCACCGTGGGCTCGTTTATGTTGATCCTTGGATTATAAGACGTGATCTCTGCGGCTTCGTCCCGAGGCTTGGC
>JAQTOF010000019.1 GCA_028713495.1 Candidatus Iainarchaeum sp.
GTGCGCAGTGAACTCATCTGCCAATGCCCGGGCGTTCTTCACCACCTGGGCGCCATAGCTCCTGAACTCAGGTTGCGCCGCTTCATGGAAGCAGACCGCTTTGGCATCTATCACATTCTCGAGCGGCCCGCCCTGCATGCCCGGGAAGACCGCCTTGTCTATCCTCTGGGCGTTCTTCTCAGGGCACATGATCATCGCGCCGCGGGGCCCCCTGAGCGTCTTGTGCGTGGTTGTCGTTATGATATCTGCGTATGGCGCAGCGGACGGATAGGCGCCTCCTGCCATGAGCCCTGCGAAATGGCTTATGTCAGCCATCAGCACAGCACCGACTTCGTCGCATATCTCCCTGAACGCCTTGAAGTCTATTATCAGCGAATATGCGGTATAACCGCAGATGATGAGCTTGGGCATCTCCTCTTTCGCCCGCTTGCGTATGGCATCGTAGTCCAGCGCCTCGGTCTTCTTATCTACTGTGTATGCGGCCGGCTTGAACCATTTGCCTGAGAAATTCACAGGGGAGCCGTGCGTGAGATGGCCTCCGTTGGCGAGATCAAGGCCCATGAACTTGTCGCCTACTTCCAGGAACGCGAAGAACGCGGCGACGTTGGCAGATGCGCCGGCATGCGGCTGCACATTGGCATGACCCACATTGAAGAGCTTCTTCGCCCTCTCTATTGCGAGAAGCTCTATCTCATCAACGTATCTGTTGCCGGCATAATATCTCTTGTTCGGATATCCTTCAGCATATTTGTTGGTGAGGATGGAGCCGGTGGCTTCCATGACCGCCTTGCTGGCGTAATTCTCTGAAGCGATGAGCCTGAGCGTCTTCTTCTGGTACTCAGCCTCCTTCTCTATTAGTCCATACACTGCGCCGTCTGTTTGTTTCAACGACATTAGAAAGACCTCCCAATCATAACATGCTGATAATCATTAAAAATGTAGGGGCGCACTAAATAGCTCTAACGTTCAGGTGCCGACGTCGCATAATCTGGTAGTGCGCACATTTTGTCTGGCCTGGGTCAGACAGAAGCGTAAGCCTGGAATTTTTGGTAAATGAACAGCCCGTTTTTGGGCGCTTTTTACCAAAAAGCGCAAGCGTGTTCCCTTGTGGATCGGGAGTTCAAATCTCCCCGTCGGCGTTGTTCTTTTTAGCAAAAAGAACCAAAAAACCCGTTGTGATTTCCTCCTCGTCCCTCTCAGAAACGTATATAAACATATCAAGATTACTATTTCCGAGGTGACATATTTGAGATACTCCATCTTAGCAGGAATTTTCGCGATACTAGTACTAGCTGGCTGTGTTACACCACCGACAGAATTCACGCCACCTATAACGCCCCCCCACGAAGAGGTGTGCCATATGGAGGACGGTTACATCCCTGTCGTTAGCGAGGAATGTGATAACGTTTCCTACACCGAACAAGTGTGCGGCCAAAGGGCGCTTCCTTATGCCGTCGTAGAGCTGCCCAAAGTGGAACTGTGCGTGGGTGATGGTCCCTGCGTCGGGAATGACCTAGGCGAATGCAGCACGTGCTCCACAGCCATGACCCGCTGCGTCTGGGTGATAGAGAACAAGGACGCTACCGGGACAGGCACATGGACCGTGGCAGCCAACTTCACGCTGGGCGATTCAGGCTTCAACAGGGAGCCGATAAGCCAGACCATAGGTCCGAATCAGACCGGCACCTTCGACTTCCAGCAGATATATCAGGTCAACTACCCCGTAACCTCGGCCGAGTGCCACCTTGCAGTGTCAGATGCGCCAATCATAGACGACTGCCACGAGGAGACGAGGACGAAGGTCGAGTGCCAGAACGTCACTATACAGGAACTGGTACAGACCGAAGTCTGCGAGTGATTCCTCTTTTTTATTTATTTCCTTTCCTATTAGCTATGGTGCTATCTTGTTGATATCGATCTCTTTCTCAGAAGTGACTACCAAAGGAGGCAACAGGCGGCTCTTCGAGAACATGCTCATAAGGAACGCTTTGGCCAGCCTTGCTCCTCTTGGTTCCTTCAAAGCGCAGAGGAGAGGGGGTCGTGTCCTGCTCTCTTCGGAAAAAGAACATGATGCAGATGCGGTGAAGAGCGCTCTCACGAAAACTTTCGGCATAGACGCCATAACCATATCAATCCCGGCCAAACCAGATATCAAGGAGATCGAAACCGCCGTGCTAGCCCACTCGAGCGATCTTGTTGGTCATTCGATAAGGGTGGAGGCGAAACGCTCCGACAAGATGTTCTCTCTCACTTCCCAGCAGATAAACGAGACGATCGGAGCTGCACTGGTGAATGCCGGTTGCACCGTTGACCTGGAAAATCCTGAAAGGACGATTTTCATAAACATACTCCCTCAGGAAGCGTTGATCTCTTTCGAACGGATAAGGGGCCCTGGAGGCCTGCCGGTCGGTTCAGGCGGGAAGATGATCTCGCTTCTGTCAGGCGGCATAGATTCTCCTGTATCATCCTGGATGATGATGAAGCGGGGCTGCGAAGTGGATTTCCTGCACCTGCACCAGTTCCCGGACAACAAGGACGTGAGAAACTCAAAGATGATGCGGATATTGCAGAAGCTGCGTGAATACTCTCCGAAAAAACTGCGCCTGTTCGCGGTCCCATACAACGAGTTCTACAAGAAGACATTGACCATGGAGCCGAGGAATGAGCTCGTTGTCTTCAGGAGATTCATCATGCATCTCGCCAATGAGCTCGCCAAAGAGCACGGTTACCAGGGCATAATCACTGGCGACAGCATCGGGCAGGTAGCTTCGCAGACAGCAGAGAACCTTCTTGCCACGAACGAAGCATCCCAACTCCCTGTCTATCGCCCTCTGATAGGATTCAACAAGCAGGAGATCGTAGATCTGGCCATGAAGATAGGGACATTCGAAGTTTCCATAGAGTCGTACAAGGATTGCTGTTCTCTGGTCGCCCATAAGAGCCCGTGCACACGGGTTCCTCTCAAGGTCGCCAAGAGGATGGAAGAGGAAATGGGGATCGAAGAAGTTGTCAAGAAGACGCTGAAACAGATCGAGATCATGGAAATCTAGTCCTTGTGGACCCTTTCCAATCTCACTATCATTCCCCTGCTCTTACCTGCCAATTCAGAACTGGATATCTGCGCGATACCCACACCCACGAACTTCTCGCCGGAATAAATCGCGACCCTGTCGCCTTTCTTCACCCGTTCATCCATCCGTTCCACGCCAGCGGCCATCACCTGGGCGCCTGTGTTGATGGACCATAACGCGGTATTCTTGACGAAAACGACCGGCAAATCGATAAAGCGCTCGGGCGGAAGCAACATCTTCTCCAGTGCGCTCCCATCGTTCCTGTTCCTATACAGCCATACCGCGTCTATCAGCTCTTCCATGGTGTAAGCTTCCTTCTCTGTTATATTCCCGACAGCGGTCCGCCGCAGCTCTTCCATCCGAGCGCCGCCGCACTTCTTGCCCATGTCCTCGCAAAGCGTGCGTATGTACGTCCCTGCATCCACCCGCGTGTCGAAAAGCGCCAATCTCCCGTCCAGCTCCAACAGCCTCAGACTGTACACGGTGCGCTTTCTCGGGACTTTGCGCACCGCGCTTATCTTTGGCGGTGTCTGCACTAGTTCGCCAGTGAATTGTCTGAACAACTTCTCAACATCAGCTTTCGTCGGCACGATCTTGAACTTCATTATCCCGACATAAGATTTCTCCTTCCCTGCGATGTAACGCTATAATTTGGTGGCGCGGCCGAGCGCGATAGGGAGCACGCCGCTCACCTCAGGATCCAAAGTCCCTGCATGGCCTGACCTGCTGGCTCCTGTTATCTTCTTCACAAAAGTCGTTATCTCGTGGCTGGTCTGTCCGGGCGGCTTGTTTATCACAACGACGCTGTTCTTCAGCAGCTCTTCCACTCTGGGCATCAAAAATCAGCAGCCTTTGGTTTCTATTATGCTCTGGACGATATCAAGCAGCTTTTCCGGCGTATAGATCCCGGCGTTCAGGCAAGCGTCGAAATTGCTGTCATCATAGATGTCTATGCCATAGACCTTCATGTAGCGCTTCCTGTTGTCGTCATCGCGGGCCTTCACGTGCTTCATGGCTTCCTTGAGGCCCATGCCATCCCTTTCTGCTATACGTTTCGCCCGTGTCTCAAGGGGTGCGAACACCTTTATCCTGATATCAGCATCCACCATCCATGCTCCGAGCCATGTGGTCACGACGCAGCTGCCTGAAGCCGCCTGTTCTTTCAGCAGCGCATCGAACTTCTTGTCTATGTCAGGGTCCTTGGCTGCCTTCTTCTGGAACTCCATGAGGGATACTCCCTCTTTGGCAGCAAGGTCCTTGAATGTCGGGCACACCAGCCTGTAGCCGAGCTTTTTCGCAAGCAGCTCTCCCAACGTGTTCTTCCCGCTTCCTGTAAGCCCGCTTATCGCTATGATCATGCTTTCTTTCCCCCTTTCTTCTGGATGACTGACATCACGAGCGTTGAGCCGAGACTGGCGATGATTGAGATGAAGATGAACCACCAATACGGCTGATAAATCGTCTTGACATTGAACACCGGTATGGTGAACGGAAGCTCCACGCTGAAATACGTTCCATTGGACAACGTTACCTGGACGTTGTCCGCAGCAGCCGGAGGCGATGCGTACATAACGATGGTCTCACCTGTCTCATATAGCTGCTTGTCAGTCTCCACTGAGATCGGCTGGCCTTTGGCCGCATCGACATAGGTATCGATGCCATCTGATTTGTAGATGAAATATGTCTCATTGGAGCCCATCTCCACGCCGCTTTCGTACGCTTTCACCAGCGCCGTCCATTTGCCGTAATTAGTGCCTTCCAGCTTGTAGCATGCCGAATAGATGCCATCGCCTGCCTTCTGGTCGCATCCGCTGCCATCATCGCTCATATTGAGCTTTATGTCATCCTGGACAGAAGGGTCGAGATAGCCGACTACCCACATGAAAGCAGCGAACACGAAGAGCACCACGAACATCATCTTCATCTGGCCCATCATCACCTTGTTCATCTTGGGCAGGAACTCCATCTGCTGCTTCATGGCCTCGTCTATCCTCTTCTGGTTGCCGCTCTTCTTGGCATCGTCGAACTCCTTGCTGAGCCGTTTGGACTCGCTCTGCATCTCCTCCATCGCTTTCTTGTCCACCAGCTTGGTCTGCAGGTATCTGGTAGTGCCAGCATAAGCAAGAGCCAAAAAGGCCACTAGGGCTATAAAAGTCTCGAAAACCATCGATAAAGGTTAGATTAGGAAAAGTTAAATACCTTTGGCGGCTTTTCTATCCTGCAATGGCAGACGAATTGGATCTGGGCACCAAGCTCGACATATACAAGCTCGTCATAAACAGGTACAAGGACCTGATAAGCGAGAAGGAATCCCGCTCCATAACAGAGATCAGGCAGCTGGTGTCCCCGTATAACGATTTCATAAGGAAGATGCGGGAGAGCATGCTCAACGATATCGTCCCATACGATCCGAAGCTCCATTTCTTCACTGCAGCCCAAAGGGCCATGGCATATGTCAGGCAGATACGCACCTGCGAGTTCTCCTTCAGTTTCTGGATGACCTTCAAAGAGATGGATGACCTGAAGATAGGCACCATCATGGACAAAGCGATACTGCTGGCAGCCTTGCTCCGCTCCCTGGAATCCGAAGACGCACGGGTGCTGGTCACAAAGTCCGGCAAGGCGTTCGTCCGCTTCGCATGGTCTGGCTTGCCTTACCTCTTCTCTGCAGAAAGCGGCTCCTTATTAGCGGGCGAGGATACGATGAAGATATTCTCTAATGATCCTATAACATACTCTTTCAATGATTTGATATACGAAAATTACGAGGAATCCTGAACAAGGTGTTGTTTTTCACCGAAATGACCTGGTTTTTATATGTTTTGATTCATAGTAACATGGGGGGTTAATCATGGGTGGTAGAATGATTGAGGCTACAAGTTCCGTCGGATCTCAAGGACAGCCAGTTACCACCTCCAGGCTCGTCGTCACTCGTCCGCGTCTCGCTTTCGAGTCATATTCCTCAAGGGCTTTAAAAGCCGTTCAGACACTGGAGCCATCCGTCGCATCTGCGCGTGTTCTTATCGGAAGGGCGGCTGAAAGGAAAGCCGCGGGCGAGCTGAATGAAGCGACCCTGAAAGCCGAACTCGCTGCGCCGAATGTGGTGATCCTCCTTAGCGAGAAGCTTGAGGCGCTGTTGACGCAAGCGACACGTGCTGAGGATGTGCTCGCTTTGCATTGCGTGAACACTGGCGCCATAACCCTGAGGTCCTACGCAGATTCCACTCTGCAGGGTGTGGGATACTATCCGGACGATTCACAGATGGCCAAAAAGCTTGTTGACCAGACCCTTAATCACGCAAAAGCGACATATGCTGCGGTGGTTAGCGCACTTGGCGACACTTGCCAGAGGTATGGCATACAACTGCCACCTGAAGCTCCGATCTAATCCACGCCGTTAGTCCTGTTCTTCTCTTCATGGATGCGTTTGGCCAGCAGATAGAACATGTTCTCGAACCGGTCCCAGGCGAAATTGAAGAGCCAGTCCTCCAGTCCCTCTTTCTTCGTCTTTATGTCCTGGGGCAACTCATCATCCATGCGTAACGTCCATATCAAGTCCTCGGTGTCCCTGATCGTTCTCCTATGCGAGCATATCCATCTGATCCTGCTCATGTTGTCGAGATCGTGGAGGCTGACAGCCCTCCCGCCATTCTCGCTCTTCGTCAGGCTGGTAAAAATCTGATGCTGGACCGCATCGCTCACATTCTCTATGAAGCTTAGCAGGAAATCCGTCCTGCTGAGCACCTGAACCGGGTAGAGCTCCCTCCCAAGCGCTTTGAGTATGAACCGTGGCCTGGCCTCGGAAAGCTCGAGACCGGCACCGTCCAGGATGCTGATCGCTGGTTTGAGGCTGGTGTTTATGTAGCCTGGATCATCGCCTTTTGTTGAGTGCAACCTCCTCTCCAGGAATTTCCTGACGAACTCCACTGTGGATTCTTCAGGCGGCAGTTCCAGCCAGTATTGGAGGTAGCTGTTGGCCAGCGGCACCACTGCTATGCTGGTCTCTCTCCTGATATCCCCCATCGCCTGCGTTATAGGTGTGAGCATGCTGTTGGCCCGGGCTTTGCCGAGGAATGTGTTGAACCCCCGCATGCCCATCAGGCGCGAGAATATCTCAGAGTGGCCTTTTGCAGTTCCGCGGCCGTTCCCTTCGTTCCATCCATCCACCGTGAACCTGAGCAGTGCAATCGCATCCTCGGGCGCCATCTCAAGTTTTATCTCGACTACCGCGCCACGGTTAACCCTCTCGCCTTTCGCTATGCTGAGGCTGTTCTGGAATGGCGTGATGACCTCAGCCACGCCGCCATTGATGTCGAAGCAAGGGGGGAGCAGATCATAGAACTTGACCTCCTTGTTCTCCAGTTTCCTCAGTTCTTCCTGTATGAATCCGCCTGCAGCATCCGGCTGCAGCACTATGGGGGATGATAAAGCGAAATCGCCGGCTATGACCATGCCCGGATGGCGCATTATCCTTGAGAACGCCGCCAGGTCCAGTTCGAACCTCTCACTGCCGGAGCGGTACGGCACTTCGATGGAATAAGTATAATCCGCGAGTGATATCATCTTCTTGGCCGCTTCCCGGCATTCGATGAACTGCGTCTCCACGTCTTCCTTCCTGACCATGCCTCCCATGACTATGACTCCTTCGTCAGACGTTGGTGATATCCTGATGATGTGAGGGTTATTGTCGACCTCGCCGTTTATAGCTGACATGAGCCCGACGGTCATCTCAATGTAATTCCAATGGGCTTTCATGGCCTGGTCTCCTGCTTCTTCCCTTCCGCCGAGCCTGTTGATAGGGTTCTGCCTTGCCTTGTCCGTTGTGCCCACTACGAACCTGGACTCCTCGCCCTCGGCCGCTTTCACTATCGCTTCGTCTAGAAGGGGCTGCTCCACAACCGCCTCGAGATATGGGCGGAGCTTTTTGTGGTCATCCGCGCTTCTGGGGTCGCAGGTGAAATGCGAAGGTATCGCCAGACCCCCGTCAAATACCCTCTTTATATCCTGCCGTATCCTCATAGCATCCGGTGATAGCTCCTTTTTAGCACCGGTTATGGAACCGTCTGGTGGTTTGCCTCTAATGCTGTGCATATATCCTCTTGCGCCCGGGTCTGGTCTGCGCCCTGGCGCTCTATATTATTATGGCGGTTAACCTTTATAAACATTCTTTTTTACTATTTATAACACTAAACCGTCAATTACTGTGTGCTTTCTGGTGTGAGTATCTGATATCGCCTAACTTTATAAACATATTCCCCTATACTTCTTCTCAATCCAATTATTTCCGGCGCGGTAGGCACAGCCTACACTCCTGAGTTCCAGGAGTCCCGTCAACAGTAGGGGACATGTTCCCTGAAAAAAACATACGGGCTACGCGGTATAAAGGTGTAGAACTTGACAGACATCCAAAGACCCCGACGGGGTTCTATGGCCCACAGGCCAAGGAAAAGAGCAACGAGCCAGAATGCGCGTGTCTACTGGATGGACTCCAGCGACAAGCGGGTGCTGGGGTTCGCAGGCTATAAGGTAGGCATGACCCATGTGGCATACGTCGACGACACCGAGTCGCCGACCAAAGGCCAGGAGGTCGTGAGCTCGGCCACAGTGGTGGAAGTTCCGCCCATGGTCGTCTATGGCGTGCGCTGCTATCGCGGCAATGATTCTGTCGGTGATATCATATCCACCGACGAGAAGATAATCAAGCTGCTCGGCTACAGGAAAAAGCCCGGCGCGAAAGCCGTGAACGAGGGCGATGTGGACGACGCAAGGCTGCTCGCCTTGGCAATGCCGTCCAAGACCGGCTTCGGCAAGAAGCACGTGGAGAGGATGGAACTCGGCTGCGGCGGCAAGGATGCGAAAGAGAGATTGGAATACTGCAAGAGCATGCTGGGCAAGGAACTGCGCGTGAGCGACGTGTTCAAGCCAGGCGAATATGTAGACGTCATCTGCGTCTCCATCGGAAAAGGATGGCAGGGCGCTGTGAAGAGGTTCGGCATATCCATCCAGAGAAGGAAAGCCACAGGCAAGAGGAGACACGTCGGTACCTTGGGCCAATGGCACCCGGCTTATGTGCTCTACACGGTCCCGCAGGCAGGCCAGACCGGCTACCACCAGAGGACCGAGCTCAACAAGAGGATACTCAGGATAAGCCAGAAGCCAGAGGATGTCAATCCGTCCTGCGGCTTCCCGAACTATGGCTTTGTGAAGAACGATTACGTGTTGCTCAAGGGATCCATCCCAGGGCCTGCCAAGAGGCTGATCAAGCTGAGGGTGGCCGCAAGGGCCCCGAGCGCCGGCAAGGAGGTTGCGGTAGGGTTCGTATCCACCGTTCCTAGGTAGGTGTTCATATGAAAGCGACTGTATATTCAATCGAAGGGAAGGCGCTGAAGCAGATAGACCTGCCAGCGATATTCGAATCCCCGCGCCGTGATGACCTTGTGAAAAGGGCGGTGCTGAGCGAGGAGAGCAAGGGCTACCAGCCGAAAGGCAACTACAAGCTGGCAGGCCTTGAGACCAGCGCCAGGTACAGGGGAAGGAAGGATGACTTCGGGTCAGGAAAGAACAAAGGTATCCCGCACCTGCCGCACGAAGTCCTGCCTGGCGGACAGCTCGGTAAGGTCAAGAGGGTCCCGCACGCGGTGAAGGGCCGCAGGGCGCACCCGCCGAAGCCGCAGAAGAAGATCGTCGAGCTCATCAACAAGAAAGAGCACATGAAAGCGCTCGCCAGCGCATTGTCATTCAGCGCTGACAGGGAGACTGTCTGCAAAAGGGCGAACACGGAGATAGGCGTGTCGCTGCCCATAATCCTGGAGCCTGGATTCGAGAAGCTGGTCAAGGCCAAGGACGTCATGAAGGTCATGGCGGCTTTGAACCTGGTGAAGCTGCTTGACAAGGCCAAGAGGAATGGGACCAAGTCAGCGCTCATAGTGGTCTCTGCCAGCGGCATAACAAAAGCCGGGGCGAACCTTCCGGGCGTGGATGTCGTCCGTGTGAGCGAGCTGAGCGTGAAAGACCTGGCCCCTGGGACGCACCCGGGCAGGCTGACCATGTTCACCGAGAACGCTATCCCTGAGATAGCAAAGAGGTTTTCCGCATGATATTGGTGGCACCGATCAAGACAGAGAAGGCCATAGGGAAGATAGAATACGAGAACACACTCACCTTCCTGGTCGATTTAGCCGCGACCAAGAAGGACGTGAAGACCGAGGTGGAGAAGCTCTTCGGTGTGAAGGTGCTCTCAGTCAAGACGTTCGTTAACCCCCAGGGCAAGAAGCATGCGCTGGTGAGGCTGAGCAAGGAAGCGAAGGCAGATGACATCGCTACCAAGCTCAAGATGATAGCTTAGGTGATGCTCTTATGGGTAAGAGGCTTAAACAACAGAAAAGAGGCGCGGGATCTCCGAGATACATTTCGCCGAGCCATCGCTACAAGGCAGATCTTTCATACAGGCCTTATGACGATGTGGAGAAGACAGGAGTGCTGACCGCCAAGGTCGTGTCATTCGTGGACGACCCGGCCAGGACCGCCCTCCTCATGAAGCTCAAGTACGACAACAACGAGAACGGCATCCTGCTCGCTCCTGAAGGCATAGCAGTAGGGGACGAGGTGGATGTGGGTTCGCAGGGCAGGCTCAGGCTAGGCAGCGTGCTCCCGCTCTACAGGATACCTGATGGCGCATACATATTCAACGTGGAAAGGAATCCGGGCGATGGAGGCCGGCTGGTGAAAGCCGCAGGTTCCTATGCCAACGTGATCGCGAAAGAAGGCAAGATCGTCTATATCAAGCTGCCGAGCAGGGTGACCCTCGTGCTCTCCAACGAGTGCAGGGCGCAGCTCGGCGTGATAGCCGGAGGCGGCAGGCTGGAGAAGCCCATGCTGAAGGCAGGCAACCAGTGGTTCAAGAAGACCGCGCAACACAGGCTCTGGCCTGTGCCGAGAGGTGTCCACCAGTCCGCTTATTGCCATCCACACGGAGGCAAGCAGCACCACGTCGGAAAGCCGACCACCGTGGCGAGGGGAACCCCGCCTGGAGGCAAGGTCGGACACATAGCCGCAAGGCAGACCGGCCGCAGGAAAGGCAAGAGGACCGTGGAATCAACCGAGGAATGATGCTATGAAGAAAGACACATGGAAAGGCTTTGAAGAGGACCAGGTCGCGTCCATCAGCCAGGAGGATTTCATGAAAAGGATATCCTCAAGGAACAGGAGAACGCTCCTCAGGCTGAAGTTCAATCCGAGGCTGAAGAAGTTCATGGAGGAAGTGAGGCTCGCGAAGAAGAATCCGAAGAAGGTCATAAAGACGCAGCTCCGCGAAGCTGTCATACTTCCGGAATGGCTAGGCCTCACCTTCGGCGTGCACAACGGCAAGGACTACAAGAAGGTGGAGATCACGCTCAACAAGATCGGCAGACGGCTCGGGGACTACTCGCACAGCACAGGCAGGGTGTTGCACTCAGGACCTGGTGTGGGAGCTACAAGAGGTTCCAAGTTCGTGCCGCTGAAGTGATTGACATGAAAGGATATTCATTGGAGATACCGGATAACTGCGCCTCTGCGAGGCTGGAGGGAGTGAACGCTTCCTACAAGGATCTGACAGAGGTCTGCGGCAGGATCAGGAGCAGGAAGACCAACTGGGCCCTTGCGTTCCTCGAGAAGGTCGCGGATGGCGAAGCTGCCGTGCTTTACAAAAGGCACAACAGGAACCTCGGCCACAGGCGCGAGCTTGGCGGCAGGAAGGGAAGATATCCTGAGAAGGCAGCCAAGATCGTGTTGAAGCTATTGCAGAGCGCGATAGCGAACGGAAAGGTCCTCGGACTCGGGGATGAATACACTATACTCGCGGTTTCGGCAGGGAAGAAGCACATCTATCCAAGGCTCTCTCCGAAAGGGAGAAGGATGAGGATGACGCTGCAGACATCGCGTGTGGAGGTCGTTCTCCAGGGATCGGCTGTCCCGAAGGGAGTGACTGTCACTCCGCCGGCAAAGGCAACCACAACTCCAAAAGCAACCGCACCCGCGGCCCCGAAAGCGGCCACGGTTCCGCAAGCAGCTCAGAAGCCGGCTGACATGAAGGCGCCTCTGAAGAAAGATGAGGCGCCAGTGGTCGGCAAGGAGCAGAAGTCCGAGCAGCCCAAGACGCTCAAGCAAGAAGACAAGGCCCACGAGCACAAGCACGAGGCCGAGAAGATGCAGGCGCAGGAGAAGAAAAAACCCCAGGCTCCGCACCAGCACGGTGAGTACAAGAAAGGGTGAGCATGATGATATACCAGGAGAAACTGATTGAGGAACCATTCAGCAAGTACCAGGTCATGAAATTCCTGGAGAAGAAGCTGGACCGCGCAGGCCTTGCCAGCGTGGACATCCAGAGAACTCCTCTGGTCACGAGAATCACCTTAGAGGTGACTAACCCTGCCAGGATCATAGGCAAGAGGGGCAGGCTCATCAACGAGCTCACAGAGACGATCAAGCATGAATTCAAGATAGAGAACCCGCAGATAAGCGTGATAGAAGTGCGGGAACCTTTCCTGGAGCCCCGCATGGTTGCGAAAAGGGCGTCCAAGTACATCGAGATGGGCAAGAAGGTCCGTGCTGTCCTGCACTACCTGCTGAGGGAAGTCATCCGCGCAGGCGCCCTTGGCGCAGAGATCGTGGCTGCAGGCAAGATCGGTGCGAAGGGCGCAAGGGCCAAGAGCCTCAGGGTCGTCGCAGGCTACATACCGAAAGCAGGCGAGCCGGCAAGACTGATCCGCTGTGCGCACATCAGCGCGAATACGCGCTCCGGTGTCATCGGCATACTCGTCAGGATCGTGCCTCCTGGGACCGTGTTCCCTGACAAGAAGGCCACACAGGTGGTGCTCCCGAAAGTCATAGAAGCAGCCACTGATGTGAGCGCGCCGCCTGAAGCGAAAGCGACAGAGACCAAGACAGAGAACCGGCCGCCGAGCAGGTTCCCAAGCAGGCCCCAGGGCAGGGCCCCATATAGAAGGTGATGTTGATGGCTATCATAAAGAAGACGCAGCTGGCCGCGATGAGCGGTGCTGAAAGGACGACGAAGATCGCAGAGCTTGAAAGGGCTATGCTGGAACTGCGTGGTGAGGGCAGGAAGGACAAGATAAAACCCCTCCGCAAGGCGATAGCGAAACTGAAGACGCCAAGAGCCAAAAGCGTTAAATAGATGCGAATGCTAAAATGATGTAGGTGACTGGATTGGATAAATGCCCGAAATGCGGAATGTTGATGGATCTTTGCGTATGCGAGATCCTGGATAAACAGGGAGCTTCGAAGATAAGGATATACACCACAAAGAAGAAATTCAAGAAGCTCGTGACAATCATAGAAGGCGTGGACAAGGCCCAGCTGGACCAGACCACCAAGCAGCTGAAGCACAAGTTCGCCTGCGGCGGGAGCGCGAAGGAAGGAGTGATAATCCTCCAGGGCGACCACAAGCGCAGGGCGGTGGAAGTGCTGAAGCAGCTAGGCTATCCTGGCGAGACCATAGAAGTCAGCTGATCATTCATTAGGATTCGCCAGCGCTTTGAGGATTTGGGCGTAAGCCTTCCGTTCGATGGCTGTCTTGGCGTCCTTTCTGACTATTTTTATCAGTTTTATCGTTTTCTTTATATCAGCATCAGGCTTTTTGCCGATCACCCTACCTGTGTCAATCTTCGTGCTGCAGTACCTCTCAGCGATCTCTTTTGCCGGGTTGGATGTCCTCAGCTCGATTCGTTTGCCGAAGAATGAGTCAGCGAAATTCTGGTTGTATTTTTTCTCGTATCTCGGGAAGACGTTTTTTCCTCCTTTGAGCACCCTCAGGATGGCAGTATAGCGATAGAACGGGTCCCTGGTTTCCTTGACACCCTCCTGCGCGGTGTCCCGGGCCGGTCCGAAGTCCGCTATCTCGCCCTCGCTGGTTATGTTCCCCATGCCCATGCTTCCATGGTAGATGCCAAGATCAAGGAGCTTCCGGACGTTTTCGCCTACGATCGCTGAGATGGAGTCGCAGTATTCTCTTTCTGTCTCTCCCCGTATCCCGAGGTATGCCACTCGGCATCCATCATCCAGCATCACATCCGATAATCGCAGCGGAGACGTGAACGCCCTCACGACTACCGCGAGCGGTTTCCCGTTGAACCTGCCATAATCATAGACCGCAATGGGCCGTTCGCAGAACACGCCACCATCGAATGCCCTCTTGGAGAGCCTATGCTCGATGAGCGACCTCTCTTTGTAGGCGCCGCCCCAGGCAGTATGCCCCAAGCGTCTTATCCTGTTGCCCTTGAAGGCTATTCCTTTGTAATCAAAGCCGGCATACCATCGGCCATCATCCTTCCATGGCTTGTAGATCCATGCCGCCCGTTGTGAATGGCCCTGGTAGGCAGTGATATCCCCATCACCGATGCCTATCACAGGGAAATCAGGCTTTTTCTCCATCCGTATTATCTTCGTGTCTATCTCTTTGAATCTGTATATACCTGGATACTTCTTCCTGAAAAGTCCCCAGAGGTCCTCTAGATATCTCCTATCCATGTCCCTTCATCTCATCTGTTCATTCCGGAGGGTTCGTCAGCGTTTCCAGGACATAATCGTAGATCTTCCGGTCCATCGCGCTCTTCGCGCTCCTTTTGGCCGATCTGACCATCCTTATTATCTTCCTTATCTTGGCGGGCGGCCTTTTGCCGATCTCTTTGCTTGTGTCTATCGTAGTATCACAGTATCTTTCCGCTATCTCCTTTGCTGGTTTGGACGCTCTCAACTCTATCCGCTTATCAAAGAACGCGTCAGCGAAATTCTGGTTGAATTCCTTCTCATATCCCGGAAAAATGGTTTTGCCTGCGTTCAGCACCCTGCTGATGGCGATATAACAGTAGAACGGATCTTTGTTCTCCATCACGCCTTCCCATGTGCCGCCAGTGGTCGGTTCGAAGTCCGCTATCTCCCCTTCGCTGGTTATGTTGTTCACTCCCATGGTCCCGTGATAAAGCCCGGTATCGAGGAGCTTCCGGACATTTTCACCTAGAATGGAGGATATCGAATCACAATGTTCCCTGCTCGTCTCGCACCTTATCTCCAGATATCTCTTATAGAAGGCCCTGTTGAACAGGAAATCCGAAAGCCTCAACGGGGACATGAATGTCCTGACCAGGACCGCGACCGGCTTCCCATAGAACTTGCCATAATCATAGACTGCGATCGGCCTCTGGCAGAATGTGCCGGCATCGAAAGCTCTCTTTGAGAACCTGTGCTCTGCGATTGCGTTGCCGGTATAAGCGCCGCCCCATGCGGTGCCTGCGAATCTCCTTATCTTGCCGCCTTCGTATCCGATGCCTTTATACTCGAAGCCGGCATACCATCCCCTCCTATCCTTCCATGGATCGAATATCCATGCGCACCTTGCGGAATGGCTTTGGTACGCCGTGACGTTACCATCGCCAGATGAGATAATCGGAAAATCAGCAAGGCCGTTCTCCTTGTGTATGAACCTGGCATCTATTCTCTTGAGATTGTAAGTCATTCTGTTTTTCTTCCTGAAAAGCCGCCAGATGTCCTCTACGTATTTCCTATTCATGACTAGACTTCGGGTGGAAAGATTATAAAAAGATTAGAAAATAAAAATTAGAAAAATTTATCCTGGAGGTTTGGGTTTCATGCAGATTGCGCTGCCGTCTCTTCCTATCCGGTTGCCGAGCATGGTAATCGCAGCTTCTATATTCGCTGCTGCTCTCGAACCTTCAGGAAGGCGAGACTTCGCATCATATAACGCCGCACAAATATTCGGTCCAGATCCCATATTTTTCACCTCGCGCTACTTCGTGCAGATTGCGTAGCCTCCTTTCCCTATCCTATTGTTGAGCATGGTAATCGCAGCTTCCATCTGAGCTGCTGCTCTCGAACCTTCAGGAAGGCGAGACTTCGCATCATATAACGCCGCACAAATATTCGGTCCAGATGCCATATTTTCACCGTAGTGCTACTCTTTGACAATATTTATAAACGCTCTGATAGCCTTTGCCACATCAATTTAAAAAAACGGGCCGGGAATTATGATTGTATGGATTATCCTATAGAGGCAGAGGGACTCAAAAAATCATTCCGCCAATTAGCCCATGGACAAGGCCTCACTGAAAAGATAAACGACTATTTGGGCATCGGCAAGGCGCGGCACGTCGTTTTCGATTCGTTCGATCTGAAAGTGAAGCAAGGGGAGATATACGGCCTGCTCGGGCCGAACGGCTCTGGCAAGACCACCCTCATCAGGATCCTGGCGACCACCATGCTTCCGGATAGCGGCACGGTGACCGTGAACGGCCTTGACGTCTCGGACTCCAGGAACAAGGACCGCATATCATCGACCATCGGAGTTGTGCTGGGTGAACGCTCCCGCTCCTTCTACTGGCGCCTCACCGCGAAGCAGAACCTCGAGTTCTACGCTGCCATGTACGACGTCGACAGGAAAGAGGCAACGGAACGCGCGGAGTATATCCTGGATTTCGTCGGCCTGGGAAAAAGGAAGGACGACTCGTTGTTCAATTTCTCAAGCGGCATGCTCAATCGGCTCGCCATCGCCAGGGCGTTCCTGCATTCGCCGGATATCCTGCTCCTGGACGAATTCCTGGTGAATCTCGATCCCAAAGCTTCGTACGATACGCGTGAGGTCATAAGGAACCTCGCCAGAAAAGAGCGCAAGACCGTATTCTTCACTTCGAACAACGCCTATGAGGCCGAATCCATGGCTGACCGTGTCGGCATCCTCTACAAAGGCAGGATGGTCGCAGAAGGCACAGTGGAGGAACTGAAGCAAAGGTTCGGCGAGAAAGACACGACGGTCCGCCTGACGTTTGACGCCATGCCCGTCGGAAGCGATGCGCTCGTCAGGCAGCTCAGGGAAAGCGGTGGCATCTCCCATACCAGTGTTAGAGGGACCACGATGACCTTGATAGCCACGGAGCCGATGGCTGGCCTTGAGAACGCGGTACGCATATTCAAATCAAAAGGCGTGCGTGTCCGTAATGTGGAGGTCCTGCCTTCATCTCTTGAGAGCGTCTTCATCAATATCACGAGGGACAAAACCAATGGTGCGTAGAGACATAAAGAAGGTGATCGCCTTCATAAGGAAGGAAGTGCTCACATCGCTTTCCTATCGCTATGCCTTCATATCCAGCATGGTCTTCAGCCTGATCTCCCTGCTCTTCTATTTCGCCATGGCCGATGTCTTCAGGGCAGCCATAGTGCCGGCGGCCATACCATATGGCGGGGATTATCTGGCCTTTCTCATAACCGGGGCGGTCCTCTGGCAGATGGTCACGTTCGGCCTATATTCCGTCTCCTCGTCATTCACGGTCGAGATGATAACCGGCACATTCGAGACCATATACCTCTCCAGGGCGAACCTGCTCACACTCATCCTAGGTGTCAGTCTCTTCTCGCTCGCCATCAACGTCTCCCTTATCGTGGTCTCGCTGTTACTGGCCCAGGCGATATTCGGTGTCTCATTGCATTTTGAAAACATCCTACTGGCCCTGATGGTCCTTGTCATGACCTACTTCTCCATGCTTGGCATCGGCATGGCGGTGGCTGGTATAACGATAGTGACGAAATCCGTCGGCCAGGTCGTCTCCATATTCACGCTCCTGATGGCTTTCCTGTGCGGCATCCTGATACCGCTGGAACTCCTGCCGCCTGAAGCGAAGCAGCTCTCCTATCTTGTTCCCATAACATACGCGCTGGATGCGTTGAGGAACGTATTGCTGGTCGGCACCGGTTTCGAAGGCATCCTCCCTTCCCTCATCATCCTCCTGATAATGTCGCTTGTGCTCATCCCCATCGGCTATAAAGTCTTTTTCATATGCCTCAAGCGGGCGAAAAAAGAGGGGACGCTGGGGCAATACTAAGGGAGATGCAATGAAAATCGTTTCCTATGCCATCTCAAAAAGATTGGAGGACTGCATGCGGTCGAAGTTCGGCAGGGATTTCTCAAGCCGTCCGGAACCGCTCGTGCCGCAGACCGCGGATCCGGAGGCGGAGATAGCCATCATAACCGTCGCCTCATCTGCTGATGCGAGCGTCCTTTCAAGAATGGGAAGGCTGAAGGCGCTCGTCACTGCAAGCACAGGAACGGATAATATAGATATGTATGAATGCCGCCGGAGGCGCTTAGAGGTCCGCAACTGCCCGACCTACGCGACTAACGCCGTAGCCGAGCTCGCCATTGCCCTCGCTCTTTCAGCCTTGCGGGACCTCCAGAGCATGGCCGAGCTAGGCAGGAATCCGGATTACCCGCTCGGTTTCGCCATGGGAAGTGAACTGTCAGGAAAGACCTGTGCGGTACTCGGAACCGGCAGGATCGGTTCTCGGATAGCAAAAATCCTCTTGGCGTTCGACTGCGGTGTTGTCGCGTATTCGAGAAGCAGCAAAAAAGAGCTGATTGATATGGGCGTCAGGTATGTACCGCTCGCCAAGGCGATGAAGGCCGATATCATCTTCATCACTCTTCCAGGCAGCAAGGAGACCTATCATCTTCTCGGCGACAAGGAGCTCTCAATGCTTCAGGATAACGCTGCCATAGTGAACGTCGCGCGTGGCGAGATAATCGACAGCGAAGCATTGCTGGAACACATAGACCGCTTGGCTTTTGTCACTACGGATGTCCTCGAAGGCCAGTCCAGCCCTATCAGCAAGCTCCCCAAGGCCATCCATTCCCTGCTTAAGAAACGGAATCTCTTCCATACGCCCTATATCGGGGTGTGCACCTCGGAAGCCTTCGAAAGGTTGGCTGAT
>JAQTOF010000020.1 GCA_028713495.1 Candidatus Iainarchaeum sp.
CTCCAGTATCTTCATTATGCAAGGCGGATGGTCGCCTGCCTTCACGACTATCCTATTCTCATTCTTCGGGATCTCTGCGAGCAGCTTCTTGCCTGCCTGTTTTATGATATCCGGCGGGTCTTTCACGAGCGGTATGTCCTCGACATGCTGGCGCACCGCTTCCTCGATAAGCCTGAGCTTCTGGGACCGTTTTATCTCCACCCGGCCGCGCAGTATCCGCATGTTTATGAGCCGATAATCAGGATTCCGGAGGCTGTATCTCAGATAAGTGGGCAGGTCCACGGTCAGCTTGTCTCCTTCGCCTTTGGTGGCTATGCCGAACCGCGATGCCACCTCATCAACTGTCGCATCATCCTCGCGGTCAAGATAGCTCCGCGCCCTTTTCGATTCATTGACAGCGAACCTGCTGGTTAGGTAATTATTGTGCAGGTGCCCTAGCATCATCCTGGCAGCTGCGAACGAGGCTATCTCCTCATTCTTGTCGTTCTCATGGAGGAGCATCCTGACGCTGCTCTCAGCCTTAAGGGCCTTCTTCACCCTTTCGACGGCCAGCTCCACTATCATTTCATTGAGAGCGAAGCCTTGTATGTGCTTTTTGGCGCTCTCGCTGAACGGGTATCTAACCGCGACATCTAGCCCCTCCGCCATGATATCTATTCGGAGTTCTCTACTTTATACGTTTCCCAATCAGGTCGAACAGCATATACGCCCCATCGAACAGCAGTATGGCGATGAGATAGTCCAGCCTGCCGAAAGCGACCATCACCAACGCCCCGAGCTTCAGGAACAGGCGATAATCTGTCAGCGGCTTCAAGGCGCCCACCAGTTTCAGTTCGTCGCAGAAAGCCAGCGCGACGAAGAACACGAAGACCACCAGATCAAGCGACGGGAACCCGAAACCGAGCAGCGAAACCGCAGCCACCAGGAATCCCAACTGGTGCGCAAATGTATCCACCTTCCTGGCAAAGACCTGGGCTACTAAAGCGGCGAGAAAGAGCGTGGAAAATGTGGCAGTGCCGATAAGGTATCCTATCGCGAGACCATACGTCGCGGCGAGCGCATATTTTATGGGGTTTTTGCTTTTCCTGTCATCATCCAGCCAGTCCACTGCCTTGACTATGAAACCAGCGAGGAAAGCCAGGATGAATGGTAGCAGATCCATATCATCACTTCAGGAATCTGGCCATTATAATAGGCAATGCTATCGTCGCATCAGAGTCCACGGTCACATGGGTGGCGCTCTCCTTTATCTTGCCCCAGGATATGCCTTCATTGGTCCTTGCACCGCTCAGCGAGCCGTCCCATGGAGATGAAGTCGTCACATAAACAGCATAATCAAAGCCGCCCCTGAGGAGATTCACGCCGATTGCGTGGTGCTTGGATATCCCCCCGCCGAGTATCAGCCCTCCTGTCCTGTCAGCGTTGAGCGCCAGCTGGGCCAGCTCGTTCATGTCCTTTGTGACATCTATCGCGAAATCCTTCCTTTTCTGCTTGAAGAAGTATGTCTGCAGCCCTATGGCCGAGTCTGTTATGCCAGGGCAGAACACGGGTATCTTGTTCTCGGTGCACCAGTGCAGGAAAGAGTCCTCCCCTGTCTTCTCCCCTATCTTCCTTGCTATCTGCGATGGCGACACGGTCTTGTCTTTCTTATATAAGTCCTCGAAGCTCTCCATCATGAACCCCTCGAGGTATTCGTAGCGGTCGTTCGGCACCAGTATGTTCCCTATCCTGTTGACCCCTTTCTTGTGCAGCGTGGCATCATCCATCATGAAATCGCCGAGCTGGTAAGGCTTTGCGGATTTGATGAGATCATGGTCCAGGCTTCCCCCGGCAGTAATTATGGCATCCACGAACTTCCTCTTGCACATCTCTGTGATTATCCCACGCAGGCCGGATGCTATCATGTTCGATGTGAACGTCAGGAATATCGTCGCCTTATCCTTCTTCATCCGCTCTATTATGGAAACCGCTTTCGCGACATTGGTCGCCTGGAAGCCGCAGCTGGCCAGCCCGTCTATCTCCCTAAGGTCTTTAGCTTTCAGGTCCTGGATGTCCATCATAATCACTTCTTCTTCAGCGCCACGAAGCTTTCCGTGAGCATATCAGCTAGTTCCGATGCGCAGAAATTATATCCATACTTGCTTTTCAGCATGTTCCCTGCATTCCCGGTTATGACCGCGCCTGCCCATGCCGCAGTGAACGCGTCGTTCTTGCATGCCAGGGCGGCCACAAGGCCTGCCAGCACGTCCCCTGTCCCGCCTTTTGTCATCCCTTGGTTGTGTATCCTGTTCGTGACTGTCCGCTTGCCATCGCTGATGATGTCGATAGGCCCTTTCTTCAGTATGATGCAGCGGTGCTTCGCCGCCATCATCTTCACGTTCCTCGCGTTTCCTTCGATCCTGAAAAGCATCCTGAACTCGTTCTCATGCGGCGTGAGTATTGCTCCTGGCGGTATCTTACCTCTCACCCGCTTCAGGCCATCACCATCAATCACTAATTTCACTCCTGGAAGATCCGGTACCGCGATCTTAGCATTGGATATGCCTATGCCGAACAGTATGCAGTCTATCTTCCCCCGCATCGCAGGGCTCTTCAGATCATAGACGACGATAGCTTCGGGTATCCTCTTCACCGCGCCTATCAGATACGGATCCTTCTCCGCGGGATAGAAATAGACGAGATCCACGAACCTTCTCGCTGCGAGGATCGAGAATATGGGCGCGCCGTGGTAATCTCTGCTCCCCCCTATTATGAGCAGTCTGCCATTATCGCCTTTCCGTGAATCCTTCGGAGGGGAATAGAGCGAACGCACAAGCCTCATGGTTATCGCTTCTCTGGAAGGATTAAAATGCTAGGCGCCTCATGCGGCACAGCTATCCGCCGCGCGCCGTGCAAGCAAAACGATTATTAAGAGCATCTCTGTGGTATGGTCATGGTGACTAAGAAGAAGTATTCCCTGACTGGCAAGATTGAACGTGTGCCGACAGGTATCCCCGGCCTTGATGATATGCTCGCAGGCGGTTTCGTGAAGGACAGCACTGTCCTACTGCAAGGCGGGACCGGCTCAGGCAAGACCCTGATGTGCCTCCAATACCTTTATTATGGCGCGACCAAGTACGACGAGCCGGGGATATACCTCAGTTTCGCAGAATCAGAAAGCATAATCTACCAGCACGGCAGGGTGTTCTCCTGGGACCTACAGGGTCTCGCCGCTAAGAACAAGTTCGCCATCATCCGCTACCAGCCGCATGAGATCGTGAAGATAATCGAAGAGGGCGGCGGGGTGATACGCGATACCGTAGAATCCATGGGCGCCAAAAGGCTAGTGATAGACTCGCTCAGCGCCTACGAGATGATGTTCGAGAACGGATACCGCGCCAATGAATCCATCCTATCGCTTTTCGAGATACTCCGGAAATGGAACACGACCTCGCTGGTCACTTCCGAGACCATAATACACCCCAAGAGGGGAGGGCGGGGCAGGCTCGGCTTCCTCACAGACGGCATCATCAACCTATATTATCTGAGGACTGGCAAACATCGTGCGCGGTCCGTGGAGATACTCAAGATGAGGGATACTAATCATAGCGATGAGGTCCGTATCTTCGACCTGAACCGTGGAGGGCTCACGGTGACAAGGAGGTTGGGAAAGGTTGGCCGCCAATAGGAAAGCCCAGGTAAGCACGGAATTCCTCCTGATCCTGGCAGCATCCATGCTGATCCTTATCATGATCGCGATACTATCACAGCAGCAGATAACCACAGTGCAGAATCAGAAGGACGCCATGGACACACAGAATTCCCTGCTCGACCTGAGCGCAGCGGCCAGGGAGGTCTATGCCCAGGGCGAGGGCTCCAAGAAGCTCGTGTTCATCCGTCTGCCGAGCAGCTACGAGCCCAGCTATTCGTTCGTGGGCAACAAATCCATACGCATAAGGGTGGCAGGTACTGACTATGTCTCCATAGAGAATTTCAATGTCCGCGGCTATCTGCCGAGCACGCCAGGAGGCCACTGGGTATGGGTCGTCTCAGAAGGCAACCGGGTCCGCATAGGTCTTGCCATGATGGACCTCAATCGGAACAGGATATATGTGGTGATGGACAGCAACACCACTGCCAGCCAATCCTTCAGCATCAAGAACGTATGGATCCGAGACATAGACGTGGAGACTGAAACGACCTGGACCGCATCAGATGTGGATATGGGCGGAGTGCCAGCATCTTTCCAGCTAGCCACCAACGACAGCACCACGATAACCGTCCAGTTCAGCGCCGGTCCTACCTCCGGCGGGTTCTACACCGGTGAGATCACGCTAGATGCCAGCGATGGCGAGGGTACGACGGAAACGACCGATGTACCAGTGACCGTGCAGGTGATACGCCCCGGAGAAGCCCCACCGACAATAGATACCACGGGCCCCATAATCACCAGCATCTACCAGGAGCCCACCCCGGCGATCAAATTGCAGCCGCTCGCGATATTCGTGACTGTAAGCGATGTCCTGACCGGCAACAGCACGATCACCGGCTGCCAGATAGATGCGGATAGCTCAAACAACTGGCAGGTCATGTTGCCTGTGGACGGCGCATACGACCAAACCATGGAAACAGCGCTATATAACTATACCAGCGGTTTCGCCCTGGGCCCGCACATTCTCAGGGCCAAGTGCACCGACTATGCGAACAACACCGGACCCACGGCGTACTACTATTTCAATGTGAGCGAAGCGGACCAGCTGGGGCCGATTGTGGTGGAAGTGCACCATACAGCATACCCCACCACTCTGTCGAACGTCTCAGTCGGCGGTATTGCGACCGACACATACACAGGCAACAGCAATATCCAGTTCTGCAATGTGAAGATAGATAATGGCGAGTGGCAAAATTCCACACCTGAAGACGGGGCATGGGATTCGCCCACTGAGAACTTCACATACAATGTGGGCACCATGCCAGTAGGCTACCATAATGTGTACCATCAGTGCACTGATTCCCTGGGCAACGTGGGCGGCATATACAACGACACTTTCGGCGTTGTGGATGTGGACCTGATGCTCGTGCTCGACCGGTCAGGATCCATGGCCTGGATGGTCACCAACGCATCAAACAGCACATCTGTCAGCACCACGAATACGGGTTGGACCAGGCTGAAGAATATGACTGTCACCGAGAAGAACGGCGGCGTGGCCAACCTCAGCGTGGAGCTCCGTACAAACACGAGTGCATGCACAGTATCCTATGAAGCGAGGATAAATGACGTGGTCGTCGCTACCGGCGACACAAGCTCCACCTCTTATACCTACCTGACCAGCAGCATAAACGTCACAGACTTCGAGGAGCCATATCAGGTAGCCCTTTACATGAAGCGTACATCCAATGTCTCATGTATAGTATACAACCGTTTCCTTGGTCTGCACCAGCAGCCGACAAAGCTTGCCGCTGCCCAGGATGCGGCAAAGACGTTCCTTGACATATCCGGCAATGCGACCTATGCAGGGCTTGCCTCCTACAGCACCAGCGCGAGAACCGACGAGACGCTCGCCGTCATGGATCCCACCAACCAGCAGGCGCTGAAGGATGCAATAGACGCTCTCGTAGCTTCAGGCAACACATGCATAGAGTGCGGGTTGAAATACGGTGCCGATGAGCTGGTTTCGGAAAGGGGCAGGCCCAGCGCCACCAGGGTGATAGTCATGCTAACTGATGGCGTTGGCAACACCGGAATGGACGGCCACTCTTGCGGCACCGAATGTTCGGTCGCCGGAGCGGTGTACTGCAGGGACCGCAATGTGACTGTCTACACGATCGGGTTCGGTAACGACGTGGATGATGTCGAGCTCACCAACATAGCCCTGCTCACCCATGGCGAATACTATTTCGCGCCCAATGCGGAAACGCTCAGGGATATCTTCATGAACATAGGCAAGTGAGAGGATCGCCATGAGAGCCCAGGTTTCATTCGAGTTCATGATCGTGTTCTCGGCACTGCTAATGATATTCGTGGTGGTGTTCACAGTATATTTCGGCGGCAACCTCAACCTGTTCCAGGCCCAGGACACGGTGGGCGCGCAGCGCAATGCCCTGTCAGTGGCGGCAGCCATAAACTACGTCTACCTGGCCGGAGATGGTGCGAGCTACAACCTCACGCTGAGCAATGTGAATGACGAAGAGAACATCACGATATCGGACTATGCGGTGACATCCGACAGGCCGCATGTATCCGTAGGGGCGCCGCTGCTCGACGCGAAGACCAACACGAGCTCCCTCGGCAGGGGTCACATCGTGATAACCAACAACAAGGGTGAGATCGATATCGGGGGATAGCCACAGGGGACAGGCGTGGACGATGGACTTCACGCTGGGCCTGACCGCGCTGGTATTCATAATGATGCTCTACGTGCTCATGTGGGACACCATCGCGATGAGATGGAACTCCGCCGGGCAGCATACGCAGATGGAAGCCAGCGCATTCTTCGCGTCCGAATCCCTGCTGGCTACGCCAGGCGAGCCCGAGAGTTGGGAGATGCTCCCGCACATAGACACGAATGTGAGCGCGATCGGGCTGGTTAACGGCCGCAATGAGCTGAACAGGATGAAGCTGGAGAAGCTTGTGAGCGAGAACGCGACCGGATATCCCTCCATCAAAGCGCGGCTGGGCATGCAGCGCTACGAATTCGGCATGCGTGTAACAGACCTTGAAGGCAATAATATCTACTACGAGTTCGGGAAGTTCTCATCAGGCTCGCTCAACAACTCGGTGAATTTCGACCGCTTCGGCATGCTGGACGATGAGCCGGTGATCGTGCACATGGAGGTCTGGGGCAAATGAAGGGGTACGTCATCACGCTGGACGCGGTAGTAGCCATATCATTCTTCCTGTTCGCCATAGTAATCATCATGAGCCAGACCTACCAGCCAAGGGCTCCTGGAGGGATCTACCTGAAGCAGTTGACGCTGGATACCCTGACCGTACTCGAGAAAACCGGCGCGATCGACCAGGCGCTTGGCGGCGACATCACCCCGATCCAGGATATGCTCGAAGCGACACCGACGCTCGCGTGCATGGATATCTCCATAATGAACGCCAGCGGGGATGTCATGCTCTCGGTCGTGAAGAATGATTGCACCGAGACCACGGACGTGGACATACAGACTACTGCGAAACCTGCGGTTTACCAGGGGGGCAGGTACATAATCAAATCAGAATCGTGGTTCAGGAAGGAACCGGATTAAGGATCAGGAGGAAAAACCAAATGCGGGGATTCGTGATAACCATCTTGTCCGTGAGCCTCATAATGATACTGATAGCGCTCTCCATGTCGCTCCGCAACGCCCAGCTAAGCACCGAGAGGGCGCTCATGGAGCCACTGCCGCTAACCTACGCCGCATCCCTGCTGGATGATGTGGCCTACGAAGTCAATTCCATCATCGGGCCACAGATCAGCCTCGATGAGAGCAACGACAGCATGCGGGTGACAGTGGCGGATAGCCTCCACAACTACAACCATTCCGGTGAACTGTCTGCCTACGAGGGTTTCCTCAGGGGCGAAGTGGCGGATAGGACTGCCAGCAGCATAACCACGAACCTCACCAACCTGACCGGTGGCGTGGTGCGGCTTTTCATAGATGAGTATTACGTCTATACCAATGACCACGACTCCAACGAGTCCGTTTTCACCAGGGACGGCGGCACAGGCGCCGCATCCTATGATATAAACTTCACCATAACCGCGGTCAGGGCGAACGTCACCTATATGGCATTCAATGACAGCGGCACCATGAACGTAACCATACGCTATACTGACCTGAATGGCACGCACGTAGAAGAAGGGAGCATCTTCCCGGACCAGCCGAACACCCTGAAGGTGGATTACGAGGGCGGAAGCAGCATGCTCGTGGCAGTGGGGCCGGAAAGCGGCAACGACGGCTCGCTGCGCCTGAAGTCGACCGGGATTGTGGCAGAGACCTCATGGACAGCGGTCCTGCCGCAGCTTAACGAGACGGAGAAGATGGGTTACGAATACGATGCGACTATCGATTATGTCCAGGGCAACGTAGCCAAGCGCTGCCGCATCGGGAAATAGAATGAATTTAAATTGCATATGAGATTGGTGGAACATGGCCATAGAAACGAAAATCGAGGAAATGGTCGCCCTGCTGAAAAGCAAAAAGACCATGAGCTTCGGGGCGCTCGCCCGCCAGCTTTCGGTCCGCGAGGACCTGATCGAAAAACTCGCGTTATGCATGGAGAAAGCCGGCCTCGCTCACCTGCAGTATCCCATCAACATGATCGAGAATCCTTCGATCACGTTCATCGCTCCTGCGCGCGAAGTCACGAAAGAAGCCCACTTCGGCAAACTGCTCAGCGAATATGACATCACCAAAGACGGCAATATGATCGGCCATGTGAAGATATTCCATTCCCCCGAGGAACGCCGTCCCCTCTACATCATCACACTTCCTGAAGCGAGCCCGGCTACCCGGGCATACCTGGACGAGGTCAAGCTACAGGTGTCGAAGACATTGCAGGTCTGGAGCGACGACCGTAACCCAGAGGAGGACAAGCACCTTTTCGAAGGACGCCAGAAACTGATCGCAGATATCATCCGTAAGGACCTTTCGCCTTCGCCCCGCATCCTGGAGCAGCTCTCCCGTCTCCTGCTGAACGAGATGTACGGCCTCGGCGAGCTAGAAACCCTCACAGAAGACAAGCAGCTTGAAGAGATCGTAGTCAACACGGCCAGGCAGCCGGTTTCGGTCTACCACAAGAAGCTCGGATGGCTCAGGACGAACATCATGATGAAGAACGAGGCTGAGACCGAGAACTTCTCGCAGCAGATCGCGCGGAAAGTGGGCCGGCAGATAAGCACGCTGAACCCGATTCTGGATGCGCACCTCGGGACAGGGGAGCGTGTGAATGCGACGCTCAACCCCATATCGGCCTATGGCAACACCATAACCATGCGTCTTTTCGCGAAGAACCCCTGGACAATCATCCATTTCGTCAAGAAAGAGAACAATGCCATGTCTTTGGAGATGGCCTCGCTCCTGTGGCAGGCCATGCACTACGAGATGAACATCCTCACTGCCGGAGGCACGGCGAGCGGCAAGACCAGCGCGCTGAACGCCCTGCTCGCGCTCATACCCCCGTTCCAGAGGATCGTGACCATAGAGGACACCCGTGAGCTGTACCTTCCGAGCTACCAGTGGAACTGGGTGCCGCTCGTGACAAGGATGCCGAATCCTGAAGGCCTCGGCGAGGTCACGATGCTCGATCTGATGGTCAACTCGCTCCGTATGCGGCCGGACCGCATCATTCTGGGTGAAATCCGCCGCAAGCGCGAGGCTGAGGTCTTCTTCGAAGCCATGCACACGGGGCACAGCGTCTATTCAACGGTCCATGCAGATACCGGTCAGCAGGTTTTGAAGAGGCTCATCGAACCGCCCATAGAGATCCCGAAGTCCCAGGTAGAAGATGTGCACCTGCTGCTCGTGCAGTACCGTGACAGAAGGCGCAACATCCGCAGGACGAACGAGATATCCGAGGTGATCTCCGGCGTGTCAGGTCCGGAGCTGAACCGGGTGTTCACATGGAAGCCACGTACCGATGCGTTCGAGAGCGCCAAGGCCCCGCACCGCTACATGGAGGAGCTCAACATGCGGACCGGCATGACCGAAGCTGAAGTGAACGCGGACCAGAAGGACAAGGCAAGCATCCTAAGCTGGATGCTCAAGAACAGCCTCGAGGATGTCGAGGACGTGGGCCGGGTCATGAAGGCATATTACTCTGACATCTCCGGGATAGTGGCCGCAGCCGAGAAAGGCACTTCACCGCAGAAGGTGCTTTGACATGGCATCAGATCGCGTGCCCATAATGCTTCTAACCTCCGGTATGGTAAGGAGGCTGGGGAGGAGGACGTTCCCGCCAGTCATGCTGCTCCTACCGCTCTTCCCGTCGCTCAAAGGCACGCTCCAGAAGATACGGTTCGAATACGGCGTGGATTCGTTCGTCGCAGCGTCCCTCTTCTCATCGCTCATCTATGGCTTCATCTTCTTCGTCATAAGCTTCGTCGCGCTATCGATACGCAATCCTGAAACCGATCCCAGCGTCTTCTCTCTCGCCCTCGGCGGCCTCTTCTGGCTGGCATTCTTCGCCCTGCATATCGCCTATCCAGGCATCATCGTGAAGAAGATTGCGGCGAAAGAGAACAAGGACCTGCTTTATGCTCTGCGTGAGATAATCATCGATGTCGAAGGCGGCGTTCCGCTGTTCGTTTCAATGAAGAACATCGCAGGCGCAGGATACGGCTATATCTCGGCCGACTTCGAGGGCGTAGTGCGCCAGATCGAAAGCGGCATGGCCGAGCGCGAGGCCCTCAAGCAGCTCGCCCTCAAGACCGAAAGCGAGTTCCTCAAGCGGGCAGCCTGGCAGATGGTGAATGCCCTTGAATCCGGCGCGAAGATGAGCGATGCGCTGGAAGGGATCGCGATCGCGGTCGAGAACCATCTGTTCCGCGAGATACGGAATTATTCGACCAATCTCAATTTCCTGCTGTTGATCTACATGCTGGTGGGCGTCGTGGCCCCTTCGCTGGGCGTCACATTCATGATACTCCTGTCCGCGTTCAGCGGGCTTGGCGTGACCATAGACTCGGTCATGCTGCTCATACTGTCCACATCCGCTATCCAGATCATAATGATAGGATATATGGCCTCGACACGGCCGGATCTCTTCGGTGGCTGACATGAAACCTTCACAAGACAGCAAGGATGATACGCTCATGCACCAGAGGCCTTTCCGGCGCGTAGGCGCGGTGCTGCCGAAATTCATCCTGGAATATTTCGCCACCAAGCTCAGGCATGCAGGCATCAGGAAGGACGTCCGCGTGTGGCTCGGCGCATGGGCTCTCCTCTCGTTCTTGACCGGTCTGATCCTCCTCCTGCTCTACGTGATGATATTCAATCCCATCGCAGACACCGAATCCATAACGATCGCCTTATGCCTTTTTCTGGGCGGCATCCTGCTCGTGCTGATCCCAGGATACCTCAAGCTTTATTATCTGATCTCGGACCGCACAACCATGGTGGAGAAAGTGCTGCCGGATTTCCTACTCCTCACTGTCTCGAACCTGAGGGCTGGCATAAGCCCCTTCGCCGCCTTTGTCCAGGCCGCCCGCCCTGAATTCGGGCCCTTCTATGATGAAGTGCGGCTTGGGACCGCAAAGACCGGAGGCAAGAACTCGCTTGCAGATGCGCTCAATGAAGTGTCCAACTATTTCGATTCGCACATACTCCGGAGGACCGTGAGCCTTTTCACCAAGGGCCTGCGCTCGGGCGGGCATCTCGCCAAGCTGCTTGGTTCCATCGCGCAGGAGGTACGCCGCATACAGGATCTCAGGGCCGAGCTCATGGCATCCACGCGCTCATACACCATATTCCTCGCCTTCATTCTGATCATGGTGATGCCATTCCTGCTCTCGGTTTCGACCCATTTCGTCCAGGTCTTCCTCAAGATAAACGCGGAGAATACGGCCAGCGCCTCCGACATGTCCGAAGCATCGAACCTGCCGGTCTTCTCAGGGGTCATACTGATAACCCCCAACGATATGATCATGATCTCGCTCACAGTCATCCTGACGACCTCCCTGTTCATGTCGGCCCTGATAGGCGTCATCACCAGGGGGCGCATCATATATGGAGTCAAGTACTTCCCGCTTTTTGCCGCAGCAGCGACGCTGGTTTACTTCCTTGCAAAGGCTTTCATAGAGACGTTCCTGTCAGGGTTCTCCTCATGAATTGTCGTTTCAGATGAATCCAAATGGATGAACGCCGCATTCCAGAAAGGTTTTAAACCTCCTCTGAAAAGCTACTCCAAGCAAACCCAAGAGGTGCTATAAACATGAAAGGACAAGTTTCAACAGAATACCTCGTCATCTTGGCCGTGGTGCTAGTCGTAGCACTGGTCGTGGTGTACCTGGTCGGAGGCTTCTCAGGCCTCGGTGCGGGCTCTTTGGAGACCCAGAGCAAGGCTTACTGGGGATCCACAGCTCCGTTCGCGGTGAAGACGGTTCGTGTAAGCGACACCACAATGAACCTGGAAGTAACCAACAATGATTTGGACCAGCTCGTTCTGACGGACGTGGCCATAGACGGTGATTCCGTCTACTCGGGCAATGCTTCGTTTACGAGCGGTGAATCCAAGTCCATAACCGCGACCGTGACGACAGCATGCGGCGCAGCCGGTACGCCATTCACATACAACAACGTGGTGCTGACCTACACGAAGGGAACCATCACAGGTGTGAAGCAGTCCGGAACCAAGCCATTCGTTGGTAAGTGCTCCTGAAGCACTTTTTTCTTTATTTTTCCTTTTCCTTATTTCCTTAGTCCAGATATCTCCTTATCACAGAATTGAGCTTCTCTGCTTCCTTCAGCGCTGCATCCGCGGGCTTCCCGCCCTGTTTCTCATAGGCATAAGCGATTGAGGAAGACGCGTTGATACGGTGGATCCGTGGGTTCTCTTTTATCGCTTCCATGACCATCCCAAGATCCCCGCCCTGGGCGCCAACGCCAGGGATCAGGAACGGCACGCGGTTCTTTGTCGTTTTGGCCAGTTTCTTTATCGCCTCGCTAGTCGCGCCTACAACCAAACCGCAATTCCACTCGAGCGCTTTCGTTGCGACCCGTTCGTAAAGATAATCCGTCCCGCACTTCAGTTCCTCGAAATCCTTCGCACCGGAGTTGGATGTCCTGCAGAGCATGTACGCCAATTTCCCTTCGCGCAGGAACGGCTTGACAGAATCCTCGCCCATATAAGGGCTGATCGTGGTGGCATCAGCTCCCCAGAAGTCATAAAGCTCCTTGGCATACGCTTCGCTCGATTTGCCGATATCCCCTCGTTTGCCGTCGAGTATTAGCGGCACCTTTCCGCGATACCTCTGCATGACCTCCTCGAGCGCATAAAGCCCGTCAAACCCGTACTGGGCGAAATAAGCATAGTTCGGCTTTATCGCGGCTATCGCCTTCTCAGCCAGCAGTTTATCGATTATCTCGTGGAAGAACGGCGCTATGGTCTCCTCGACCGACTTGCCCTTGCCCATGGCACTTGCTATGCGGTCCATGTCAGGGTCCACGCCGAAACAGAGTATTGTCTTATTCTCCCTAGCGCTCCTCTCCAGGTCGATCATGGATAAACAACGCTGGCGATGTTTAAATGCGTTTTCGCTGGCCACCGCACCTTTCAGCAATCAATATAAAAGTGTTCTGGCAAAGAGGATGTCGCTCTCTGGTCAATGACTGGAGTGTGTAATGGGGTTATGGCGTAAAGCCGTCTGTGGCACGCAACCTGGTAGCGCGGCAGGCTCCAGATCTCTCTTCTGTGCGAACAGAAGAATTTGTAGCCGCGAAACCTGCATGCCGGAGTTCAACGCGCTTTTTTAGTAAAAAAGCGCCCAAAAAACGGGCTGTTAAAAAAGCGCCGGACAAATCTCCGTGACCCCATTTTTTTCCATTAAACAGATGGTTTTCACGAGGTGGATATGATGCGTTCGTATATCGTGTTGGCTTTGCTGGCGATAGTTCTCGCCGGCTGCGTGACCCCTCCGGCAGAGACTGGCGACAATGCAACTACCGGGACCCTTGATGTGGCGCCTGGCTACAATAATACCGGCCAGGCCCAGAACCAGTCCACCGGGCTTCCGCCAGGCTATACTGTCAGCCTCGGCGACCATGTCTGGGTGGATTACACGCTTTGGGTGCAAGGCAAAGTCCTTGACACCAGCAATGCCACCCTGGCCAACGAGTCTGGCATATTCAACCCTGCGCGCACTTACCAGCCGCTCGATTTCGACGTGGAATTCAACACGGGCATCATAGACGGCTTCGTCATCAATGTCATAAACATGCACGTCAACGAGACAATCAACTTCGACGTGGATCCTGCCCGCGGCTATGGGCCCTATGACCCATCCAAGGTCATAGTCGTGCCGAAGTACTACACCTCAAACCGTTACATGGAGATGAGCCTCTACGAGACCGTTCCCCGTTCCTATTTCACAGAGCGCGGCATCAATGTCTCCAATGGCACGGCCTTTGACTCTGCCTATGGCACCACGGTGTTCATAACCGACTTCAACGACCAGAATGTCACTATCTTCTACATACTGACGCCGGGCACTAATGTGACCTCCGAAGGATTCCCCCTGCAGGTTGTGGAGTTGAGCAACCTCACCGCAACGCTGGAGCTGATGCTCGATGAGAATAAGACATATCTGCTCACGGACCCACTTTTCAGAACGGCCCTGCCTTTCAACGTCGTCAACAAGACCGACCAGACCATCACCTTGGAGAGGATGCTCGTAGTGAATGGCTCTTATATCCTGCCACACCCGGACACGCTGACGCGTACGCGCTTTTACGTGACGGATGTCGGCGACACCAACATCACCCTGGACTCCAACCACCCGCTGGCCAACGAGACATTGCATTTCCAGGTGACGCTGGTCAATGTCACCAGGCCAAATAACTAGTCCTTTCTTTTTCTATTTTTCATCCATTTCCTTATCTCCATGTATGCGAACACGAACAATGCCAGCCCTATCGCAAGGGCCCACTCGGTCAAGCCGAGCGGCTTCACATGGAACAGCTCATTCAGCAGCGGCGTGTACAATATGGCCAACTGCATGCCGAGGGTCAGTATGGTGGTATAGACGAGCCACTTGTTCGCGAACAGCTCCTTGATTATGGGCCTCTCGAGCGATCTGCATGAGAATGCCTGCGTCTTCTCGAACATCACCATGACCGTGAAGGCGAGGCTCTGCGCCAGCACCATGTCGCCTTTGGTCACATCGAACATGAAAGCGCCTATGGTCGCAATTGTCACTATGACCGGTGATTCGAATATGAATATGCCCATGCCTTTCCAGATGCTGTCGCCTTTCTTCCGCGGCTTCCTGTTCATGACCTCCTTGTCTATGGGATCCACTGCGAGCGCGATGGCCGGCAGGCCGTCCGTGACGAGGTTTATCCACAGTATCTGTATGGCTATGAGCGGCAGGGGCATGCCGAGCATCACCGCGAAGAATATCACGCCCACCTCTGCTATGTTTCCTGCGAGCAGGTAAGCCACTGTCTTCCTTATATTATCGTATATGCCTCTGCCTTCCTCTATGGCCGCGACGATGCTGGCGAAATTATCATCAGCCAGGACCATGTCCCCGCTCTCCTTCGCAACCTCTGTGCCTGTGATGCCCATCGCAACTCCTATATCGGCCTTCTTGAGCGCCGGCGCGTCGTTCACCCCATCGCCGGTCATGGCCACCACATGGCCCTTGTAGTTGAGCGCCTCCACAATCCTTAATTTATGGGCAGGGGAGACGCGCGCATAGACTGATATCTCGTCCACTTTCCTGTGGAGTTCCTCCTGGCCCATATGGTCCAGCTCCTCTCCGGTCACCACCCTGCCACCATCGCTTATGCCGAGCTCCTCTGCGATGGCCTTGGCGGTTAGGGGATGGTCCCCGGTTATCATGATCACTCGTATGCCTGCGGTCTTGCACAGCCTCAGCGCGCCCTTGACCTCCTCCCGTGGGCTGTCCATCATGGCCACTATGCCTATGAAGACGAGGTCCTTCTCCACTGCCGTCTGGATGAACCTGGTCCCATCCAGCTCCCTATAGGCGAGCGCGAGCGTCCGGTATCCTTTGGCCGTCAGGGTGTTATTCGCTTTCTCTATCTCCTCTTTCTCACCAGCGTTCAGATGCCTTATCTTCCCGTCCTTCAGCCTCCTAGTGGAAAGCGTCAGCACTACCTCCGGGGCGCCTTTCACATATGCGACGCTCTTGCCGCCGTCCTTGCGGACCACGGCCATCATCTTCCTGTCAGAATCGAACGGGAACTCCACTATCGCCGCGTTCTCTGCCTCAAGGCTCTCTTTCCACATGCCGCCCTTGGCGCCGAGCACGAGGAGCGAGCCTTCGGTCGGATCGCCTATCACCTGCCAGCCGGCCTTATCCTCCTTGAGGTGCGCATTGTTGCAGAGCACAGCCGTCTTCATCAGGAGCACGAGGTCCCTGTCAGGTTCTATTCCCTTGCCATCGAGCGAGAATTCCCCTCTCGGCTCGTAGCCTGAGCCTGACACGCTCACAAGCCTGTCGTCAAGCAGTATCTTCCTCACAGTCATCTCGTTCTTGGTCAGGGTGCCGGTCTTGTCCGTGCATATGACATCCGCGCAGCCGAGGGTCTCCACTGATTTGAGCTTCTTGACTATCGCGTTCCTCCTGGACATCCTCTGCACTCCCACCGCCAGAGTCACGACTACGACAGCAGGCAGCCCTTCAGGGATCGCCGCCACCGCCAGGCTCACTGAAGTCAGGAACATGCCGAACGGTTCGAAGCCCCGCAGGGTCCCGGCTAAGAATATCACTGCGCACAGCGCCACCACCGCTATGCCGAGCTGTTTTCCCATGGTCTCCAGGTCCTTCTCTATAGGCGTATGCTCCTTCACCACTGTCTGGACCATCTCGGATATCTCGCCCATCTTGGTCTTCATGCCTGTCCTCTCTATGAGCATCCTCCCCTTGCCGGAGACGACTATGGTGCCCATATACATCCGGCTTTCCTCTTCTGCGCTCTTGACTACGGGCATGCTCTCCCCTGTCAGGGCCGCCTCATCAGCTGCCATGTCAAAGGATTCTATCACCACACCGTCGGCAGGCACCCGGTCGCCCGCCTCCATCAGCACTACATCTCCAGGGACGAGCTGCACGGCGTCTATGAGGTTGACTTTGCCGTCCCTGACCACCATCGCTTTGGGCGATACCATCCTCCTTAGCGCCTCGAACGACTTCTCGGCCCGGTATTCCTGGACAAAGCTGAGGATGGCATGCATGAGCACCACAGCCATTATCATCAGCGCATCCAGCTCTTCTCCGAGCAGGACCGCTATGACCGCAGCGGCCAGCAGGAGCAGGATGAGGAAATCAGTGAAATGTTTCAGGAATTTTATTATCAGGGACTCTTTCTTCTTCTCCTGGAGCTCGTTGGGACCGTATCTTGCAAGCAGCTTCGCAGCCTCTGGGGACGAGAGTCCAGAGTACTTGTCTTTCATCGATTCCTAGTTCGAAACAGGAGCTTTAAAAATACTGCGATGTAGAGAAATGTATAACTTGTTCTCCCAAGTGGTTTTGATGGACAGTACAAAACACATTGAAGATGCGAAGCAGACCGGTACCACGACTGTGGGGTTGGTATGCAAAGATGGGATCGTCTTCGCGAGCGACAGGAGGGCGACTATGGGCTATTTCATCGCCAGCAAGGATATAGATAAGATATATCCTGTGAGCGACCGCATAGCCATGACGATCGCCGGCAGCGTAGGCGATGCCCAGACGCTCATCCGCTGGATGAGCTCCGAACTCAAGCTCTATGAGCTCAAGCATGAGAAACCGGCGACAGTCGAGGCCGCCGCAGTGCTCCTTGCGAACATCCTCGGCCAGTACAAGTACTACCCGTTCTTCGTGCAGCTGCTCATCGGCGGCATGGACGAAAAGCCGAGGCTCTTCTCGGTTGACATGCTCGGCGGCATAACCGAAGAGAAGGTGACGTCCACAGGCAGCGGCTCACCTATAGCGTTCGGTGTGCTTGAAGAGCTCTATGCGCAGGACCAGGACATATCCGTGAACCTGCCCATAGCTGCGAAAGCGGTCAGCGCTGCCATGAAAAGGGACGCGGCCACCGGTGAGAGGGTGGATCTGGCAGTAATAACGAAATTCGGTTTCAAGAGGCTTGAAAAAGAAGATGTCATCCGCCTCCTGAAATCCTAAGCGCTCTAACCTTAACCAATATTTTTTCTTTTAGCGACATATCCATATAGCGATACAACTTTTCGAGGTGTTTTCATTGCACTATAAAGACATAATCAAAAAGATCAGTGAGATCATGCCTCCAGATTGCGAGGTTACCAAAGTGGAGCCCGAAGGGCTCTCCACAGTGATATACATAAAGAACATCAAGGCATTCTACTCCAACGACCGGCTCATAAAAGAGCTGGCCAGCGCGCTCAAGAAGAAAGTCACCATCCGCGTGGATCCTGCCAGCCTCACTCCCATCGACGAGGCCAAGCAGACCATAGAATCCCTGGTCCCGAAAGAAGCTGACATCCGCGATATCACATTCGTCCC
>JAQTOF010000021.1 GCA_028713495.1 Candidatus Iainarchaeum sp.
GCACGGTCGTAAGCGACATCCTGGAAGATATCCACAGGACCTACAAGCCTGCCGTTCGCCAGCTGGAAACCCAATGCGCCTACTCTCGGCGGGCCGTCCAATCTTGTCGGAATGGCCTGTTCCACGCTGCACGGCATCAAAGGTCCCTGGTGGGAGCCCCTCATCCAGCCAGCCACAAGGTGCGGGAACGCGAATGGCTCGACTATCTCGCCGACTGCCGGAAGGCCTCCTTGGCCGCGGACGATGGCGACAGGATCATCCTTGCCTACGTATTGGCCGGCTATCTGGGATAGCTTTTCAGTTGAGATGCAAGCCACTGCCTCTTTGGAAGACACCTTGTTCCCAGGGCCAGGATAAACCCTTTTTATGACATAGCGGCTCCGTGATCCCACGAAAGCCAGCATGGAGTACATCTCTTCTGGCGTCTTGAATGTTATCTTCCTGCCCTCGACCGTATCATATACCTCGAAGCTGAATCCGCCCTGCATGTTCGGGTCTATGACCAGACCAGGGGTGCAGAACGGGTCTGCGAACATACGATAGATCGGCAGGTTGAATGCCCCTGGATCTGTCTTGTCCATCATGAAGACGATGACTGGTTCGCTGGTCCTTTCCTCGAATTCCAGCTCAGCGATTCCTGGACCCATGCCGCGGACATTGCCTGAGAAAGCGTCGCTGAGCAGATCCTGGCCAGCGCCGTAGAGCTTGAGTTTCTTGGCGACTTCTGTGCCTGCCTTGAACACATCCCATGCAAGGCCGTGCACCTCTTTGTTGTCCACGCCTTTGGTATGGGTGATTATGAGGTTCAGATCGTCGCCGCACTTGGTGACGTGATAGTCCACTACCTTGCCATCTTTCTTTGCTTTGGCCAGCATTTCCTCTGCTGTCTTGATCAGATCCGGATGGACCGTCTGATGACCAGGATACCCGCCTATATCTGCCTTTATCACGCTGATTGTGGTTTTCATGATTCGCACCTTTATGATTAGAACTCTGAGTCAGAGAATAAAAAGATTGCGATTTCCGGGCTCATTTTTTCGCGACAGCCACCTGGGCTTGGAGCATCTGGAACTTGTCCTCTTCCACACCCTTGGTCTTCACGGTCTTGCCGATATGGAGGACCTGCTCGCTCCTTGAGCCGTCGCGGTAGATGGTCATGCCTTTGCATCCGAGCTTCCATGCCTGGAGATAGACCGCTTCGACATCCTCCACAGTGGCTTCTGCGGGCAGGTTGATGGTCTTGCTCACTGCCAGGTCGACATTCTTCTGGAATGCGGCCTGCATCATGACATGGGCCTCTGGAGGTACGTCATGGGCCACCCTGAAGACATTCTTCACGTCATCAGGTATCTCATCCATGTGCTGGATGGTGCCGGTCTCCATGATCTTCTGCATGAGCTCCTGGCTGTACAGCCCTCGCACCTTCAGCACGTGCTCGAACACATCATCGCAGTAATAATATTGGCCTGCGCGGACGGTCTTCAGGAAGGACAATGCGAACACAGGCTCGATGCCGCTGCTGGAATTAGCTATCATGGATATTGTGCCAGTGGGCGCTATCGAAGTGCAGGTGGCGTTCCTCATGGCATCATACTGGGAAGATAGCGGACTTTTCTTGAAGTTCGGGAAGGATCCTCTTGCCCTGCCGAGCTCGTGGCTCATCTTCCTGGCCTCATCCTGTATGAACTTCATGATCTGCTCGCCGACTTCATAGCCTTGCGGGGAATCGTAGCGTATGCCCATCTTGAACAGCATACGGGAGAATCCCATGACGCCAAGGCCGATGCGCCTGTTGCTCATGGAGTGCTCCTTTATCTGGGGGATCGGGTACTTGTTCATGTCTATTACGTTGTCAAGGAACTGGATCGCGAGCCTGACCACATAGCGCAGCCGGTTCCAGTCGACTTTCTTCTTCCAGTCCATCTTGGTCCAATCGAGCTCCACGAACTTGACCAGGTTTACGCTGCCCAGATTGCACGATTCGTAGTCAGGCATAGGGACCTCGCCGCAATTGTGCACGATCAGGCCATTAGCCGAGAAAGAGTGCGTCTCAGGCTCTGTTAGGTCGAAAACCTCTTCTTTCCCTACGAATTCGACGCTCGCCACGGAAGTATCTATATTATCTGAATATACATTCTCAGGCTTAAGCGAATGGAACTTCCTGTTTTTCGCTGAAACGCTGAAGCCTATCTTTTCCATGAACCTGAACATGCTCGCCCTGCTTATGATCAGTTCATGCTGCGCCCTGCACTGATACGATTTTATTTTACGGGCAGAATCCGGCAACAGCTTCGCATGCGCCTTCCTCCTGTTTTCATGGACGGCTGATAGCACTCCGAACTGGAGCAGGAGCACCTGCACCTGCTTGAGGAGCCTGAGCGAGTTGGAGGCAAGCCTTATGCTAACGCCCTTCGCCCGGTTTCCCTGCGCAGAGCCATCCGCGCCGAAGAGCGCTGCAAGGAAATTACGGACCGAGTCCCCATCCATCGAGAAGACCGATGATGGCACTTCCTTCTCATGGGATTTCACCGGCCTCATGCCGAGTTCGTAGAACATCTTGGCGATGCGGGATGAGTATTTCAGCCTGGTTTCAGTCCCATCACTCCTGGGCATCACCGGCACTTCGTTGAGCCTGTCCAGGTATCCTTTGAATAGGGGAAGCATCTCCTCTTTCTCATCAGTGCCGAAGTAGAATATCACGTCCTGCACGTCCTTTGACATGTGGCCGTCTCCTGTCAGCCAGCCAAGCATCGATGCGATCTCCTTATCCACATGCATCTTGCCGAACTGCCCTGGCTTCTGCAGCACCAAGCGGTCCTCTTTTCCTAGGCCATCTGCCTGTTTCCAGCCTTTTTCCGTAAGGAACTTGTGATCAGCAGTAGCCGTTAGCTCATAGCCTGCCTGTGTTTTCACCAGATAGACGTCTTTTTCTCCGGTCTTCCCGGCCCAGCGGACGGGGTGATAATTTCCATCGCCGGTCAGGATATGATAGGGGTTGTGCACCTTGGATATCTCGGTCAGGCCTTCCGTGGTGGTCACCATGGCACCTTTCGCTATGCAAGGATTCGTCGCGTGGATGGGCTCGTCAGGAGTCGGGTTGTGCCTGTTTATCTCGTCTATGAACAGCAATCCAGGCTCTGCGGATTTCCAGGCGCTGTAGGATATGAGCTTGAACAGGCTGCGCGCGTTCAGCTTCCTTATGGGCTGGTTGTTCCTGGGGTTTATCAGCTCGTAGTCGCCATTGGAATCCACGGCCTGCATGAACTTGTCATCGACCATCACGCTGACATTGAAATTCTCCATGACGCCAGGCGTCTGCTTCATGGTCACGAACTCTTCGATATCCGGATGCCAGACATGCATGGTGGCCATGTTGGCCCCGCGCCTCTTGCCGCCCTGCTTTATGACATTGGTGGCGTTGTCGAATGCGCTCATGAACGATATGGGGCCTGATGCTATCCCTGCGGTGCTTTTCACATAGTCCCCTTTCGGCCGTATATAGGAGAAGCAGAAGCCGGTTCCTCCGCCGGTCTTGTGGATTATCGCCTGGTGCTTAACAGAATCGAATATCTGCTCTATATCATCCTTCACAGGGAGCACGAAGCATGCCGAGAGCTGGCCCAGCTCTGTGCCTGCGTTCATCAAAGTGGGCGAGTTAGGCAGGAACTCGAAGCTGGTCATCACACGGTAGAACGCGTCCTCGTAGCGCTTCACCATCATCTCGTCTGCGCCGTAGTTGAGCTCGTTGGATGCCAGGTGCCTGGCCACGCGTCTGAACAATTCGCTCGGTGTTTCGATCGTCTTGCCGTTCTCATCCTTCATGAGATATCTTTTCTCAAGGACCTGGATGGAATTCAGCGGGAGCTTCAGGTCGTCCTCGACGCCAAGGGCTTTCTTCATCTCACGCTCCACGTTCTTCCTGTGGCGGTAGATGATGTAGGACTTGGCCGTGGTCGCATGGCCTGCCTCTATGAGCGCTTTCTCCACCAGGTCCTGTATCTCTTCGACCGTGGGGACATAGGCATCAGCGAACTTCTCATTGATATAACGGATCGCGATGTCGGCTACGCGCGCGGATTCCTCGCGATCGCTTCCGCCGACAGACTGCGCCGACTTGAATATAGCAGTTGTTATCTTGTCCTTGTTGAAATCGACGACCGATCCATCCCGCTTTCGGACCTTGCTCACTGTCATAAATTCACCGTCGTGTTCCCGCCTGATGGGAGGATCCCGCCAAACCCACCTGAAAATCTCAAAGCAAGCTACATTCTTTCGCAATTAATTTAAAGCTGTATCTTACGCCGGAAAAAATGATGTCATGATGAGTACTTCCTCAGCGCGAAAAGGCCTCCGAAGCCGCCCACCACGAAATTTATCATTATCCCGAAAACTATCACGCCAGCCCCGCACAATGCTGTCAGGCCCACGCCCTTCAGGCCGGTCATGCCTTCGAACAGCGATGCCATGAGGGAAGACTCCAGCGTGCCGAAGCCTGAGCTTTCCAGCGGCCCCGCGACACCCACAAGCGTGAGGATGAGGTTGAGCGCCAGATTGGCGCATGCGATCACGAAATACGAGAATGCCGTGACGAGCCCTGCACCCACAGCATCGAACCCGTACGCTTTCGCAGCCCGCATGCCTGTCCAGAAGTAAATCCCAAGGAACAGCGGATACATGAGGATGGTGTACGCCAAACCGACGATGTCTATTATACCTACCAGGTTCGGGTCCGTGATGACCATCGAAAGCAATCGCAGTATGACCGATAATATTACCAGCACCAGACCTATCCCTATGACGAGCAGGGAGGACAGCATCATCTTCTTGAAATCAAAACCGGGTTTTCCCATTAGGCCACCTTGTCAGCTCATAAACATGGAAAATTTATAAAGAAACGGGGCGCGTGCCCCATGATTCACTTCTTCTCCTCTGGCTTTTTCTCGGCCGCTGCGGGTTTCTTCTCCACAGGCGCAGGCTTCTTCTGCGCGAGCGTACCGCCCAGGAAGCCCAGCCCGAAGTTGAGCACGATGCCGCCGAATAGGCATACCGCGCCGACCACGAGCGTCAAAGCGCTGCCGACCATGAAACCGACTCCACCCAGCAGTGCGCCCACCGCTGCCCCTGCTCCGCCGCTGCCTGCCATGCCGACCGCGACGCTGCCTGCGCCGATGAGGCCCACGCCGATGTTGACTATGATGCTTATCACGCATACAACTGCGTGGGAAAGCGCAGAGATCACGCCTCCGCTCACCGGATCAAGGCCGTAGTTCTTCACAGCCCTCATGCCAGCCCAGGTATAAAGGGCTGCGAACAGCAGGAATGTGAGGAGCCAGTAGCCAAGTCTGACAAGACCCAATATCAAACCAAGGGGTACTGGTCCGAGATTCGCAGGCGCAAGTACCGATACCACGTCCAATATACCCTGTATCAGCACCAAAGCCACGCCTATCCCGATTATCATCAAAGATGCGCTAAGAATCTTCTTGAAATCCATAAGGACACCGGATGACGATACGCATGGATGCTTTATAAAATACGCGAACCGTTCAGCAGGTGAATACGAAGACCAGCTTGCCATCTTTCTTATCAAGCCTGCAGAATCCGAATCTTTCGAACTGGATCATATCGCCCACGGCCAGCGAAGCGCATCCTGGCTCGCAATAGCCCTTCACTGCCTCAAGGCTTTTCTGGTTGAACTCGCCTTTCGCGTCCAGAAGGTCTTTGGGGGTCAGCACCTCGCATTCCAACCGCCCATCGCTTGCCCACTGCAGCTTCTTGTCCACCTGGCTATCAGGGGCCAGCTCACCGGAAAGGGATTTGCCTTTTTTCACGAGCTTGACATTGCAGAGGTCTTTCAGCCTGAATATCTCGCCTTCCTTCAATGCGCCCGCATCTGTTTTAGGTATATATACTATATCGCTGACCTGCAGCTCGCGCATTCCCATGTCTTTCTTTGGATTGAGCTTCAGTTCAATCGTCTTCTTCTCCAGACCTTTGACCTTCAGTTCCACTGGTTCAGGGACAAAGAAATAATGCGGGGAGATGGGATCCAGCAGCTTCCTGTTGCCCACCAACAACGCTTCCCAGTCAGGCTCGCTCTCAACCTTGGATATGCCGAATGATAACACGAAGTCACGTATGGCTTCTGGCAATATCCCGCGCCTCTTCAATCCAGCGAGAGTCGGAAGCCTCGGGTCGTCCCAGCCCCAGAGCTTTCCGGTTTCTACTAAGGGACGGAGAAGCCTTTTTGAGATTGGTGCGTTCTTTATAGCCAGTCTGGCTATGGTGATCATCTTAGGAATGCGCAATCCGAGCTTTTTCAGCAGGAATATGTAGAGCTCATCGCGCAATTCGTATTCTTTTGAGCGGATCGGATGGGTTATTCCAAGGACGGAATCCATGACAGCCCCCTGGAAATCATAGGTCGGCCAGACGCGGTACTTGTTCTTCTGCCTGTAATGCGGGGTGGTGAGTATCCTGAACAATGTCGGGTCGCGCATCACTGTGTTGTCCGAGGACATATCGCCTTTCAGCCTGATGGTGGCCCCCCCTTCCTGGATGCTTCCGTCCAGCATCTTCTTCCACATGGCAAGGTTTTCTGCAGACTTCTTGCTCCCGCAGGCGCATCTTTTCTTGTTTTCCCTGCCTTTCGCGATCTCATCCTGTGAGCATGAGCAGGCATACGCATCGCCCTGCGAGATCAGCTTCTCGCAGAGCTCGTACATCTCAGGGATATGATCGCTGCAGTATTCCTCCTTGTTCCAATTGAGCCCGAGCCATTTGATTCCGTCGCGGATCGCATCAAGGAATTCTGCTTTCTCTGCTTCAGGATTCGTGTCATCCCATCTGAGCATGATCTTGCCTTTGTATCTTGTTGCGATAGCCCAGGAGAGGGTGAATGCCTTCGCATGGCCGATGTGGGGCCAGCCGTTGGGTTCCGGAGGGTAACGGACGACCACTTTGCCTTCTTCTGCGCCTTCGATCTCCAGCTCCTTCTTCTCCTCTTTCTTCTCTGCATACTCGAACTTGGACATCTCGGATTCGATTTGTTGTTTGTTGAGTTTCGATACACGGGCGATTTCAGCGCTGATTTTCGCCATTGTGTTCTTCATATCCTTTTTGCAGTCAGGGGCTTCGGCTATGACCTTGCCTACTACTGACGCTGCGTTGGCCTTGCCATAGTCGAATGCGTTCTTGAGGACGTGCTTGCTGATGACAGAATCGAGCATGGGAATAAGATGAAGGATGAAATTTAAGAAGCTATTATGGGTTCACCTTTCGAATATCAAAACACCTTTGTGGAAGATCTTTCCGTGTTCGAAGCCATCCGCAATGCGCCCATAATTGCCTTCAAGATAGATTTCGCCGCCTTGCATCAGTATGCCAATAAAATCGCCTGCATCCCCCACCACGGTTATCGATCCGTCTTTCATCCACTTGCCAAGTTCAGGGCCCGCGTTCCCTTCCACGACTATAGAACCACCTTGCATCCCCGGACCAAGCCAATAGCCAGCATTACCTCGCACGATGATGGCGCCGTCTTCCATGGAGTCTCCAACAGCTATGTCGGCATCCCCTTCCACTGTGATGGTACCGCCCTGCATCCTATAGCCAGCCCCGCCTCCAGCATTCCCCTTCACGGTAATATTCTTCGTGTTTCTGCATCCAAGATAATAAGGCGGTTCAGCGAGTTGAGTAGTATGGATGATGAATTCAGTGTCGTTGGAGCTGTTCATCAAAGCGCTCAGGAAGAACCCAGCTTTGCAGCCGGACCGGCCCTCTACTTCGAACTCTGCAAGAGCGATGCTGAACTTCTCGACATCTGCAGCCGAATACTCAAATCCTTTTAGTAGTGACAATGCGTTATCGTACTCCTTTTTTGGTGCTCCCCCAGCATACCTGAACGCCTTCCACGATTCCCTCAGCTGCCTCAGCGTCTTGTCTTCTACAATCTCTATTTTCCTTACTGGCTGCTGTTCAATCGGTCCATATCCCTTGAATCCTTTGGCCATGGCCAGCGCTGGAACACGCGCATCTTCGCTCCGTTTCGCCAATGCTCCAGCCATGATCATCACTTACCGAAAATCAATTTCCCTTTGTGGAAGATCTTTCCGTGTACGATGTAATCTGAGACGCCCCCATAATCGCCATTAAGGTGGATCTCACCATCTGTCATCTCCCAGCCAACCGATTTGCCAGCATTTCCTTCCACCGTGATGATTCCACCCCGCATATTCCCAGCCATAGAATCACCGGCATTTCCCTTCACGGTTATCGAACCGCTTTTCATGTCGTTGCCCACATGTTCGCCAACATTCCCTTTCACGATTATGGAGCCGCCAAGCAGGTTCAAGCCGGCATAATTGCCAGCATTACCGTTCAGGATGATGGAACCGCGTCCTAGGCCGCCCATGATGTTGCCGGCATCCCCCTCTATCGTTATGTTCTTCATGTTCTGGTAGCCCAGATGGTCGATATGACGGGTGAGATGGGATGTATGGATGATGAGATCATCTTCTCGGCAGCTGTTCACCAGAGCGCTCAGGAACACGCCTGCCTTGTAATAGAAGTTGTGTTCATCCTGGAATTCCACAAGTACGATGCTGAATCGTTCAACGTCTTTGGCGGAATATCCGAGCTCTTTGACCGCTTCGCACATCGCGGCGTAATCCGTATGCACTTCGCCCTTGTAGTTGCATGTTTCCCAAACCGTTTTCAACTGTCTAAGCATCTCGTCTTCTTTCACGACAGTTTCACGCAACCCGCTCTCCTTTTCGGGTCCGTATCCTCTGAATCCTTTGGCGATAGCTAGAGCATCAGGTCTTTCCTTCGGTTTCTGCTTCGCGCCAGCCATAAGAATCACTTTTTTGCTATCAATACGCCTTTGTGGAAGATTTTACCACGCTCGATATATCCGATGCTTTCGTAACCACTTTCAAGGTGAATCTCGCCGCCCACCATCCATTCGCCGATCTGCGCGCCTGCATTCCCTTTCACTACGATCGAACCGCCTCTCACGGAGTGTCCGACATTCGCAGCGGCGTTACCTTCCACTATGACAACGCCAGCGTTCATGCTACAGCCAACCAGATGATTAGCATTTCCTTTCACCGTGATGGTACCGCCTTCCATAGCCCAGCCAGCATTATCGCCAACATCTCCTTCCACAATGATGTCTTTCCTGCTTTCGTAGCCCAGATAGTTGATCGGTTCAGTTATGTGCGAGGTGTGGATGACGAACTCCTTGTCGTTGCAGGTGTTTACCAAAGCGCTCATGAACATGCCTGCTTTTCCTTTGAATCCTCTCTCTTCCTGGAATTCAGCAAGAACGATGCTGAAGTTCTCGACATCAGAAGCTGAATGGCTCAGTCCTTCTATCGCTCTCAGCACCTGCTTATACAGACCAGTCACATCGAGGTTTCCATCATACTTAACTGTTTTCCACGCTCCCTTCAGCTTTTTCAGCGTCTCGTCCTCGACCATCTCGACCTGCCTTACTGGCTTCTCCTTCATCGGTTTGTATCCCCGGAATCCTTTGGCAAGTGAAGCATCCGCATCCTTCTGTTTCGTTACGTTGGTCCCTGCCATGATCATCACTTGTCGAAAACCAGAACGCCTTTTTCATAGATATGAGCGGACTGGACTTCCATGGATATACTCCATATCTTGCCGTCCACATAGATACTGACGTGCCAGGCCCCGAGGCCGATATCGTTGCCTGCATCGCCCTTGATGAATATCTTCGGGCCTGAGGCGATATCAGGGCCGCTGGCATGTGCGCCGGCGCAGTCGCCTGCATTACCTTCTATGGTTATGGTGCCGCTGGTCATACCGGTGCCCACCCAGCTGCCGGCATTGCCTTTCACGGTGATGGAACCGCCATCCATGGTGTCGCCCAGATAATATCCGGCATCGCCATCAATGGTGATGTTCTTGGTGTTGTGGTGTCCCAGGAGATGCAATGGCACGGCGAGATGACACGTGTGGATCGTGAAATCACTGTCCTTGCAGTTGTTCATCAGGGCGCTGAGGAACAGACCTGCTTTGTTGGAGAAATCCTCCGCGTCCTGGAATTCCGCTAGGGCGATGGAGAAGTTCTCGATATCATCCGCGGAATAGTCGATTTTCTCAAACATCAAGGCGATCTTCGTGCGCTCCGCCTTGGACTGAACCCTGCCTCCTGCGGCATACTCTTTCCATGCTTGCCTCAGCTGCTTCAAGACGTCGTCCTCTCTGACTTCCGGCACCCTTACGGCGTGCTCCTGTTCCGGTCCATATCCTTTGAACCCTTTGACCATAGCCAAGGCTGAAGAATCGCTTCTTTCCGGTACTTTCAGCTTTTTCCTGTCCATAATCGTCACTTGTCCACTATCAATTCTCCCTTGTGATATATCCTGCCTTTCCTGACCCCGGAACACAGATGCTCGGAAAGCCCCCCTTCCACATGGATTTCACCGCCATCCATGTTCCAGCCTATGGAGCTTTTGGCATCGCCTTCGACGCTTATGGTGCCGCCTTTCATGGCGCAGCCGACATCCTCGGCATCGCCCTTGATGAGCATGCTCCCGTTCTCCATGCCCATGCCTGCACGGGAGCCGACGTTCCCATTGATGACCAGGTCCTTGGTGTTATGGTAGCCAAGGCAGTGAAGGCCCTTCGGGATATGGCCCACCGGCAGGACATAGCTTTTTTCGCCTGTGAGGTTCACCAGCGCGCTCAGGAAAAGGCCCGGCAGGCTGACGGAGAGCGCAGCATCATGCATGAAGTCCTGCATCGAAAGGCAGAAGGCCTCGATGTGCTTGGCCGAGAACATGTGCGCATAGGGGCGCAGGACGTCCAGCGCCTCCTGGTATTCCCCAGCCTCATCGGCGCTTGTGTATTCATCTCCGTCGGTGTTGGTGTAATGCGACACCTTGTAGCGCACGTAGTTTTCCACAGCAAGGAGGTAGCAGCCCCAGAACGACCTGAGCTCGTGCAGCTTCCCTGCCATCTCAGGATCCTGTTTGACTTCCGCAGTCCGAACGACTTTCTCGGCCTCGGGAGCATATTTCTTGAATTTGCTGTCCATGGCAAGGGCTGAAGCATTGGGATTTTCCTCGCGTTTCTGTTTCGCTCCAGCCATAAGCATCACATCAATGCCGGAAAATCTGCCCGCCAGTGGCATCAGTGGCTATGCTTTTGCACCCACCTTCAAGCCTGATCTTGCCGCCGGTCATCTTGGATCCGACCCACTCGCCGGCATTGCCTTTCACGGTTATCGAACCACCTCGCATCCTGAGTCCGACAAGATGGTCAGCATCGCCTTCCACGATTATCTGCCCCCGCTTCATGTCCCAGCCGATACCAAGGAGCGCGTTGCCTTTCACGATGACGTTTTTCGTGTTCTGAAAGCAGATGCATTCCATGGGTCTTACCAGATGTTTCGTGTGAATGACGTAATCAGTATCCTTTCCGTTGTTTATCAGAGCGCTGAGGAAAAGACCGGCTTTCTTTGAGAAATGCTTTTCGTCCTGGAACTCGGCAAGCGCGATGCAGAATTTCTCGACGTCTGCCGCGGTGTATTCCAACTTTTCTGCCAGTGCCAGCGCCGGGAGATAGTCAAGATCATGCAGAACCCCGGCTACGGTATAATTACCCCATGCCTTCTTCAGCTGCCTGAGCGTCTCATTCTCAACGACTTCGACTTTTCTCACTGCGTTCTCATCCTCTGGTTTGTATTTGCCGAATCCTTTCGTAAGAGCAAGAGCTGAACAGTTCGCAATAACAATTTCGCGTTTCTGTTTCGCTCCAGCCATGATCATCATTTATCCGTTATCCGGACTCCTTTGTGGTAAATCTTCCTGTGGCACGTCCAGCCAAGATTGCCTATGTCCCCTTCGACATGGATCTCTCCGCCGCGCATCTCATAGCCCAGCTTGTCCCCCACGTTGCCTGCCCCATCTATCCTGCCGCCCCGCATGCTATAGCCCACCCCATAGCCGGAATTCCCTGCGACCTTGATGATGCCGCCTTTCATCCCATCTCCTATCATGCCGTCCGCATCGCCACCGATGCATATCGCGCCGCCAGTCATCCTTGCCCCTGCTTTTCCGCAATTGCCTTTGATGAATATCCTTCCATGCTTCATGCTGGAACCTATCCTGTTCCCCGCATCGCCACCTATGACAATCCTGCCGCCGGTCATCCCACTGCCAACGCTGCCGTGGGCATCGCCGGATATTATTATCGCCCCGCCCTTCATGCAGTGACCTACATCACCGGCTGTATCGCCGTCGACAGTGATGCTTCCATCTTTCATGTAAGCACCAAGCGACTCGCCACCATAGCCATTCACGATTATGCGCTTGGAGTTCTTGAAACCCAGATAACTGAAGCGCTGCTCAAGATGGCTGGTGTGTATCATGAATTTCCTGTCTGCCGAACATTCCATCAGGAAGCTCAGGAAAAAACCAGTCTTCTCGAAGAAATAACGCTCGGATTGCAGGGATCCCAGGTGGACACTGAAACGTTCGATATCCGAAGCTGAGTTCGGAAGGTCGTGCGGCAGAAGCGACTCGCAGAGTTTTTCATAGAAGCCTTCTGGATTTGTTATGTAATCCAGATTGGGTTGTGATTCGAAGCGGTCAATCTCACGATACGCCTTCTCAAGCTTCTGTATGGACGCGTCTTTCACTACCCGCATGGTGCGGACGGGCTTCTCAGCTTCAGGCCTGTATCCGCCGAATCCTTTCGCCAGAGCGAGCGCTGGGGCATTCGGAACAACGATTTCCCGTTTCACTATCGCTCCAGCCATGAGGATCACTTGTCAAAATCTCTTGCCGTGAACCAACTTGCCTCTCTGGAATATCCTTGCCGAGTCTTTCGGCCGTACGATGCTGCCGGCTTCGCCTCCAAGATGGATTGTCGCGTCGCCGCTCATCCCTAGTCCGACTTTATCGCCTGCATCCCCCTTTATGATCAGCACTCCGCCGCGCATCATGCGTCCGGGCATATTGCTTGCATGCCCTTCCACGGTGATGGTCCCTCCGGACATATACCGGCCGACCTCCATGCCGGCATTTCCCCTCACGAGGATTGAGCCGCACTTCATGTTGGTTCCGGCATATGCACCCAGATCTCCTTCAACGGTGATGTTTTTCGTGTTGCCATCGCCAAAGTAGTGTATGGGCACTGATAGTTGCCGTGTCTGGATCACATAATCCGTATCTTTCCCGTTGTTTATGAGGGCGTTTAGGAAGATGCCAGCTCTGGAGCCGAAATACTTGATGTCCTGGGATTCTCCAAGAGCGATGCTGAACTGCTCCACGTCTTTCGCTGAATAACTGAGCTTTTTCACCAGCGAGAGGGCCGAGATATATGGCGCGGGAATATTCCACATGACGTCTCCTCCGGTGGGAAGGTGGCAATAGTCCACCCAGGCTTTCTTCAGTTCCTCAAGGACCGGATTTTGAGCTACTTCGACCTTTCTCACTGATTCTGGTTCCATAGGCTTGTATCTCCCGAATCTCTCCAGGATGGCAAGGACTGGAACACGCGCATCTCCGTTCCGTACTGCCAATGCTCCAGCCATAATCATCATCTATCGATTATCTTGACGCCTTTGTGGAAGATTTTTCCGTGGATAACATTGCCGACATCCTTGAACTTTCCTTCAATGTGGATCTCACCGCCATTCATCAACTGACCAATCTCTTTGCCAGCATTCCCTTTCACTGTAATGGTGCCGCCCTCCATCCGTAAACCAACTGAATCGGCAGCATTGCCTTCCACGATAATGGCTCCGCCTTGCATCCCATAGCCAGCCAAACCGCAGCTGTCACCCTTAACGGTTATCCGTCCGCCTTCCATCCGAACCCCAAGTCCGTTGCGGGCATTTCCCCGCACAATCAACTCGCCGTCTGCCATATCCCGTCCAGATTCGCTAACATCCCCTTTCACGATGATGTTTTTTGTATTCATCCAGCCGATCCTGTGGATTCCCTCCCCAAGGTGTTCGGTATGGATGACGTAATCGCTATCCTTCCCATTGTTTATCAAAGCGCTTAGGAACAGACCAGCCTTTTCTGAGAATTCTTCTTCACCTTGGAATTCCGCAAGCGCGATGCTGAATCTCTCGACGTCTTCAGCCGAATAATCAACCTGTTTCGCCAGCTCAGACGCCTTCTCGTAGCAATGTTGCCAGGAGTAGTCAGGAATCCGCCGGCGCTGGTTTCTAGCATACTCAACCGCTTTCCAAGCGGCTTTCAGTTGTCTAAGCGTCTCGTTCTCCTCGACCTCAGCCTTCCTGACCGCCTTTTCCTCCTCGGGCTTATATTTTGTGAATCCTTTGGCCATAGCGAGGGCTGGAACATTCGGAACAACAATTTCCCGTTTCGCCAATGCTCCAGCCATGAGGATCACTTATCGATTATCTTGACGCCTTTGTGGAAGATTTTTCCATGTTCGACTTTGCCGACTGTCCCGATCTCGCCTTCGACGCGGATGACACCGCCCTGCATCTCGTCGCCGGCATTGCCGATTATCGTGAGCCGGTCATTGCCGGTAGCATCCCCTTTCACGGTTATGACGCCGCCCTGCATCCCTCTTCCTGCCCAGCTGCCGGTATTCCCATTCACCGTTAGGAAGCCGCCTTTCATGACGAATCCGGCACCCATGCCGGCATCACCATTCACGGTTATCGAACCGCCTTTCATATTCCAGCCGACGAACCGACCGGCATACCCTTCCACTATGATGTTCTTCGTGTTTCCATGACCGAGATGCTGGAGTGTCATCGTCAGCTGGTTCGTATGGATGATGTAATCGGTATCTGTTCCGCTGTTTATGAGCGCGCTGAGGAATATGCCTGCCCTTGTGCCGAAAGTCGCCTCGTCTTCCTGGAGCGACACAAGCACGAGGCTGAACTTAGCGACATCAGCTGCGCGGTACTTGAGCCGTTTGACGTGCTGGCAAGCGCTTTTATAGAGTTTGTCGTGGTTGACGTACCGGAGATCGTATACAAGACTCCCGAACGCTTTCTTCAGCTGTTTGAGCGTCTCGTCCTCGACCACCTTGACTTTCCTGACCGGCTCCTCCTTCATGGATTTGTATCCCTTGAATCCTTTCCCGAGCATGGCTACGGCTGGAATACTCGGAACAATGATTTCCCGTTTCGCCAATGCCCCAGCCATGAGAATCACCTGTCGAATATCGATTTATCGATTATCAATTCCCCGTTCAAGAAGATTTTTCCGTGGATGTCAAACCCGGTGGATACGAGTTTGCCTTCGATATGGATCTCGCCCCCCTGCATATAAGCGCCAACATCTCCGCCGGCATTCCCTTTCACAGTGATTATCCTTTCATTTCCGTATCCAAGATAGCTGATGGGTTCAGCGAGATGAGTAGTGTGGATTACGAATTCCTTGTCGTTGCAGTTGTTTATCAGGGCGCTGAGGAACATGCCGGCCTTTTCTGAGAAATCGTTCTCATCCTGGAATTCGGCAAGGACCAGGCTGAATTTCTCAACATCAGAAGCTGAATAGGACAATCCCATCACCACTCCATGCGCATATCCATAGGCGTAGTGATCTGCTTTACTCTCGTATCTCCCCCACGCATCCCTCAATTGTTTGAGCGCTTCGGTCTCGACTACCTCGACTTCCCTTACTGGCTGCTCTTTCTCGGGCTTGTACCCCTTGAATCCTTTACCTAACATAGCAAGGGCTGGGACACGCGCACCTTCTTTCCGTATCGCCAATTGAGGTTCAGCCATGAATATCACCTAAAACAACGCCACCCCGAGACCATTGGACGGCGCACCGTCGAGGCCGACGCCCCGCCTGACTTCGTAGTCGCCGTAGTAGCCGTAGCCGCGGGTAACAAGGCTGATATATCCATTATTTTGCCGCCAGAAGTATCTTGTTGAAACCCCGGCCTTTTTCGGATTGCCTACTGGAATCCCGAAACGTTCGTTGCATTCGTACCACTGCCTAGTGCCTTTTGGAAACCGTTTAAGCAGACTGACAGAACCTTCAGCAGCCTTAAGCTCGAAACTATTATTTCCTGATGGGACTGGAACCAGTTCAAAGTCTGGATGTTCTACAACCAGGGTGCAGTCGGTTCTTCCCCGGAATTGCCGTGGAACATCAAAAGTGAATGAATACTGCACGTCAGCACCGGTTTTCCATGCATATGTGACCGTATCCCCAAATGGCATGCCCGGGGCTTCATAGATGGCTGCGGTTCCGGTCAAGGTCACCACCCGCTTGTCGGTTTCAGTCAGAATCCTGTCAATGACATCGTTCGGGACTATGAGCTTGCCGGTCCTCTTGGCTAAGTCGAATGCCTGAAAGACATTCAACCCATTATGGAATTCTATCACCTGAAGCGCCTGTTCTGGCGTCATGCTCCTGAGCATCTCCCTCCTTTGCCTCAGGTAGCTCAGTTCGTCGCCTTGGACCTTGATTGTCCTGACCGCCCTCTCCTCCTCAGGCCCGTACCTCCTGAACCCTCTCGCCATGGCCAGGACTGCCGATTGTTTAGCGCGTTCATTCAGCCCGACAGCCAGGCTCATCTTATCGCCTCGAGCCTGGCATCGAAGTTCTTGCCGACCTCGCGGATCACTATGTTCGGGATGTCCTTGATATCCTCTATCCTGTGGACCTGTATCCTGCTGTCCTTCCTGTCAGCAAGCTCCTGGGCGAATCCATGCGTAAGCACGATCGTCGCGCGGTTGAGCTCTGCCTTCTCCTCGAACAGGGCAAGCACATGCTCCAGGTTGCTTATACCTCCGTCCGTGAACATCAGCACGTCTATGGATTCGGCCTTGAATATCTCGTCAGGTATGCCTAGGGACACGTCTTTCCTCATGAATTCCCTCGGGAGGTCCCTCATGTTGCGGTCAGGACGGCTTGAATACAGCTCTGCCATCTCAGGCCCGAGCATCTTCCTGACCATCTCCACGTCCACGGTGGTTCCGCCGCCCTGGTATGCGCTTATGGCGCCAAGGGCATGGTTCAGTTCCCGCGTATATGGCAGGTAGAAGGAATCGCCGCTGAAGTTTATCACTCCTATGTGGGCTTCCTGGATGTGATAGGACAACGCAGCGCAGTAGCCGCCCAGAACAGCGTAGGATTTGAGCTGCTTCGGGTGAGGCATGCTGCCGCTGCTGTCTATGACGACGAGCAGATGAGGCACCTTGTAATCAGTTGTTTTTACCGGCATCTCCGCGATCTTTATGCTCTTGGTTATTCCTGGCAGGAGCATGCCACCAGAGCTGCCTGGGAGAGCCATCGAAGGATCTACGCCGGGCCTCCATCTCTCCACGGCGCTCCAGGTGCGGATGCTGGTCTCAGCCTCAAGCACCTTCTTGGTGACCACCAACGGATAGTGGGTGGCCAGGTCCTTGTAGTATTCCACGACTTCCTGGTCCACTGGCAGCTCTCCTGAGGATGTCCCTATGGTTATGACCTTGGGCATCTCAGGCATACTGGCGCCGGTCTTCTTGAGCCAGTCCTTCACCTTGTCCAGCTCGCCTTTGCTTATCTTGCCGGTCAGCTCGCGGATGGCTTCCTTTATGTCTGCAGGCGTGGCTCTTCCGAGAATCTCTTTTAAGTCGCCGTCTTTGCCGCCGATGCCGCCTGACTTGAGGCCGTAT
>JAQTOF010000022.1 GCA_028713495.1 Candidatus Iainarchaeum sp.
GACACTCATCTTTATCTACTTCTATATTCTCATCAGCCGGTAATTCGTGGTATTCCTCCTGTAAACAAAGGGCACATGACTCCGTACCGGCTTAGGCCATGTGAGCTGGGCTGTGTTCCTTCTATTTTTATTCCTTTAACCTCCCAATCTTATCCATGGACTTCTTTGAAACCGTGGACAAGAGGCGCTCCACACGCGCTTTCCAGGAAAAGGAAGTGGATATCAAGACCATAAAGCAGATACTGGACGCAGTCAACCTCGCCCCATCCGCAGGCGGTTTGCAGGCGTACCGGATATCTGTGGTGAAAAGCAAGAAGACCAAAGAGGAGCTCATGCTAGCCTGCCTTGACCAGGAATCAGTGGCCCAGGCGTCCGTAGTCTTCATCTTCTCTGCTGACAAGAAGCAGTCAGAAGCCAAATACGAGGCACGAGGGTATGAATTGTATGCAGTCCAGGACGCCACCATAGCAGCCGCCTATTGCCAGCTCGCTGCCACTGCGCTCGGCCTCTCATCGGTCTGGGTGGGCGCCTTTGACCCGCTTGAGGTTTCCAGGCTGATAAGCGCAGAGCCGGAAGAGGTTCCGGTGGCGGTCATACCTGTGGGCTATGCCGCAGGGATGCCTGGCCGGACAGGCAGAAAACAGCTGAAGGCGCTGGTGAGGGAAGTATGATGGACGCTAAGGCAAGGGCGATAAAGGACATAAACAAGCTCCAGCGCATGCTAATCACTTTCAAGTCCATGGGCCTCGGCGACAAATACCCAAAGGTCCTTGAATATGTGGAGAACTACGCTGCAGACGCCAGGCATTTCTATGAGAAAGAGGACTATTTCAGCGCTTTCGGCGCGGCTAATTACGCCTACGGATTCATAGACGCTATCCTTGTGATCGAGGGGAAGAAGGATGACAATATCCTCTGAAAGGCGGAAATCGCTCGGCCAGTGCTTCCTTGAGGATAAGAATATCCTTGCCCTCGAAGCCAAGCTCGCGAACCCGAAAAACAAGACAATCCTCGAGATCGGTGCTGGAGATGGCCGGCTGACCGAGGCCATACTCGCGCAAAAACCGAAGAAGATAATCGCAGTGGAGAAAGATCCGAAATTCGCTGCGATGCTTAAAGAAAAATTCGCTAACGAAAAAATCGTCGAGATAATCGAGTGGGATTTTTTGGAGTTCGAAGTTCCGAACGATGTTGACATCATCATGGGTAATATACCGTATTACATCTCATCAGACATAGTCTTCGCCCTTGCCCCGATGAAGCTCGAGCGCGCTGTCCTGATGGTGCAGAAGGAATTCGCCCAGAAGATGGTAGCCAAGCCCAAGGACAGGAACTACGGCAGACTCAGCGTGACGTCCCAGCTCGCATTCACCATCAAACTCGAACGCACTGTCCTGCGCCATCTGTTCAAACCCATGCCGAAAGTGGATTCGGCCATAATCCTCCTCACCCCTACAGGCACCAAACTGACCCAGTTCCAGGAGAATGTCATCCGATATATGTTCCAGCACAAGAACAAGACCGTGCGCAACGCTCTTCTGGATTCCAAGATGTTCTACAAAGAAGATCTTGTCAAGCTCGGCCATTTCGCCAAGAGAAGGGCCAAGACGCTCTCAAAAGAGGAATGCCTGGAAATCGCCAGTCTCGTCCTGAACGTTTAAAAACCTCGGATGTCTAGCATCTCCGGGTGATGGCATGATGAAGTCATTTTCCGAGATACGGGAGGAATTGAAGAACATAAGGCGCGATATGTACAAGACAGGCGGCACAGCGGACCTGAAGCTCATAGCGAGCTACCTGGACCGGGTCGTGCTCTCTTTGGAGGACCTTACCGAGACCTTGGAGCTCATGGACGTGGAACTCGAGACCGCCTGCGAGTGCGTCGAGTGCAAGCCAGAGAAGAAGGCTAAAGCAGCAAAGAAGAAATCCAAGAAGAGGTAATCCGAATGGTGAAATTTCTCATTCCGATGCTGGCAATCTTTATGCTATTGGGCGCCTGCGGCATAACCGAGCCGCCCACTGACGAAGGCACAACTGGAACCGATGGGAGCAGCGGCGGAACAGGCACCGGAGACACCGGTACCGGCGATACCGGGACATCGGATACCGGAACCCAAGACAACAACACCGGGGACACCGGCGCTTACTCCAATGGCACATCGACCGGTGGCATAGGGGCTGGAGAGACAGGAGATACCGGCCAGCCACAGACCACCCTGGAGAACAGCGAGATATTCTACGAATCAGGAGGCTGGAAGATATACGGCACCCTATACGAATCCGAGAGCGCGACACCCACAAAGACCATCATACTGGTGCATGAGTTCGACAAGGACAGGAGCAGCTGGCCCATAAGCTTCATAGAGAAGCTGCACAACCAGTTCCCAGAGGCGATAGTTTTGGCCATAGACCTGAGGGGGCATGGGAAGAGCACCAACCTAGGAACCTGGGCTGATTTCGATGCAGCCGCCTACAAGGACATGAAGACCGATATCATCAGCGCTGACAAGTACATCGGAGCCCACTACCCGGACGCCGAGGAGTATTATGTCGTAGGTGCGAGCCTTGGCTCCACAGCAGCCATCCTTGCCGGCGAGCAGGAGAAGACGATAGACAAGGTCGTCATGATCTCCCCTGGCATGGAATACAAGGGCGTGGATATCACCCGGGCAGCAGAAGACTACTCGCATGATGTCATGGCGGTCGCTGCCAATGGAGATACCTATTCGGCGAATGCTGTGAGCGAGATAGACGACCTGAGGAACGTGGAATACACTGAAGTAGTGATTTATCCAGGTTCTGACCACGGGACCGATCTTTTCGCAGCCACAGCAGGCGGTTCAGAACCGTTGGGCGACAAGATAGTGGAGTTCCTCAAATAACGCCCAGGAACTTCTCTCTTTTATTTTCTTTATCGAATTCCTCAAGCAGCTCTTTCTGTTTTTTGCTCAGTTTCTTCGGCACATCTATCACTGCCCGCACCATCTGATCGCCTTTTCCATTGCGGTTCATCTTAGGCATGCCCTCTCCTTTCATCCTGAAGACAGTATGTGAATGCGTTCCGGGGGGGATATGCAGCTTCGCCTTGCCGAAAAGGGTCGGTACCTCAATCTCTCCGCCTATGGCCGCCTTTGAGAAGCTGATGGGCATATCAAGCCACAAATCATCGCCATCCCTGGCGAAAGTAGCGTGCCTCTGGACATATACCAAAACATAAAGATCGCCCGGGCCGTCCCTTCCATGCTCGCCCAGGTTCTCCAGCCGCATCCTCATGCCGTTCTGGATTCCTGGTGGTATGCTCACCTTGATGGTCTCGGTCTCGCCGACCTTGCCAGAGCCGTCGCATTCCCTGCAAGCTTTCTCGATCAGGGTCCCTTCACCGTGGCATCTGTTGCATGTGGTGACGGAATAGAACTGCATCGGGCCCATCCGCCTGGCCTGCTGGACCTGGCCGCTGCCCCCGCACGTCTCGCACCTTTTTCTTGACGTCCCAGGTTCGCTCCCATTGCCTTTGCACCTGGGGCATGCCTTGCTCCTGTGATACGTGAGCTCCTTCTTCACTCCTTTGGCTGCCTCTTCCAGTGTTATCTCCATCTCTGCCTGGAGGTCTGAGCCGTATTCATACCTCCTTCCTGCCCGTCCCGCTCGCCTGCCGAAAGGCGAGCCGAACATCGAGCCGAAGACCCCGCCGAAAGGCCCTCCGAATCCGAACTCGCGGAAAAGGTCCTCGAAGTCGCTGAAATCTGCTGTACGGAAGATGTCCTCCCTGGAGTACATCTGATCAAAGCCGGCATGGCCGTATTGGTCATACTGGGCGCGTTTATTATCGTCGCTGAGGACAGCATAGGCTTCGGATATCTCCTTGAACTGGTCCTCTGCGCCTTTGTCATTGTTGCGATCAGGGTGGTATTTGAGGGCCAGCTTCCTGTAGGCGCCCTTTATCTCGTCCTTGCTGGCGCCCTTCGGAACACCCAGTACCTCATAGTAATCGCGTTTGGTGGTCATGCGCTTCATCTGTATGCGTTATCGTGCTTCCGGATGGCTATCTCTTCCCATACCCTGACGACGTATTGTTCCCAGGTCTCAGTAGGCTGTTTGACTGGTTCCTCTTTTCCGGTGAGAATGGCATATGCCTCTGATATCTCCTTGAACTTCTCCTCTGCGGTCTTGTCCTTGTTGCGGTCAGGGTGGAACTGGAGGGCGAGCCTGCGGTATGCCCTCTTTATCTCCTCCTCGTCAGCGTCCTTGGACACGCCCAATATGCTATGATAATCCTTCATCGTTTTCTCACTTATCTACCTTCTCGTATTCCCCTTCAACTACATCGTCTCCTGAGCCGCCCTTCTTCTTGCCTTTCTTGACGTGTTCGTAGCCTTTCTCTCCTGAAGGTCCTGCGTTTCCAGCCCCGCCGCCCGGTCCTTGGTTTCCAGGCCCTCCTCCCATTTCCGGGCCCGCTCCGGCCTGCTGGTACATTGAGCCGCCAAGCTCCTCAAGGGCCTTCTTCAGGCTCTCGGTCTCAGCGCGTATCCTGGCGACATCCTCGCCGGTCATCACATCCTCGAGCTTCTTCTGGGCAGAGGTTATCTTCTCGTATTGCTCCTTGGACATCTTGTCCTTGAAGTCGTCTATGGTCTTCTTGGTGACATAGATCATAGCCTCGGCATCGTTCTTGGCGGTCGCCAGCTCAAAGACCTTCTTGTCTTCCTCTGAGAACCGCTCCGCATCAGCCATCTTCTGCTTTATCTCGCTGTCCTGCATCTTCAGCGGGGCAGTCACCCTCATGCTCTGCTCTTTGTTAGTAGCCCTGTCCTTGGCGCTCACATGGAGGATGCCGTTCGCATCTATGTCAAAGGTGACTTCCACCTGAGGAACCCCCCTCATGGCAGGAGGTATGCCGACAAGCGTGAACTTGCCGAGTGCGACATTGTCCTTTGCCATCGGCCTTTCGCCCTGGAGGATGTTTATGTCCACAGCCGTCTGCATATCAGCAGCTGTCGAGAACACCTGGCTCTTCTTCGTAGGAATAGTGGTGTTCCTGTCTATCAGCTTGGTCATCACGCCTCCAAGAGTCTCAAGGCCAAGCGATAGCGGAGTCACATCCAGCAGGAGTATGTCCTTCACCTCTCCAGAAAGAACCCCTCCCTGGACAGCAGCTCCCATGGCGACGCATTCCATCGGGTCAACGCCCCTTTCCACCTTCTTGCCGAGGGTGTCTTCAACGAACTTCTGCACTATCGGCATCCTGGTCGGCCCTCCGACAAGGATTATCTTATCTATCTGGGACGGCGTCAATTTTGCATCCCTGAGAGCCTGCTCCATGGGGCCTCTGCACCTGTCTATGACGGGCCTTATCAGGTCCTCCAGCTTCGCTCTGGTCAGCTTGTACACGAAGTGCTTCGGGGTATTGTCGACAGACGCCAGGAATGGCAGGTTCACCTCGCTCTCCAGGGTAGTGGAAAGCTCTATCTTAGCCTTCTCAGCAGCTTCCAGTATCCTCTGATGGGCCTGCCTGTCCTTGGTTATGTCCACCCCGCTTTCTTTCCTGAACTGGTCGGTGAGATACTCAGCTATTATCCTGTCCATGTCGGTTCCGCCCAGCTGCGTATCACCATTGTTGGATTTCACTTCAAAGACCCCTCCGCCGAAGTCCATGACGGTGACATCCAAAGTGCCTCCTCCAAGGTCAAAGACAAGGACTTTCATCTCCTTCTCTGCCTTGTCCAGGCCATAAGCCAGACATGCAGCAGTCGGCTCGTTCACCAATCTCACGACCTGGAGTCCTGCTATCTCGCCTGCATCCTTGGTCGCCTGCCTCTGGTTGTCGTTGAAATACGCTGGAACAGTGATGACTGCCTTATCCACCTTCTCGCCGAGGAATTCCTCTGCATCCTTCTTTATCTTCTGGAGAAGGAAAGCAGACAGCTCCTGGGGCCGGTATTCCTTGCCCAGTATCTCATATTTGTAGTTGGTGCCCATCTTCCTTTTGAACGCTGTGATAGTTCCCTCTGGATTCGTGACCGCCTGTCTCCTAGCCGGCTCGCCTATTATCCTTTGCCCATCCCTTGTCAGCGCCACATAGCTCGGGAAAGCCTTCCCGTACTGGGTTATACCCTCTGCGCTCGGTACTATCTTAGGCCTGCCTCCTTCGAGGAACGCAGCCGCAGAGTTCGAAGTTCCCAAATCTATACCTATTATCTTAGCCATATCATTTCACCTCATTTCCCTTACCCACGACCACTTTAGCGTGTCGCAGGACCTTCCCTCTGTATAAGTATCCTTTCTGGACTACCTCTATGATCTTGCCTTCTTCGCCATCTCCCTGCCTGAGCGCATCATGCTTGTAGGGGTCAAAGTTCTGCCCCAGTGTTTTCATCTCCTCTATGCCCTCTTTCTTCACCAGGTCAATCAGCTTGGCGAATATCAATTCCATGCCTCGTTTGAATTCCTTGTGCGGAGCGTGATCCATGTGGGCCATAGCCAGCTCGAACTCGTCCACGACTGGCAGCAGCTTCAACAGGACATCAGCTGATGCGTTCTCCCTGACAAAATCGTTCTCTTTCGCCATCCTTTTCTTGTAGTTCTCGAACTCTGCCTGGAGCCTCATGAGGCGCTCTTCTAGCTCCTTGGCTCTGGTTCCACTTTCCAGCAGCTTCTCCTCTGGCGGAGCTTTCAGCTCTTTCGGCTCCTCATGAGCGACCAGTTTGGCCTCTTCGTGCGGCGGCAGCCCTGTTTTTTCGCCGTCCGGAGCCTTGTGTTTTTCCTCTTTCATGCGTTCACCTAGAGAACAAACTTTTAACAATATGTTTAATATTTCGAAATTCTTTTAAATATTTCGTTCAAAGACTTAATCATGGCCCAGAGGCGCTACTACCGCCAGATAGTCATACGCTACCTTTCAGTTCCAGTCCAGACTGAACCAGACATCGATGCGGAAATCAACTATGTCTATCAGTGCCTTGGTTTGGGTGATGAGCGCGATGATGTCGGCCGTGTAGTTTTCCGTGCATTGGTGAAAGCTGGCATGCGTGGAGAAGGCATCTCATCAAGGGATCTGATGCACCTTTCGGAGACCAGCCAGGCCGCGGTCATCTACCATTTGAATCTTTTCCAGCGCTCTGGTCTTGTGATCAAGGACGGTCGTAACTACCTCCTGAGGGGCGGCACGTTGGGCCAGACCCTTGAAGAGCTGGAGAACGACATGCACAGGAAATTCGAGAATCTGAAAGGGATAGCTAAGAAAATAGAAGAAAAATCATAGTATCTGCCGGACCGGGAGATCGGTAGCCTATTTCTGCCTGGACATGAAGTTTGCAACCTCGTCTTTATATCCTTTATATGACGCCTTTTGCAGCCCGTCTTTCGCTGCGGTCTCGGTCCAGGGGCTCGCCAGCATATCATTTATCTTATTCCATTCATGCGTTTCTACCAAATAAAATGTCAGAAGTTCAATCGCTCCATTCCAATAAATGCCATTCGCTGGCCATTTTTTCAACATCGGGTGAAGGACTGCCACCGCTTCGGCTCTTTGTTTTGCGTCAGCATCAAAAAACACGTTGATGACTTCCATGCTAGGATTGGTCTTCAGCATCTTCATCAGTTCTTTTGTATCGCCGTTGTTGAGATACTGGCGGGCGAGGATGCCTGCGATCTCGTCACCTGTTTTCGCATTGAAAGATCCCCGGTGTTTTTCCAGAACTGGTACTGCTTCATCCACATACCCGCCATTTTCTGTGATTCCGCGAAGAAGCCAAAGCGCCAGGCTCCTCCTGTGTTGTACTTCCATGAGTTCCATTATACCCATGTGGGTGTCTGTTTTGGGACGGTTATACGCTTTTTCCGCATCCGCTGCCATATCGACCGTATCTGCCAAAATCTTTACTGCCGAATCGATATTGGCCCCGTCGGTGGCTATCTGATTAAGCATGTGGGCTATGTAGCCATGGCTATTCGGGGAAATACGTCCTTCCACTCCTACTCTGGCCAACGCCGGCGCAGCTTCCCTGACATTCTCCCCGTTCATGGAAGCATGATAAAGGGCGGCTATCGCATGGTCTTGGATAAACCTAAACGCGTATTCCGCTTTTTCATCAACAGGTCTCGGCGTCTCGAGCACTTTAATGAGTCCATGCTTGTATTCACCGAGAGCCTGGCCGTTTTTTATCATGTCAGCAATCTGCCAGAGCACGGCTCCCTTCGTCTTCAAGGGGTCACCGGTTTCAAGGCTTTTCACGAGTTCTTTAAGGGATTGCTGTTCGGTTGGTGGGCTAGATATGACGACTGGGCGTGGTACCTGAGTATCCATCTGCGCAGATCTATTCTCTTCATGGACTGGATTCTGACAGCCTGCCAATGCCATAGCCGCAGCAATACCAAGTGCCGCCAGTTCAACCTCCACATGGAATGCAGGGAACTTCCTTACGTTCTGCTCGTACCTTCTAACGTCTGGTCCAACCCCCCTCCTCAGTATCATAACCTGGTTATGGTAATAAAAGTATAAAAATAGATGACGCTCCGCAAAAATAGGTAAAAAGATAAAGAAAATCAGTCGCTGGTCAGGATAACGCTGTATTCCCTGTCATAGGACAACGGCTGCCATGATGTCTCAGACGCGAATCCTGTCTGCTCATTCACGCTGAGCTTCATCTCCCTGGTGTAATCATTGCCAGGAGCCTGCTTGTCCACAGAGACGTAATGGACATACGCCACGTCGCTGACCAGGTTGACGTCCTCGGTCTGCTGCACCTTGAACACTATCCAGTATTTTCCTGGCGCCAGGGTGGGCTTGGAATCGAAGTCGAAGTTTATCCAGTTCTCTGTCTGGGTCACTACCGTGAATGGCTTGGTGACCGAGGCTACGACATTGCCAGGGTTGCCATTGTTGTCGCTCCTCATCTCGACGATGAGGGTGGTGCTTGGCTGGGTCTGGAACGACATCCTCTTCATGAATGCCCTAATCCTGCCTGGCGTTATGGTGTTCTCCACATCCACTGCCATAGCCCTCCATTCCTTGAAAGAGACGCCGTCGGTCTCAAGGCCTATGGTGTTCTCGTTGCCGAGCGGTTTCACGTTCCAATCCCTGGAGAATACGCTCTCACCACCGCTCTTCACTTCCACGCTGACAGTGCCGTCCTTGGTCGGCGCGAATTCCAGCGTCACCGGTGTGGTGGCATTGGTATCCACGCTGGTGGTTTTCACGACTTTGCCATCAAGGCTCACCGTGAGCTCCTTGCCTGCCGCGCATGTAACCGTTGCTACAATCGTAGCTGTCTTGGAGAGCATGCCATCGCCAAGCTCAGAGAACGAATAAGATGGAGAGCATTGTTCCACTGGTGGTGTGGTGCCTGGCAGCTGGGGTGTCCCAGTCTGACCTGCGCTGCCTGTCCCTCCGCCGCCTATGCCGAAGCATCCGAACAGCAGAAACGCCGTCAATAAGACTAATAGTATTTGCCTCATAAATCTCCCAGACCTACTACGTCTGGAAGGTTTAAAGCGTTATTTCCTGGCGATTTCCTTCACGCCTTCAAGCCAGCCCTTGATATACGGTTCCAGTTCCAGATCGCTTTCAGAACCCAGGACCTTGAAGTGCAGCTCCTCATTGTGCGGAAGAGTGATGCTGCCAAAATCCTCAGGTTCTATCTCGCCCCATTCCTTGACTTCGAAATAATCAGCGTAATCCGCGGCCCAGATCCTGCCCCTCTCAAGACCGATGAGGTAGGACTTGCTGGTGCTGGGTGCTTTGTTGCTCAAGAGCCTTTCCAGGATGCCGGACATATTATGATATTATACTGGAAACCATTTATAAATATATCTGAAAAGACATATTCTACCACAATAGCACAATGACAAGGTCTGTAAATAAAAACGCCTTGGCCGGGATTCGAACCCGGGTCGCAAGAGTTCTGTTGCGCTTATCGCCCGTTTTTCGGGCGCTTTTTTACTAAAAAGCGCAATGACAGTCTCGTATGCTAGACCATTGAGCACCCGATAGCCATCGCTATTCGGGTTCTACACTACCAAGGCAGAAGTTAATCATCTCTGCTGACTTACTTTTAAAAACAGTGCGCATGTCCCTTAATCGACCTGCGTAGCATATCCTATATGGAGCTTCGGATTCCCCAGGCCCATCCCACTGAACCTTGTGCCACCTATATTGGTTATCATAACGGCATCTACGAGGATGGTCTCGAACTCAGGGATTGTGTAGCGTCCTAGTTCCCTTCCATCTCTCATCACCACCACATGTGCGTCGTTATTCCTATTCGAGTGGTTGAGAATCACGTCATAGGGTGATATCGTAAGTTCCGGCAACGTACGGCCTGCGAATTTCCTGACTGGCGGTTCCACCTTCGCCAGGCCGGGCATATCCTTAGTGGTATCCTTGGATTTCTGGCTCATCAGTTTCACATCTCAGCTTTCTTTATCCCTAGATACGCCTTCAAGTAGGCTATCTCTCCGATTATGTCCTTGTCCTCTTTGTCTTTAATCTCCTTTCTTTGGGACAGCCATGTGGTCAGACGCACGATCTTCGCGCCAAGCGCCCGCGACTCTATGCTGAACAGCGCTTTCTGCGCCGGATTATCGCTTACAGAATCGATGATGGCTGCGATCCTCGTCTCCATCTTCTCCACGACCGAAGACGCCTTCTGCAGCAGGCCGATCTCTTCATCCAAAAGCGTCATGGTGCGCCCCGCGCCACAGGCCTCGCCCTGAAGTATGAGGCTGCGCCCCATTCTCTCTCCCGCGGCCCTTTCCTGGATGCGGCCGATTTCTTCGCTCTTCCCTCTCTTCATGTCTTCAACGATAGTGATATAATCAGAAATCTCTTTCTCTGCGACGCCTGCTATCCTGGGAGCCTGTGAAAACCTACGAACGCTAGCATAGGCCGCTTGCTTCGCGAGCTCCCCCAGCTCTCGCAAAGACGGTTCTTTTCCGCCGTTGCGTGCGTCACCTTGTTTAGTGATTACCATGATACTCCCACCACAAATAGATACGGCATATAACACTATTTAAATATATGCGGTAGCGCCTAACTCTTTAAGAAGTTCGATGGCAATAGCGGAGATGTGCCACCGAGCAAGAACGGGAATCAAAACGCATTTGATGTCCGGTTCTCGACCGAACCGAGCGAGAAGCTCATGCAGGAGTTCGGCACTTCGCTGAGCGGCCTCTCGCACCAGGAAGTCCGGAGGCGTCATCACAGATATGGATTCAACCAGTCCTCCAAAGCCCGGGAACCGCATATCCTATTGCAATTCCTCTCGCGTTTCACCAGCCCGCTCGTCCTCGTGCTGCTCGTTGTTGCCGGCATATCGCTTTTCCTGGGCCAGCAGGTGAGCGCAGCGCTCGTGCTGGGCATGGCCATAGTCAGCGTAGTGCTGGCGTTCGTCCAGGAGTACAAGGCCAAGACCGAGGCCAAAAAGCTGCTCGAAATCGTCTCCACCACGGCCGCCGTCATACGGGATGGAAGACAGCACGAAGTGCATATCAAGACGCTTGTGCCGGGAGATATCGTCTATCTCTCGGCCGGCGACATAATCCCGGCTGACCTGAGAGTCTTGAGCGCCAAGGACCTTTTCATCAACCAAGCTGCAATGACCGGTGAATCCTTCCCCGCGGAGAAGACCGGCGAGGCGATAGCTCCCAAGACCGCGACCCTGACCGAACTGACCAACATCGCCTTCATGGGTTCCAACGTAGTGAGCGGAACCGGGTATGGTCTCATATTGAAGACCGGGGACCAGACCCAGTTCGGCCAGCTCGCCGCGCATGTGTCGGCGCAGGAAGGCGAGACGAGCTTTGACAAAGGGATCCGGGAGTTCGTTCTCCTGCTCATCCGTTTCATGATCGTGATGGTTGTGGCCATATTCGCCATAAATGCCATCCTCAAAGGCAACCCCCTCGAAGCGCTGCTGTTCTCGCTGGCTGTCGCAGTGGGCCTCACGCCCGAGATGCTGCCGATGATAGTGACCGTAAACCTATCCAACGGCGCAATCAAGATGTCCGGGAAGAAGGTCATCGTGAAGAGGCTGAGCTCTATACAGAATTTCGGCGCGATGGATATCCTGTGCACAGACAAGACAGGCACCCTGACGCTGGGCGAGGTCGTGCTGGAGCGGCATTACGACCTCAGGGGCACGGAGAGCCAAGAGGTGCTCAGATACGGCTATATGAACAGCTATTTCCAGACCGGCCTGAAGAACCTCCTGGACAAGGCCATCCTCAGGCACAGCCATCTTTCCATAGCAGGGTACAGGAAGCTGGACGAGATCCCTTTCGATTTTTCGCGTAAGCTCATGTCTGTGGTTGTGGAGGAGGACGGGAAGCACATCCTCATATCCAAAGGGGCTCCGGAGGAGATAATCAAGCGCTGCGGCTCATATGAGCTGGATGGCAAAGTCTTCCGGAAAGCCATCCCGAAAAGCGTCATCGCGCTCACCGACAAGTACCGGAACGAGGGATTCAGGGTCCTTGCCGTGGCCTACAGGCCCTTCACGACCAAGAAAAAGGCATACACCAAGGAAGACGAGGAAGGCCTCATCCTCAAAGGGTTCATGATATTCCTCGACCCGCCCAAACCATCAGCCAAAGATGCTATCCAATCCCTGGAAAAGCTCGGCATAAAACTCAAGGTCCTCACAGGGGACAACGAGCTGGTCACGACCAAGGTCTGCGGCGATGTCGGCCTGGATGTGGGCGAAGTCGTCACCGGCGACACCGTAGACGCTCTCGACGACGAAGGCCTGAGGAAAATCGTCGATAAGACAACCGTGTTCGCCAGGCTCAATCCGCTCCAGAAGGAACGGGTCATCACGGCCCTGCGCGCCAACGGGCACACGGTCGGCTATCTGGGTGATGGCATCAACGATGCCCCGGCTCTCAAGAGCGCCGACGTCGGATTATCGGTGAATAATGCCGTGGACATAGCGAAGGAGACCGCAGACATAATCCTGCTGGAGAAGAGCCTCATCGTGCTCCAGGAAGGCGTGCTCGAAGGCCGGAAGACCTATGAGAACATGCTGAAGTACATAAAGATGGGTTCGAGCTCCAACTTCGGCAACATGCTCAGCGTGGTCGGCGCGAGCTTATTCCTGCCGTTCCTGCCCATGCTCCCTATCCAGATCCTCCTCAACAACTTCCTTTACGACATGGCCCAGGTGTCCCTGCCCTCTGACAATGTGGACGAGGATAACCTGGACAAACCCAGCCCGTGGAACGTCGACTACATCAAAAGATACATGATTTTCTTCGGGCCGATAAGCTCGCTTTTCGATTTCACGACCTATGGCGTGCTTTTGCTGTTCTCCGCATCCCAACCGCTCTTCAACACCATCTGGTTCATAGAATCACTTGCCACCCAGACTCTGGTCATCAACGTGATAAGGACGAGGAAAATCCCGTTCCTGGAAAGCAGGCCGAGCGGATATCTTCTCATCACCACCTTCGGGGCAGTGCTCGTCGGCCTTGCGATAACCCTTTCGCCGTTCGCTTCGGCATTCGGCTTTGTGCAGCCGCCGCTCTTCTATCTCGGCGCCACCACCCTGATCGTCGCCACCTACCTTGTCCTCGTCCAGCTCCTCAAGGTCTGGTTCATCAGGAAATACGGGTATAAATGAGCGCACTGCGTCCACCCGTATTGTTAAATAGGCTTTCAGCGAGTTCTTTCCGTATGATTGACCTGCACATGCATACCACGGCCTCCGACGGCACGCTCTCGTTCGAGCAGCTTGTTGCAGAAGCGGAACGCGGGCGTTTGAAAGCGATCGCCATAACCGACCATGACAATGTGCAGAGCGCAAGGAAGATCACAGGAAAAGAGCCGCTGGAGGTCATACCAGGGATAGAGATCTCGACCTATGACTCACAGCTCGGATACGAGGATGTCCATATCATCGGCCTTTTCATAGACCCGAGGAACAGGGTGCTCAACAAGAAGATCGACTCGCTCGGGCGTGAAGAGCAGAAGAAAGCGACCATAGACAAGCTGCGCGATATGGGCTATGATATAACATTCGAAGAGGTGAAGGCCAAGGCAGATGGCGTCGTCGGCCGTCCGCATATCGCCATGGTCCTCATGGAAAAGTACCCGAAGGAATTCCCGCTCATGGTGGATGCGTTCAAGAAGCTGCTCGGCCGTGGCAAGCCTGCCTATGTGGCCAGGGAAGCGGGCTTCGGGGTCGGCGAAGCGATAGATCTCATCCATACTGCAGGCGGTCTCAGTTTCCTTTGCCATCCTTTCATCTATCCATACGACGCCAAGACGCTAGTTTCAGACTTCAATCGCATGGGCGGAGACGGCCTTGAGGTGTATTATGATTATGTGGCGAACCGCCCCGAGGTCCCGATCACCTATGCGGACAATAACAAGCTGATAGCCTGGACGCAGGCCCTTGCGAAAGAGCACGGACTCCTTGTCACTGGCGGCTCTGACTTCCATGGCGCAGGCAAACGCGGGCACCAGAAGCTCGGAGAATTCGGCGCTCCGGACGAGGTTCTGGAAAGGATAAAAGACGCCAGAGGAAAAGCTTTATAATCAGCAGATTTCATATTAGTTAACTGCTTCTAAAAATATCAAAGGCGGAGTCGTTCTTAGATGAAAATCCGGCGGGCACTAGTAAGTGTTTACGATAAGAAAGGTGTCGTCGAGCTGGCGCGCTGCCTCCAGGAGCTGGACATCGAGATAATCTCCAGCGGAGGGACAGCCAAACTGCTATCTGAGAAAGGCATCAAGGTCATAGAGGTCTCCAAATTCACCGGCTCTCCTGAGATGATGGACGGCAGGGTGAAGACCCTCCATCCGAAGATACATGGCGCCATCCTGGCCGACCGCAACAACAAGAAGCACATGGCAGAAGCCAAGAAATACGAAATAGAGCTCATAGACATGGTCGTTGTCAACCTCTATCCGTTCGAGGAGACTGTCCAGAAGAATGCCTCCATGGGCGAGATAGTGGAGAACATAGACATAGGCGGTCCTACACTCATCAGGGCAGCGGCCAAGAACTACCGCAACGTCGCTGTCGTTTCCAACCCCGCGAGCTATGGGGCCATCATGGAGGAACTGAAGAAAAGCAGCGGCTGGCTGGCAGAGAAGACCCTGGAGAGGCTCGCGGTGGACGCATGGGAGCACGTCTCCCACTACGATGTCTCCATAGAGCAGTTCTTCAGGAGGGCCTTCGGCTTCCAGGACGAGTTCCCTGAATACCTCAATCTCACGTTCCACAAGAAGCAGGACCTCCGCTATGGGGAGAATCCGCACCAAAGGGCGACAGTCTACCGCGACGAGCATTACAAGAACCCGTCCATCCTCGATGCGAAACAGCTCCAGGGCAAAGAGCTGTCCTACAACAACATCCTGGACTGCAACTCAGCGTTCAAGCTCATCCGTGAGTTCGACGAGCCCACAGGGGTCATAGTCAAGCACAACAACCCCTGCGGCGTGGCGTCTGCTGAAAGCCTCCTAGATGCCTTCAAGCAGGCGAAGTCTGTTGATCCAGAGGCATCCTTCGGTGGCGTGGTAGCGCTCAATCGCAAAGTGGATGCAGAGCTTGCCAAGGAGATAACCAGCAAGTTCGTGGACATCGTGATAGCCCCTGCTTTTGATGACGCCGCTTTGGATATCCTCAGAGTCAAGAAGAACATGCGGCTCATGGAGACTCCTGGCCTGCAAGTGAAAAGGGTGCCCTACCGCAAATACCGCTCCATCCTTGGCGGTCTGCTTGTCCAGGATGCCAACGTGAAGCTGTTGGATAATCTCAAGGTCGTCACCAAGCGCAAGCCCACAGACAAGGAGATGAAAGCCATGCTCTATGCATGGAAGGTCGTCAAATACGTCAGATCCAATGCCATAGTATATGCAAGGGAGCACCGCGTGGTCGGCATAGGCGCAGGCCAGATGAAAAGGGTGGATGCTGCCAAGCTCGCAGCCATGATATCCAAG
>JAQTOF010000023.1 GCA_028713495.1 Candidatus Iainarchaeum sp.
TTCATCCTGAACTTCCTGCCCTTGCTCTTCCGATAGACCCCGAGAAGGTCGTTGAGGAAATAGGGTTGGATGCCCTTCTTTTTCGCTGCGCTATTGCGGGATTTTTTGGACGCGACGCTGAATGCGGGCGTAGGCTTGGGACGGGCGTGTGGATGAATGGTGCGGGTTTTTGCCTTGCTGGTTTTTGTCTTGGTTGATGCCAGCGATTTCGCTTCTTGTTTTGCTTTTTTGTTGGTGTGTTCCGCAAACGCTTTCGGTGTTTTTTGCCGTATCTTTTTTTGTTTTGCCTCTGGCGTCGTCGCCATGAAAGGCTTTGGGGCTTTCCTTCTCGGCTTCCTTCCGGCACTGGGCTTTGGCTTTTCAGGCGCATTGATTTGCGGCTGCGCTTTCTTCTTTTTCATAGGCGCGATAGGCTGCGGCTTCTGCCGCTTCTTTGGCCGGGTTTGGATTTTAGCTGCTGGAAGCACTATCGGGATTGTTTTCACGATGGTCTCCTGCTGAGGTTCATGGGGTTCGCACGCGATTTTGTTGGCTATTGGTTGCGATCGGATTGGAACGAAGAATTGGTGATTTGTTGTTTTTGGGATTGGAGCGGCTATCATGGGAGCGGATAAGGGATTTGGATACTGTTGTGCCGGTGCGTCCTGAACAGGGCGCTTGTGTATCTCGTTCCATAGCCTGAATTCTGCCGGGTTCATGATCAATGTCATGAGATTGTTCTTCGGTGATGCTGGAACGACCGGTATCTCAGCCTGGCACACCGGTTTGGAGGAACAGATGGCGAATACAAGTGCCGCTGCTGTTTTTGGCGCTTCCTTTGTTGTGATCGGAGGCTGGTCTTGGCGGCCTAGCGCTCCTTCCGGACAGAATCCGCTCTGCAATAGCAATGGCGGGCCGATCTCTGAAGCTTTGAGCGAATCCTCCCATGACATCCTCACCATGAAATCCACGTGCATGGCCAGGTGGTTTGGATTTCGAGCCGTGTTCGGTTGGAGGTCCGCACGTTGCTGGATCTGGACTAGCGGCAATGGCAACGGGGTTTGCGGAACCCATGAGTCCAGCAAGAACGATTCTGGCGGCGGGACCAATATGGTCGCCATGCGGATCGGATTCGCCAGGTCACCGCAGAATATCTTGACTTCGGATATGTCAGCTATCAGATCTATCTTGCTTCCGACGCCCATGCCGCAGCCCACGCACGGTTTCTGGTCAAGAAGCGAGAAATCATTCCCCTCTTTGGGAGGCACCATCGAAGACACGACGGAGTCTTCTGAAAGCACGATGTCCTGGGTCATGCCGCGGTCAAGCCGCCACACCAGCAGTATCTCGGTGTTGGATGGCATGTTCTTGAGCAACGAGTCTATGTCACCTGGCTTGATATTGGCAGGATTGAGGAAATCTTCGCCATTGGAGCCTGAGACGAAAGGAAGGCCCATCTCCACCACCTTGCCGTCAACTTCTATGGCAAGATAGAGCTGGAAACCGGTCTGGGTTTTGTCATCTTTCCTCAGGTCGCCTATGGCGACGACCTCTTCGCCCAGCTTATCATATGATTTGGTCTCTACGGCAGGACCGTACATGGCGCGCGTGATCTCCATCGCTGTCTTGTCATGGAAGGCCTTCGCAAGTGGCTTCCTGTCTGTTATGCGATTTCCGTCATGCAGGACAAGACTTACACGGGAGCCGGCCATATAATCATCTTCATATCACTGGCCGCCTGGACAACTCGGCTGGAAGCGAGAGCTTCTCGAACGGCTTGTCTTTGTTCTCTTTCTCAACCATATCAGCAAGCTCGTCCGCGGTCATCTCCTTCTTGGAGTCGGTCTGCCTGATCGTGACCGCCAGTTTTCCTGACTGGATCTCCTTGTCGCCTATAACGACCATGAAGGGCACCCATTCCATCTGCGCATCCCTTATCTTCTTGCCCAAAGGCTCATCGCGGTCGTCCATATCCACGCGGACGTTCCTGGCATTGAGTGCGCTGAACAGCTTGTGCATGTGCTCCTTGTGGCCTTCTCCGACAGGTATGAGCCTTATCTGCGTCGGAGACAGCCAGGCAGGTAGCATCGCCTTCTTGCCTTTCGCCATCTCCATGGCCTGCTTCTCCAATAGCGCGTATATTACGCGCTCTGTGCTGCCGCTTATCGAAGCATGGAGTATCAGCGGTCTCTGCTTGGAGCCGTCCTTGTCCACGAAGTTTATGTCATAGGTCTCGGCATTCTCCACGTCTATCTGGACAGTGGTCAATGCGCTGGCCTTGTCCATGCTGTCCACGAAATTGAACTCGAACTTTGTTATGAAATAGGCATACCTCTCCTTGAACAGTTCCACGAAGATAGGCTTGCCGCCCCGTTTGGCCATGTTGACATACCAGTCCTTGTTCTCCTTGAAGAAGTCGTCTTGTATCCTGAACGCCACTTCGGTCTCAAGGCCGAGCATCCTGTTCCATTTGAGGCCCATGTCGTACTGCTGCTCGAACTCGTCCTTGGCCTGGTCCATGTCGGCAGCGAAGGTGTGCATATCAGGCATGGTGAACGCGCGGAGGCGTTTCAATCCGGCCAGCTCTCCTGACTGCTCCCTCCTGAAGCTGTACCTTGTGAGCTCGAACATCTTCATGGGCAGGTGCTTGTGCGAGATTACCATGTCATGGGCGATGAGGAACTGGCCGAAGCACGCGGCGAACCTGAGGAACAGCTTCTTCTCGTCGCTCAGAACCACATACTGCCTGGCAGGGAAGCGGTCCATGTATTTCTTGAGCGACGGGTGCTCATAGTCGTACATGAGCGGCGTCTCGACCTCCAAAGCGCCATGCGCCACGCACCAGTCTGTTATCATCTTATCCAGCAGCTTCTTGACCAGCCTTCCTTTCGGCAGCAGCCTGAAGTTGCCTGAATCCGAGCCGGGCTCGTAGTTTATGAGCGAATGCTCCTTCATGATCTTGATGTGCGGCGGCTCCTTCTCATAGGCGCGCACCTTCTTGGTCTCATAGGTGGCGAGCTTCTTGAGGGCGATGTGCTTGCCATAGTCGAACTTCTCAGGATCGTGGAGGTTCCCCTCGAGATCCATGATATAGAAACGGGATTTCAGCTCGTGCTCCTGCCTCAGGCTCTTGGAGACCTCCTCCAGCTGGCTTGCCTTGGCTGAGACAGTGCCCGGGCCGTGGAGCTCGCGCGATAGCTCCGATAACGGATGCCCTTTGCATTTGAGCGTGTAACCCTTGTACCAACCGAACGGCGAGTGCGATGCCTTGTAGCCTTTGGCGTTGAGGAGCTTCTCCGCCCCCTCCACCACTTTCCTTGCGACCGCAGGCTTGGATGGTTTCGATGTGAGATGGACCAGCGGGTAGATGAGTATGGTCTTGGTCTTCACCTGTTCTGCCACTGATATCGATTCCTGGGCAAGCCTTTCTGCCATGACCGCCTCGTCATCGCCTTCTTCCACTGCAGTGAAGACGACCAGGACCTCTTCGTAGCGCTCAGGACCCTTTGCCTTCAGCACTTCTGCGTCCTTGATGGCCTGTTTCTTGGGCTCTACTTCTATGTAATCAGCGTGTATAGTGAGAATCCTCATGTACTGACCTCCCGCAGATAACTTATGAAAACGAGTTATAAAGTTATTTATTTCTCGTGCGTCTTGATGTAGTCGAAGACCTTGTGGTCCTTGAATATCTTGACATAGTTCTTGATGAAGGTCAGGAAGACGACCGGCCTCTCTATTATCAGGCGGTCGGCCCTGCGCCTTGTCTGGAAGCCGAGCCTCAGGAGCATCATCTCGTCCTGCTTGGTGGCCTGGCCCAAAGAGACCACGCCGCGCTCGTCTATATGGCCTGCGGCGTCGAACATGCCTGCCAGGTAGTTGGCCGCGTATTCGTTCAGGTACTTGAACCGCTCCAGCTCCTCCTTCTCGACTTCCTGGAAGAACTTCCTGTAGGCGGTATGGTAGAAATAGATCTTCTCGTCTCCGGATAGCATCTTGTCCGAGGTCGTGAGCTGCTTCTCCAGGGCTTCTTGGGAGAATACTTCGAGGACGTCCTTGTTGCCCTGGACGCCCAGCCCTTCCTGGCACCTGGCCTTGCGCCATAGGCCGATGACATAGGATAGCTCTGGCGTAAGCTTGATCTTCATAACAATCCTCTCATTACGGGGATCTTTCAGGCGCACTCAGGCTTTCATCTTTTTCTTCTCTTCCAATTCTTTCTCGAATTTCACGGACTTCTTGGCAGGCACGCCCACATCCACGCGCGGGCTGCCGACTATGAACTCGTTTATCTCCTCTGCCAGGAGCTCGTCTATCTGGGCAGAGAACCATCTCGCTGTCTTGGCAGAGACATAGGCGCGCTTGAACACATCTACCAGCTCAGCCCTGTTCTGGGCATTGAACGGCTCCTTGTTCTCTGCTATCCTCCGCTCGGCACCCTGAAGAAGTTCGCTGAACCTGGCGACGTCTTTGTCGCTGGCACCACCTGCGCTGAGCGAACTTAGGATGCCTTTGGCAAGGATGGTGTTCCTCTTGCCAGTGCGGGTGAGAAGGTTGTCGAGCTTTTTCGTGTCAGAGTCTCCCAGCCCGCCCTTTTTCGCAGCATCTATGACGCGCCTGGCGAATTGGAAGAAGCCGCCGATGAATTTCATGTTATCTCAGAAGCTTACGCCCGACAAGTTTAATAAAGCAACGCCGCAGGGCGGCCCGCGACCCAATCTCTTTTAAATCTCAGGAGCCAAATCACAATCATGAAGTATCAGGTAGACGTAGGCAAAGTGAAGAAGATCCAGGGAAGCATCTGGGACAGGATAAAATCCACTTACTCTTTCAGGAAAGGCTATGGCGAGGCCGTGCCGGTATTCGGCCACTATGGCGGCCTGTTCAAGTGCGGCGATGACACGCTAGTCATGCATACCGACGGCGTAGGCACGAAATTGCTGGTGGCCGAGGAGCTTGAGAAATATGACACAGTCGGCATAGATGCCGTGGCCATGTCCGTGAACGATATACTCTGCGTCGGTGCTGAGCCCCTTGTCGGTGTGGATTACATCGCGCTGGCGAAAGAGGACCCTGAGCTGGTCGCTGAGATCATGGATGGGCTGGTGAAAGGGGCAGAGGAGAGCAGCTGCGCCATAATAGGCGGCGAGACAGCGATCGTGCCTGACATAATAAAGGGCGGCAAGAAGCCCTTCGACCTCGCCTTCACGGTTGTTGGCAGGGTGAAGAAGCTCGTGCTAGGCAATGAGATAGTGAAGGGCGACGTGATAGTCGGCCTTGAGAGCTCTGGATTGCATTCCAACGGTTATAGCCTCGCGAGGAAGGCGCTCGACATCAGCAAATGGGGAAAAGAGATGCTGGTCCCGACAAGGATATACTGCAGCACCATACTGGAGAGCATAGACGCCTGCGATGTCCATGGCATAGCGCATATCACAGGGGGGGGATTCTCCAAACTGACAAGGCTGAACAAGAATGTCGGATATAAGCTGGATGCTTTGCCCAAGCCCAAGCCGATATTCGATGCATTGCTTGAGAAGGTGGGAAGCGTGGCAGACATGCACCAGACCTTCAACATGGGCATCGGCATGGCGGTCATCTTGCCCAAGGATCGCGCAGACACTGTGATAAACATCGCGAAGAAGCATGGTGTGGAAGCGAGCGTCATCGGCAACATCACCGAGAAGAAAGGCGTGTGGATAAAGGATGGAAACAAGGAGATAGACATCAGCATAGAGGCTTAGGGGGATACTATGAGGATTTTGATAATAGCGATTATTCTGGGGATTGTGTTTGTGGGATGCTGCGGCCTTGGCGGTGGAGCGACTCCGCCGACACCGGTAGGAGGAGGCGGAACCACTGATAACGTGAGCACTGGTACTCAAGAAAATATGAGTGGTGGTACTGGCACGAACGGCGGCACTGGAACGAATGGTACTGTAAACGGGAGTATCCAGAACGGAACCACTAACGGAACAGATACTGGAAACGGCACTGCACAGACACAGGAGGAATGCGCGACAATGACCCGGGACTGCGCGGACTGCATAGCCAAGGCCGGATGCGGCTGGTGTAAGAGCAGGAACGGCTGCTTTAGCGGGACATCCTCAGGGCCTTCCGTGGTGGATTGCGCTGAAGGCGACTGGACGACCATTACAAGCGGGTGCGCTGCGCCTGCAGGCGGCTTGACATGCGGGCAGCAGACCAATTGCGCTTCATGCACAAGCGGTTCTGGATGCAAATGGTGCAGACAGGGTTCCATATGCGTGGATTCATCTGATACAGGATCCTGCGTTGGTGGCTGGCTCAACCAGTCATACCAATGCGCCCAAACATCGGCTGGATGAATCATTTGGCCGCGAAAGCGGCCTCTTCTATTTCTGCTATTCCTCTCACGCCATCCCAGGATTTCTTCCACTTCTTTATGATTATCTTTTTCTTGAAAAGAGGACCATCCGTGACGAAGGTCTCGCCTTCTCCACCCTCAAGGAATAGGTGGATTCCTGGCTTTTTCGCCTTGATCAGCTTCTCGAGCGGTTCGCCCAGGAACTCAGGCCCGAGGCCTTCGGCAGATACCGCAGTTACATAGATCTCGAAATCCTTGAGCATCTGCTCCATGAGTTCGGGACCTTTGTGCCATAATGGGGCGAAGCTCTGCATCCCGAGCTCCTTCGCCATGGCATCCAGACGGCTGCGCTGGTATGTGCTCGCCACGGCTCCAGAAACGATGGCTCCGGCTTTTATTGATTTCAGGGCGGCTATGAGACGCTCTTTCCAGTCTTCTTCGGTCACTTCCACGAAGACTTGTTCCAGCCCCATGGACTCTGCCTGCATCCTGGTCGCTTCGATATTAGGGTGATGGAACATCATGGAGTATTCAGGAGGACGGACTGTGACCAGGACGGTCTCAAAGCTCTGCTGCACTGCCCAGTGGGCCGCGAATACGCTATCTTTGCCTCCTGAGAAAAGGACTGCGACACGCATGGGGATCAGCTAGGTTGCTCTGCGGTTTTCAAGGAAATGTAGGTTATAACGAATTCAGCCATTCCCCTCACAGCTTCATCAGGATCCGAAGCCATGAGCTCATCGAGCTTGGAGCGGGCGCAAGAGATGTCATGGCCATCCTTGGCGAAACTGAGCAGGGAAGCCACTGCGACGGTCCTGGTGCCAGAATCATCATCGGAAAGCAATTTGACCACGCGGCGGATATTGGACCTCAATGAGGTGATGCCCTCAAAAAGTTCCCTGCATTGGAGCTCGCCTTTGAGTCTTTTTTGCTTTAGGGTTTTTGCAACCTGCTGGTAGATGGTTTGACGCATATTGACCGTTTTTTATTATGATGAATATCGATTAAAAAATGCCGCCATGAGAATAAAAACATGATAAAAACGGCCATATTCGATCTTGACGGTACTCTTTTCGTTGGTAAGACAGTAGTGCCAGGGGCGGCCGAGGCGCTGGAAAGGCTCAGGCTGGCAGGTATCAAGGTGTTCTTCCTGACCAATGCAGGCACGCGAACCAGGGAGGGGGTCGCCCACAAGCTGACCAACATGGGACTGCAAGCGGTGGAGGAGGAAGTCTACTGCGGTTCCTATCTTGTCGCGAAATACATAGCCGCTAATTTCCCCAGGAAGAAGGCGTTCATCGTGGGTGAGCCAGGCATGGCCGAGGAGCTGAAGGCTGCTGACGTACCCGTAGCAGAACATGCGGACATCGTGGCAGTATGCCTGGACAGGCACCTTACCTATGAGAAGCTCGCCAAAGCGCACAGGCTGCTCAAGAAAGGCGCGGAATTCATCGCATCCAATAAAGACCACACGTTCCCGACAGAACACGGCTCCATGCCTGGGGCAGGCTCCATCGTGGCAGCGCTGGAGTTCTCATCCAAGAAGACAGCGCATGTGATCGGGAAGCCGAACCCTTTCGCCTTTGAGATCATGAAAAAGGAGCTGGGCCTGAATGAAGAGGAGACCGTGATGGTCGGCGACAGGCTTGACACTGATGTCATGTTCGCCAAGAATGCCGGGATAAAATCCGCGCTGGTCTTGACAGGCATATCGAAGAAAGAGGAGATAAAAGAGAAAAGGATAACGCCTGATTTCGTGTTCCCTTCAGTGGCTGAGCTCACTCTTCCATGAGGTCCCTGAGCGTGTCGCTCTCTATGTCCGGCTTCACGCCGAACAGACTCTCGTCCAGGTTCACCATGTCGCCTGACGATGAGCTCGAAGTGGAACTCGATGATGAGCTCGTGCTGGTCGGCGTGCTCGTGGAAGCGCTGTCCACCACTAGGCTATAGCTTATCTGCAGGGAAGAACCGCATCTTGTGCATTTGCCTGCAACCAAAAGCTCTTTCATCTCCAGCTCGCTGCTGAGCGTGATGGAAGCCTCGTTGCCGCAGCTGGAGCATTTTATCGTCCTTTTGAGGTCGGTCATCTGATCACCTGGGAGCCTATCGCAGAAGATGTTTATAATCTTATTACCCGCTTGTCCGTGATTATCTCGTCCATCCTCTCGTCGTTCTCATGGACCGGGAGCTTGTCCACCACCTGGAAATCATAGCAGATGCCCATGCGATAGGCAGGGGAGCTGGAGAGATATTTGTCGTAATAGCCCTTGCCATAGCCTAATCTGTGCATGCACAGACCGAAGACGACGCCAGGGACGATCACGATGTCCGGCTCGCCGCCCGGGATTTCGCGGGTTTGCGGTTCAAGTATGCCGTATTTCCCTGGCTTGAGGTCGCTGAACGAACTGAATCTGTAGAACGTGATCTTGTGGTCTGTGACCGGTATGAGGACTTCCTTGCCTGCCTGCATGGCGCGGAATATCATCATCCGTGTGTCCACTTCGCTGCCTTTGGTGATATAGAAAGCGATGCGTTTCGCTTCGGTGAATCTCTCTGTCTTGAACAAGGCTCCGGCCACCTCGTCTGCCAGGGTCGCAGCTGCCTCTTTCGACAATGAGTCGCGCTTTTTGAGCATCTCGCGCCTTAACGCCTCCTTCAGGTGCTGGACCATCACAGATTAATCCGCTCGAACGCTTAAAAAAGATTGGATATGAGTTATCCATGGATTGGAGGCATTGGTATGGATTCCATCGTTGATTACATATTCGAGGCAGGCATGCTGAAACGCACCGCACGCAGCGGGTGGTGGGCAGAGAAGGTGAAATATCCTGAGAGCGTGGCAGAGCACTCTTTCCGCACTGGCATCGTGGCGTTCGTGCTCGCGAAGATGGAGGGCATGGATGACGAAGGAGCCAGGAGATTATGCACTGCAGCGGTCTTCCATGACATGCACGAGACGAGATTAGGGGACATGAACAAGATAACCGCTCGCTATATACCAATAACCAAACAGCTCGAAAGGAAAGTAGAGATGGAGCAGAGAGGGAAGATGCCGGAAGAGCTCCGAAGCGCCATAGCCAATGCGCTCGAGCTGAACGGGAAGGAATTGGTCATTTTGAAGGACGCTGATTACCTTGAATGCGCTTTCCAGGCCAAGGAGTACATCGATATCGGCCATAAGGGAGCAGAGAGCTGGATAAAAAGAATAGAGGTAAGATTGAAGACAGCCAGCGCGAAGAAGCTTTTGACCAGGATGAAGAAGAAGGGTTCTAATGATTGGTGGAAAGGACTGAAGAGGATTGAGTGAAGGATGGGACTGCAGGAGAAACTCAAGGAGCTCGAGGACGAGCTTGCGCGCACGCAGAAGAACAAGGCTACTGAGTACCATATCGGAATCATCAAGTCAAAGATAGCCCAGATAAGAAGGGAACTGCTCAGCCCAAGGAAACACGGCGCCAGCGCAGGCGGATTCGACGTCAAGAAGAGCGGCGATGCCACTGTCGCCATAATCGGGCTGCCAAGCGTAGGCAAATCCACCCTGCTCAACAAGATAACCAATGCGGAATCCAAGGCAGCGGCTTATGCCTTCACCACATTGAAATGCATCCCGGGCATAATGGAATACAAAGGCGCCAAGATACAGGTGCTGGACCTGCCCGGCATAATAGAAGGCGCCAAGGACGGCAAAGGAAGAGGCCGTGAGGTCATCGGAGTGGCAAGGACAGCGGACCTGCTCCTTATACTCATAGAGGCCATGAATCCGAAACAGCTGAAAGTGATAGAGAGCGAGCTTTACGGCTTCGGCATAAGGATGAATACCAGGAGGCCCAGGATATCCATATCAAAGACCGCCAGGGGCGGAGTCAACATAAACTCCACTGTGCCTCTGACCAAGATAAGCGACCGGGAGATACTGGCCGTCCTGGGGACATACAGTATTTACAATGCCAATGTCATCCTCAGATCCGACGCCACGATAGATGAGTTCATAGACGCGCTGGAAAGCAACCGGGCGTATGTGCCTTCAGTATATATTCTGACCAAGGCGGACCTAGTCAAGGAGCTGCCCAAGCTTCCGTTCAGCTATATCGCACTGTCCGCCGAGACCGGAAGAGGGGTGGAAGAGCTCAAGAAGCAGATATACGACAAGCTGAACCTGATACATATATACACGAAACGCAGGGGCGAGGATGCTGACCTGACAGAACCGATGATAGTCCGCAGCGGCATAACCGTTGGTGAGATCTGCGAGAAGCTCCACAGGGATTTGAAGAAGGATTTCCGCTACGGGCTTGTCTGGGGGAAAAGCGTAAAGCACCAGCCCCAGAGGGTGGGCTTATACCACATGCTCGAGGATGGGGACATATTGCAGATAGTGAAAAGATGAGGTGTTGTTATGGCATATGAAGCGAAGAATTTCGACGGATTGTTGGGCATGGAAGGTTTCAGCGATGCATTGCTGAAGAACCATTTCACTTTGTATCAAGGATACGTAACGAACACGAACAAGCTCAGCGATACGCTGCTGGCTATGGCGAAAGAAGGCAAGGCAGGCACTCCGGAATATGCTGAACTGAAAAGACGATTCGGCTGGGAGTTCAACGGGATGAGACTGCACGAATACTACTTTGGGAACATGAAGAAGGGCGGTAGTGCGATTGACGCGAACGGAACGCTTGCGAAGAAGGTTGTTGGTGAGTTCGGCTCTCTGGAGAATTGGGAGAAGGATTTCCGAACGGTCGGAGCGATGCGCGGGATAGGATGGGTCGTTTTGTATTACGACGCGAACGCGAAACGCTTGTTCAACTGCTGGGTGAACGAGCACGATGCTGGCCATCTCTCAGGCGCAGTGCCGCTCTTGGTCATGGATGTCTTCGAGCACGCGTTCATGCTCGATTATGGATTGAAGAGGGCTGATTATATCGCGTCGTTCTTCAAGAACATCGATTGGAAAGAGATAGAAGGGCGGTTCAAGGCCGCCCGCTGAATATCTACTTCCCGCTTATCTTCTTCCAGAACAGGTAATGGGTCGGGACCCATGCGCATTCCGCCAGCGAAGTGAATATCACCACGGCGATGCCAAGCACCAGCACCCACAATATCACCATGACAATACCCATCCCAGGCATAAGGGCTGCGGCACTGATCATGGCGAGCATCATGACGAAGTAGAGCACGAAGTAGACGACCACAAGCGGAATCATGGCCATGAGGTAAAGCATTGCGCCTGCGATATCGAATATCAATGTCTCCAGGATTTTTTTCCGCAGGATGCTGACGCCCTTTTTCAGGGAATCCACGACACCGAGGCCTTCAATCAGGAATCCGTAGCTCCAGAACTGGACGACGATCGTGTACATAGAGAATACGACGAAGATGTACAGGATGGCGACAAAATAGGCAGCCATGAGCAGGATGGCTGAGGCGCCTTGAGGAGGCCAGGATATGTTGAGGAATACTAGCACAGCGACCAGGATGACCGGAAGCAGCAGGGCTATGCGTATCAGGCCGTCCACGATGGTGAATCTGAAGGCTCGGCCAGCTATCGCCGTGAAGGAGCCCCACATGCTGAATGGCTTCTTGCTGAACTCCGAATCCGCGAATAGGATGGCAAGGAACTTGATGGCATAATGGAGCCAGTTGGAAATCAAGAGGTAGATCAGATAGACGACCGCTATGATAGCCATTCCGGTGAGCCCGGCCGAGGCCAACTCGCTGGAGGCCGAACCGATAGCTATGCCTCCGCCCATGACGACCGCCAAAAGCAGAACCATGATCAGAATCTTTACGACCAGGTCGATGAGATTTATGGCGAGCATCTTCAGATAGAACTTGGCGAAATTCGCCTTTATGTAGCCCCACCACTGCCCGAAAGGCGATGTGATCGCATCACCGAACTCGTCCTCGTTTTTGGGTTCATTTGGTTTTGCCGGGGCGGCCGCCCGGCTCTTGGCCGCGGATTTCTTCTCTGCCATGGCATGCTATTGCGCAGTCTGCGTATTTAAACTTAGTCCTGGATTTTCTCCCCATGCCGACCAAAGAGGAGATAGAGAAGGTCATTGGCTGGTGCGAGAAGATCAAGAAGGAGCGCAACCGCATCTATGTCATAGAACGCAACCCGTTCAGGGACGAGATAGGATGGATGCGCAGATTCGTCCTCATAGAGATAGACAGGCCGAAGGAATCCGCATCAAAGAACAACCTGGTCTATGACTCCACCATAAAACAGCTCTGGGAGTACATGAACGGGGATTGGAGAAGGGTGGAACCGGACTTCAGGATACAGTAAATTATATAAGTTGAACAGCAGAGACGTTACCATGGCCCAGCAATCCATGCAGCAACCGGCTCAACAGCAGGCGATGAAAGAGCCGGCCCAACAGTCGATGACAAACGTCAGGATAGCGACTTATCTTGACATGATGCAGAAAAACGAGTCCCTGTGGGGCTCTATACTCGTCTTCCTCGGGGCGTTATTCCTAATAAGCAGCATACCGCTCTACCCTATCTATATCATCCCTGTGCTCGCATTGCTGTGCGGGGCCATCGCCTACAAATCCCCTCCGGTTGGCCTGATACTGGGAGCAATCCTGGCGTTCCCTGCCGTGCTCTACCAGTCTTCTGTGTTCGGCTGGTTCTATATCATGATACTGGCGGTCATACTCTTCGAGGCCTTTGAGAACTGGCTCCTGGTCGCCACATTGGAGATACTGGTCCTTGCACCGTTCTCTTTCGGTGCGTTCCCGCTGTTCGGATGGATATCCATCGCAGGCATGGGGATAGGGGCCTTGTATTTCGGTTCAAGGAAAAGCGTGATGATCGCGATTCCTTCGGTATTCCTCATACTCATGCTATCATCCATATGGCTGGTGCCCAACAGCGCATATCTTCCGGTGAAGATGGATCTCTACAAAGCCAAGGCAGACCTCCAGATGATAAAGCCTGCAGTGGACATCGGCGGCATAGGCACGGCGATAGGGACCGGCCTGGGCAAGTTCCTGAGCGTCGAAAACCTCGGCAAGATATGGGACTCCATGAACTGGCTGATAGGCAATATCTTCACCCTGCTCGCTAAAGATTCCATGATCCTCCAACTCATCGGGTGGGCGATCGCCCTTTATCTTCTCGGCTATCTGCCGGCCATCCTCAAGCCAAAGCCCCAGCTCATGTCATCGCTGGCATTGCTCATACTCATACCGGTCTATTTCATCGTCGGCATGATGTATGGCGGAGGGATACGGCTGGAATTCATAGGCGGTGTGATCTTCGCCATAGCGGTGCTGGGCGGCCTTGAGCACTTAGGCGTCAGCATAAGCAGGGAAGAGGAGATAGAACGGGCCCAGAAGACAAAGGCCTATGGCAAGTTCGGCATGACAGACATGGCAGCCGGAAAGGCTGAGAAATCGCTTGCCGACGTGGGAGGCTATGAGGACGTGAAACAGGAGCTGCGCGATGCGATCATGATGCCGCTCCAGAAAAAAGATATAGCTTATGCATATGGGCTCACCGTGCCAAAAGGCATACTCCTGTTCGGACCTCCAGGTACTGGTAAGACAATGCTCATGAGGGCCCTTGCCAAGGAGCTGAAATACAACTTCATAGAAGTCAGATGCTCGCAGATATTGTCACAGTGGTACGGAGAATCAGAGAAGAACGTCTCTGAGGTGTTCTCCAATGCCAGGAAGAACGCGCCAACGGTGCTGTTCTTCGATGAGATAGACAGCGTGGCGAAGAAAAGATCGACCATGACCGAAAGCCTCGACTCGGTGGGTCCGAGGGTGCTGACAACCATGCTCCAGGAGATGGACGGAGCGAGCAAGTCGGACAAGCCGGTCATAGTCATCGGAGCCACCAACCTGCCTAATGAGCTGGATCCTGCAGTGCTGAGGCCCGGCAGGCTAGACAAGATAATCTATATGCACCTCCCTGACCCTGAAGCCAGGAAGGCGATAATAAAGGTCAGCATGAAGAAGATGGCGCTTGCCCCTGATGTGGACCTGGATGTCATCGTGAAGAAGACAGAGAGGTTCTCAGGCGCTGACCTGAAGAACATGGTGGAAGAGGCCAGGAAGGTGACTGCCAAGGAAGCCATAGCGCAGGGTAAGGTCATTCCGACCACCATGGCGCACTTTATGCAGGTGCTGGGAGGCATAAAGCCGAGCACATCGCTGGCTTCGCTTGAATCCTATGAGCAGTTCAGATTGGACTTCGAGCGCAGGACAGGCGCGGCCAAGCCGAAAGAGGAGGAAGCTACGAAAGAAGGCGCAGTCAAATGGGAGGACGTGGCAGGCCTGGATGATGTCAAGCAGGCATTGCTCGAGGCCATAGAGCTGCCGCTGCTACACGAGGCAGAGATGAAGGAATTCAAGGTCAAGCCTAGCAAAGGCATTTTGCTGTTCGGCCCGCCAGGTACTGGTAAGACATTGATCGTGAAGGCCGCGGCTGGAGAGCTGAAAGCGTCTTTCCAGACCATCAGCGCAGCAGAGCTCATGAAGAAAGGTTACACCCAGGCAGCAGGCATGATAAAGGAGATATTCAACAGGGCGAGGGAGAACCCGCCAGGCATAATATTCGTTGATGAGATAGAGACCTTCGCGCCTGCCAGGGG
>JAQTOF010000024.1 GCA_028713495.1 Candidatus Iainarchaeum sp.
TCCAGTTCTTCGATATCAAAGGCGTGATGCACCGTGTCAGCGTCTCCAACAGGAAGCTCGAGGAGGCATCCTTCGGCAACGGCATAGCCGCAGCCGACCTGGGTGAGGTCTTCGGCCCATCCGAACAGGGCGATCTTGTGCTTCTGCCTGACCCGGACACCATGGCAAGGCTTCCATGGGAGCCGGCGACAGTCAGGCTCATCTGCGATGTCGTGGTCTCCATAAAGAAGGAGAGGTTCCTCAAGGACCCCAGATATGTCGCAGAGAGGATAGAGACCAACCTCGGCGCCGCAGGCGTGAAGAACGCCCTTGTGGGCAGCGAGGTGGACTGTTACATATTCGACACGACCACGGCAGACAAGACCATGAGGGGCCGCGGCACAGGCATGATCATGGACTCCAGGGAAGCCCGATGGGGCCCTTCGCCATTGTCCAACGACGGCACCGGCGCCTATGCAGCCACCCCGTCCGACTCCATGTACTCCGCAAGGGTGCAGATCTCAGAGACCCTGGAGGACAGCTTCGGCGTCTTGGTGGATTCCCACCGCCACGGCAGGTTACCCACGGCCCAGCAGACCTTTGAGCTCGGCCCGAGGAGCCTAAAGGCCGCAGGCGATGCTGTCAACACACTGAAGTTCATAACCAAGAACCTGGCGACCGCAGTCAATGCCTCAGCCACCTTCATGCCATATCCGGTCGAAGGCGAGAAAGGCAACTCCCTGAACATCGCGGTCAGCCTCTGGAAGACAAGCGAGCAGAACGTGTTCTATGACCCCAAGGAGAACTACGGCCAGCTCAGCCAGACCGGCAGGTACTTCATAGGCGGCCTGCTCGAGCACGCCGGAGCGCTCTCATTGTTCACGGCACCGACGCCGAACTCCTATCATAGGCTTGCTGCAGAGGGTCTGAAGGTAGGCTGGAGCTCCTCTGATAAGAGCGCCCTGGTCTATGTGCCCTACAACAAGAAGAACATGAAGGAGACCAAGAGGGTCGTCTACAGGGGAGCAGACCCGTCAGCCAACCCCTACCTGGCACATGCCCTTGTGGCTGCGGCAGGTCTTGACGGCATAAAGAAGAAGGTCGATCCTGGCGATCCGTCCGAGGTCGAGAGCAAGAAGAAGAGGGTGGAGAAGGACCTGCCTTCCAGCCTGCTTGAAGCCTTGACAGCGCTCGAGAGCGACACCACCTTCCTCAAAGGCGTCGTTCCCACCGAGCTGCTCGGAGACTTCCTGGACCTCAAGCTCAGACAGCACCGCGAGGCCATGAAAGGAGTCACAGGATTCGAGCTCCAGAAGTACTTCAACGTTTGAAGCTCAAACCTTTTGTTTTATTTTTCTTCTCTTTCTTATCCTTTTCATGCGCATACTGATCGTGCTGGTAGGAAGGACGATTCCGGGCTTCAATGAGCTAGCCGACAAGCTCAGCCGGACGTTCAAGTGCCCGGTCAGCCTGGAGCTGATAGATTTCCCTCTGACGCGCTCGTTCCGCAGCGAGCGGAAGCAGTATGATGCAGGCGCATTCCTCAGGGAGATGGGCCGGTTCTCAGAGCCAGGGACCAAGACGGTCTTCATGGTCCGCGAGGACATGTTCTCCACCCCGCTGAATTTCGTTTTCGGGCTTGCGGCAGCAGATTCCTGCGTGGTGGCCACAGCGCGCCTTGATCCAAGATTCTATGGCAAGGTGGATGACGGAAAGAAGGCAGGAGCGCTGTTCAAGGAGCGCTTGTTCAAGGAGATGATGCATGAGCTCGGCCACACTCTCGGTATGCCGCACTGCAATGACAAGAAATGCGTGATGGCCTTTTCGAACTCCATAGCGGACGTTGACCATAAGGGGGCGGGGTTCTGCAAAAACTGCCAGAAGGCGTTAAAAATAGAAGGATGAAATCTTTTCTTAGAAGGTAGCCCGGGCCCATAGTCGAGTGGTTAAGACGTCGCTCTTACACAGCGAAGATCCCCAGTTCGATCCTGGGTGGGCCCATTTCCCTAATCCCCAGGTTTCCGGTTCTGGATTCCCGGTCCGTTTCCAGACCGGTTATTTTGCGTGTTTAAATATGTGTAAAAACCTTTCCGTGCAGGTTATATCCATGGATATGCAGCTCAGCCGAAGGCTATGCCGCGCCGAACCGCGCGACCGAAGGCTCCTTGATGCTATAAACGGCCGTTTCGAGCCGCTTCAGGAGCTTGGCACAGGAGCTGTCATGGTCGTCCATCTGGCCCAGGACAAAAAGACCGGCGATCTCGTCGCCATAAAGCGCCTCAAGGCAGACATGCTGGCCAAGCCGGACGCCCGCTACACGATGGAGACCGAGGCGAAGGCGATCTCACTGGCAAGCCACCCTGGGATCCCGAAACCTGTGGCGTGCTCACTGAATGAGCCGGATCCTTACATCGCCGAAGAGTTCAAGGACGGTCTCACGTTCAACCGGAACAACATCCGGGAGCCATCAGAGGTCCTCAGGGCCGGTATCGATGTCTGCGGCATCCTCTCAGCGTTACACAGCGCCGGCATCGTCCACAGGGACGTGAAGCCACAGAACCTTATCCTGGGCCTTGACAAGAAATCAGTGAGCCTTATCGACTACGGATTCTCGATCGTGCCTGGCATGCAGGATTTCGCCATGCGGATCGACATCGCGGTGGGCACGCCCATGTTCATGGCGCCTGAGCAGACGTATCCTGGCGTCCGTGTGGATCATAGAGTGGATATCTACTCCCTGGCCGTCATCCTTTATTCGCATCTTTCGGGCTGGTATCCATACGACACCAGGAACAGTGGAGACATGGCAGATGAATACATCCGGGCGCACCGTTACCAGGAAGCGTTCCTTCTGCACATCCGGAATCCCATTTTCCGTCCACGCCTCTCGCTTGTCATAGCCCGCGCTCTCCAGAAGGAACCAAAAAGACGCTTCCAACATGCTGAAGAATTCGCGGATGCGCTTTCAGACTGCCTGGCACCCTACGACACCGCGTGACGTAAAACAGAATCAGTATCTTCCGCCAGGCCTCGGGACGAAAGGCGGCTTGGTGAAAAGGTAGTATTTCTCGTTGCCCTGGAGCTCGCTCATTATCCTGTGCACGAACACTCCGATCGGGTCGGACAATGTCGGCACCCTCGTATGTATATCAGCAAGGGATTCGAACGGCTTGACCTCCCTCTCCTTGAGCAGAGCCTCCATGTTCTTCTTGCCTATCCCAGGCAATAAGTCTAGCGTGTGCACCCGTATAGATATGGGCCTGGCATTGTTGATGAACGCGACGAAGTCGGCTTCCCGCTCGGTCACCGCCTTCTTGATCATTGTCGGCAGGAACTCCCTCGCCCCATTGGTCAGGTTCTCGTATTTTATCCTTCCTTTGATGTGGGCGACCTCTTCCCGTCCTTCCTTGCCCACGCAGACCTTCTGGCCCATGACTATGTTGGCGCTGGGATTGACTGTCGCTTCAAGCAGCGTGAAGAACCTGGTACCTAACAACTGGACCACTGGCTCCCTCCTCAGAGCCTCTGCGTGGCCTGCTGAGAGGTACTCGATGACCCATGCATAGTCTTCCATAGCCATCCCCTAAGAGACTTCTTTCAATACAGCTTCTATCTCTTCTTCTGTAAGCTCTATCCTATCCTTGAGCAGCACTGCCTTGAGCGTGGCCGGGCTGTCCGGCCTGGTGTCGACCACCTTTATGGCCGCTTCCTCGGTCAGTTTTCCCTTCTTCACAAGCGTATCGACAAGCTTTGTGACCTTGGATGCCTCGCCCTTTGAGAATCTCTCGCTGTTATCAAGAGCCTGAGACTGCTCGTAGCCCATCTCGCCATCTTCCTTCCTCTTGGCAAGTATCTCCCTGGCCTCGCTTAGCGACGCCCCTCTCGAAGACTTGACTTCCATCCTTACCACCCTTCAAGCAAGCTTGAGATGGACCGGCCCGGCTATGACAGACTTCTTGCTGCCCATATCGCCGACCTCCACCACGTAGCTGTTGCCTCTCTTTTCCTTTATAATGCCATGCCTCCCCGAATATCTGAGGTGGGGACGCCCTGCTGGCCTGGCGCAGGGGCTTATGACCACCTTATCGCCTATATTGAATGTGCGAACCAGCTGGGTCACAGTGACTCCCGTCCTGCCCTTCAATTTGCGGGTCTTTCTGCTCATTGAACCTCTTGAAGATTTGACCATTTCAATCACGAGAAATTAGTTTTATGAAGAAGATAAGAGAAAGTCTTTTTAAACGGTTGCTTCATTTATAAACGTTAGCGTATTTTTAAACTGGTGATATCTTGGCACAACAGCCCAAATTTGTGATAACGAACATGGTGGCCTCGGCTTCGCTGGGGCTTGAGCTCGACCTCTATGCATTAGCGAACAAAATCCCAGAGATAGAGTACGAGCCGGAGCAGTTCCCTGGCGCAATCCTCAAGTTCAAGGAGCCAAAGGCATCCCTGCTGCTCTTCAAGAACGGCAAGGTCGTCTGCGTCGGCTGCAAGAGAAGGGACATGATCGAGAAGACGATCCAGAAGACGATAAAGATGCTCACGCCCTATGCCAAGAGGATAACCAAGACCAAGAAGCCCAAGATCGAGATAACCAACATAGTGGCTTCGGCCAGCCTCGACCTGGAGCTTGACCTCTACAAGATCGCCTCCAAGATAAAGGACGTGGAGTACGAGCCGGAGCAGTTCCCTGGCGCAATCCTCAAGTTCAAGGAGCCAAAGGCATCCCTGCTGCTCTTCAAGAACGGCAAGGTCATCTGCGCCGGCGCCAAGAACGAGAAGGAGATAAAGATCGTGCTGGCCAAGGCCAAGAAGCTCCTGAAGCCCTATGCAGAGAAGGGGTCGAAGTGAAAAAGCTGGCATCTCTATCCATAATCCTATTCCTGCTCATCGGAGGCCTCGGCCTCAGGACGATAGCTGATTGTGATAGTGATCTCCAGATCGATACCGATTCCAAACTGATGTCCTGCTACTACTCTGCGGCCATGACTTCTGCTTACATGGGCAATATAGCTGAGGCAAGGGCCACCTGCTACGAGATATTCTCCAAGTTCGGCTCATCTGAGGATATGCAGACCGGCAGCGACATCCGCAAGAAAGCCGACCTGATGAAGAACAACTGCTACTATGAGGTGGCGAAGATACTCGCACGCACGGATGTCGATCAGGCCGCCTACACTTGCGATCTCATCGCGACGCAGGATGATTTCGGCTCTGAACTTGTCGGAGATGCGGTCACCAATGAAGCGTGCCATGACGAGGTCACCCGGCTGGCCCTCGTGACGCCAGACAATTACTACCAGAATCCTGACAACATCTGCGCCATAGTCTTCGTGCTGCCGCTGATCCTTCTAGGTTCGTTGAAAATCAGAGTACGTCCATGAGCTCCAACGCCTTCTTGACGCTCATGCCTTCCCTTATGCCAAGATCCTCTGCCCAGGTGGTGGTTTCCCTTATCTTGGCCTTCTTGAGATCCTCAAGGCTCTTGACCCCGGAGACGAAAGCAGCGATGTCGCCCACCTTCTCGGCAGTCGCCTTGTCTATATAGCTGCAGGCTATGTAGCCTTTCTTTGCCTTCACAACGATCAAAGGGAGATTTCCGATGTCCTGCTTCAAAGCAACATATTTTTTTCCGTCGAAGCAGACTTCATCCATAGGCTTCCCTCTTTTCTTTGAGCCTCTGAGCCTGTTGCTTCTTCTTCTCGAATATCTTCCTGTGCTTGGCACAGCTGATACAATAGTACTGGTCAACGAAACCAGTGTACGTTACATTGTCTTCCTTAAGATCAGTGGTAAAATGAGTCCTGCTGCTATATTCAACGGCCTTGCCGCGTGGCACAGCCCTGCCGCATGACGCGCAGGTTTCAAGCTTTTGCCTTCCCCTTCTGTTTCCGCTCATATGGCCGCCTCAATGGATATTTTTGAGTTCTCCTAGACAGGTCCCGTCCAGACGAAATACTATAGCATGGTTGAGTTTAAATAGTTTGTTGTTAAGAAGTGGCCCAAAGCGCTCTTTTTCGTCGTAATTTATAGTGGAACCGACAAGTGGATTGAACGCGGGCATGAGTACGAGCTTTATCTTTTTGTTGAACTTTTTATAACGCTCAGCGATGCGCTCCGCGTCTGACGGCACCATGACCCAGACAGGTTCACTGTGCTTCTTTCCGAACGCATCAGTCATGGTGACCAACGGATGCTGATGCCCTGCGATCACATAGCCGCATGCCATGACCTCTTCTGAAGGCCATGAATGTCCGTGGATAAGGCCAAGCTTTTCGTATACCATACCTTCTGCCCCCACGACCTTTGCATTGGCGCAGCGCTCTATGCCGCCATCATGGTTGCCGCGCACGATCGTTATCTCACAGAGCATAGAAAGCTTGGACAGGATGTCCTCGGTCATCCTATCCAGCATCGTGATATCTTCCTTGACATCGCCCAGGAAGATGACGCGCTTCGCCTTATGCGCGATCACCAGCTCCTTCAGCCTCCCGAAAAGCCTCAGGCTGAACTCCTCATCGTATATGCCTTTCCTCCTCAGCTTCTCTTCCATACCGAAGTGCGTGTCGCCGACTATTATCGCGCCTTTGTGGAAAATTGCCGGCGCGTTGTACAGGAACTTCATCCGACCACTAAGGCCCCTTCACGCTCTTCCAGAAAAGGTAGTGGGTCGGCGTCGCGAAAGCTTCCATGATGGTCGTCAATACCACGCTTATTATCGCATTCACTATGGCGAATAGCAGGTACACCCCAATAATGGCCAGGTCCCCATTTTCCATCATCACCTGGAGCATGCCATCCACAAGGCCGGAAATGAACGAGTAGATGATGACTGGAATCGCAAAGACGAGGATGCCGACCACCCAGATGGCATCGAACACGAGCACGTCCATGATACTCCTCTTCACTATGCGCAGGCTCTGTTTCAGCGAGTCCCTCACACCGCGGCCTTCAAGGACCACGCCATAACTCCAGAACTGGGTCAAGAAGGTGTACGCTATAGCCATGACGATGACGTACAGGAATATGAGCAGGATCGCTATGCCACCGCTGACATCCGATGCGTTCGCCATGCCAAACGCCGCGAGAAGCACGGCCGGCACCAGGAACAATATGAACAGGCCCATATCTGCCAGCGTCAGACGGAAAACCGGCCAGTAGATCCTGAGCGCGCTTTTGATGAGGTCGAATTTCCTGCCGCTGAATTCCGCATCAGTATATATCAAGGCGGTCATCTGGATGGTCCTCTCCACCCATTTCAATATCACGAACCCAATGAGGCCGCCTATGATGATCATAGCCAGAGCCGTGACATTTGTAGACGCATTCTCAAGCATCCCCCCTACGCCAAGGGCGGCCCCTACGCTGAACAGGAGCGCGAATCCTATGAGGAGCATCACTATGAGCAATATCCAGCTTGCAAGGAGCGTGGCCAGCCCTATCTTCAGCAGGCCCGTGTAGTACCGGACGGCGTTTCTTTTGATGTAAGCCAGCCAGCTGTTGAAAGCGTCCATCGGGCCAACGCTCTCCCTGCTTTCTTTCCGAGCCTTCGTTACGGCCTCTTTCTTCTCTGCCATGCCTATCCATCTCTTGCTGGATTTTAATTCATTCCTGCTGATTGTTATGTATGGCCATCTTTTTCCGGCACGACCGCATCCGCCCTTTCCAGAAGGAGCTCATGGGTGACATCTACGACTCCTTGGCCCAGCATAAGATCTTCATGGCCAGCGCCCCCACTGGCTCAGGTAAGACCGACGCCGCCCTATCTTCTGCCATCACCTATGCCACTGAGAACGACCTCACGGTCTTCTTCCTCACGCCTAAGATCTCACAGCACAAGATAGCCCTGGAGGCCGTGAAAGGCATAGCAGACAAGCATCCCCAGCTCAAACTCAGGGCAGTTGACATAGTCGGCCGCTCCCACTGCTGCATAGATGACGATATCAGCCAGCTGGACCATGACGCCTTCCAAACCCTTTGCTCCAAGAAAAGGAAGAACAAGGAATGCCCCTACTACGGCAATGCTAGGGGATACAACCGCCTTGATGAGGCCAAGGCATCCTCCAGGTTCAAGGTCATCCTGGAGCAGTATGGCGTCGCCCAGAGCCACCATGACCTCATAAAGCTGGGAAGAGAGCATCACTCCTGCCCTTATGAATGGCTGCTCAGGCTCGGTGAGAACTCCAATATCATCATAGCGGATTACCATCATCTCATGAATCCGCACATCCGTGACATCTTCCTGGGCAAGGTGAAGAAGCGGATAGAGGATTCCATCATAATCATCGATGAGGCCCACAATCTCGCCCAGCGGGTGAGGGACAGCCTCTCCAGTAGGATAGGCACATTCACTTTCAGCAGGATGGCGAAGGAGATGCGCTTCCTCGGCCTTGACGCAGGACCAGTGAAAGAGGAGTTCGAACTATGGAGCGCAGCCATGCTCGGAAAAGAGGAGGAGCACATAATCGCTGCGAAAAGCTTCGAACTCTTCGTAGAGAAATTCGGCCTGGAGATGGACGAGGCTGCAGCTAGGCTCGCAGAGGCAGGCTACGACTTCGTGGAGAAGACAGGCAAGAAGAGTGCCTGCCTGAAGCTGGCTGGTTTCTTCACTGAGTGGGGCGACTCCTCCCACGAATGTGTCAGGGTGCTCAGGAAAAAAGGCACCAGCTACCTGCTTTCCAAAAGCCTGCTGGATCCTTCTCCAGCCACCAGGATCCTGAACCATTGCGCGTCAGCTGTCTTGATGAGCGGCACCCTGCTTCCGCTTGAGATGCACCGCGACATACTCGGCCTGGACAAAGAACGCACAGTGATGCGGACATATCCCTCACCGTTCGACAAGCGCAATACCATGAACATAGTCACCAACAACCTCACCACCAAATATTCGAGGCGCGGCATAGAGGAATACATGGCGATCGCCGACAAGACCGACCGCATCATCTCGCGCACACCAGGTGGCACAGCAGTCTTCTTCCCTTCCTACAAGGTGATGGACGCGGTCCTTCCGCTCATGCGTTCGCGCAACCTGATTGTCCAAAAAATCGGCATGAAGCCACATGAGACAAGGCAGCTGCTCAAGGATTTCAAGGATGGGGGCACGCTCTGCGGAGTGCAAGGCGGCTCGCTTTCCGAAGGCGTCGATTACTGCGAGGGCGAGATAAAGACTGTGGTGATCGTAGGCGTTGCATTGGATGAGATGGGAGTTGAGACCCAGGCACTGATAGACTATTATGATGAGAAGTTCGGCAGAGGCTGGGATTATGGTTATCTCTATCCAGGGACGATAAAAGCCTTGCAAGCTGCGGGAAGAGCAAGGCGGAAAGAAAGCGATCGGGTTGCAGTAGTATATATGGACGAGCGGTTCCAATGGTCCAAGTACAGCTGGATTTTAAATAAACAAGAGAGAATCGTCATCACCGATACGCCCGAAGATGAAGTGGGCAGGTTCTGGGAAAAGCATGCTATTCACAGTGAAATACGCTCCGAAGAAGCTTGACGACATCATCGGCAACCCGGAGAAGGTCGAGCATGCCAAACAATGGATGCTCCATTGGCTTGCGAAGAAGGCCAGGAAGCCGTTGCTCATCTGGGGACCTCCAGGCACAGGCAAGACCAGCCTTGCATATGCATTGAAGGATCAGTTCGATCTTGACTTAATAGAGATGAACGCCAGCGAGCTCAGGAACCGCGATCGTGTGGAGCGCGTTGTCGGAGGCACTGCATTGGCGTCCAGCCTTTTCGGCAGGGCGAAACTCATTCTCATCGACGATGCTGATGTGCTCGCAGGGAGAAAAGACAGCGGAGGTTCCACAGCCATCAAGAACTTCCTTGCAGACGCTCCCTGCCCGATAATCGTGACTGCCACGGATATCTGGGACAAAAGCTTCTCCTCCATCAGGTCGGAATGCGAGATCGTGGATTTCAAGAAGATAAACAAGTTGTCTGTGAGGAAGCGGCTGGAGCATGTGGCAAAGGCCGAGAAGCTGGCTGTTTCATCAGAGGCCCTGGACCAGATAGCCGAAAGGGCAGAAGGCGACATGAGGGCGGCGCTGAACGACCTCCAGGCGATGGGGCCGACATCAAGGACCCATGACAAGGACATCTTCCAGATCGTGCGTGGGGTGCTGAAAGCAGAGACGTATGCCGCTGCGAGGGAGGCTGTCAGCGGCGAGATAGATTATGACATCATCAAGCTCTGGATAGATGAGAATATCCCTGCGGAATATGAGACCAGAGAGGACATATCCGCTGCTTATGATTCGCTCTCCAAAGCAGACATCTTCGATGGCAGGATAAGGAAATCCAACTGGCAGCTGCTGAAATATTCCATAGACCTGGCCACAGCAGGCGTGGCGATCGCAAAGAAAGCGCCGTACCGCAAGTTCACGAAGTACAATTTCCCTGAATATCTCAGGAGCATGTCCAGGACCATGGAAAGAAGGGCCATGCTCAAGGCAGTCGGGCTGAAGATCGGAGCCAAGGTCCATGCCAACCGCAAGGACGCACTGGTCTATCTCCCTGTGCTGAAAGAATTAGGGAAGAACAATGCCGAGCGCATCATGGACTTCTATGGCTTCAGCGATGATGAGCTGGCCTTTGTGCTTGAGACGAGCGTGAGCAGAATGGGCAGGAAGAAGAGCGATTAGGTATCAGAAGTCGGTCATCTTTGTCTGGCCTGCTGGTGGCGAGGAAGGTTCGGACGATTTTTGTTTTTTTGCTTGTTGTTCTTTCGCGAGCGAGTCCGCGCTTTCATACGTTGCTTTCTTGCTTTTCTGCATCCCTGAAAGTATCCTTTTCATCCTCTTCTCTCTATTGTTTGAAGCGTAATAGTGATATTCGTCCCTTGTGCCTTTCGTCATCAGCACTATGACCTCTCCTTCCTTCAGCCTCGCCGCCCTCCCTCTCCGTTGTATGCTCCTTATCTCGCTTGGCACAGGCTCATAGAACACCACAGCATCCACTGCAGGTATGTCCAGCCCCTCCTCTCCGATCGAGCTCGCAACCATAACATCGAACTTTCCTGCCCTGAAATCAGCGATGGTTTCCTCCTGCATCTTCCTTGTCACACCATCCTTCTTGCCCACGAACTGCTTCGCGCTTATCCTGTTCCCTTCCAGCACGCTAACGATCCTGGCTATCTGGGCCCTGTACTGCACGAACACAATCACTTTCTTGCCAGCGAGCTTCTGTACAGTCTCCACCAGCACAGCCATCTTAGGGTGGTCCTCGTCCTTCTGGCAGAGCTCCTTCACCTTGGCCATGCCTGGCTCCTTCAACAGCAGTTTCGCAGATTTGCTTTCCTTCTCCCCAAGCTTCTCGAGATAGCTCCTCATCGGATAGATGCCCTGGGTCTCAAGCAGTTCGGTCATGTGAAGCAGATGCAGAAGCACTGAATACTGCACCAGCGCAGGATATTTGATGTTGTGCGGTATGTTCAGTATCCTCTGGCGCAGTTCCATGAATTTGCCCTTGTGCTTCAATGGCGGAGGGAATCCCATCCCAGCCAGCCTCTGGGCATGTTTGCCAGTGAGGTTGTCCAGCTCCTTCTTTATCTCCTTGAAATGATCGGAAAGGTCCACAGGGATCCAGGTCACCGTGCTTTTCTGCACATATGGCGCAACGTCAGAATCCTCATGGCTGCGTATCTCCACATTGCTTATCCTCAGGGCATCCATGACCTCCTTTATCCTGTCGTGCCTTCCTCCAGGCGATGCGGTAAGACCGATAAAAAGCGTTTTTTCCGAGCCAAGCTTCTCGGCTATCTGGGTATAAGCGTAATCCCCTACTGCCCTGTGGCATTCATCGAATATCACCAATGAGAAATCAGGCTGGAGCACGCCGTTATCAAGATCGTTCCTTATGGTCTGCGGCGTGCTGATCACCACATCTGTCTGATACATCGCCTTTCTCTTGGCCGGCGCCACCTCTCCAGTAACCAGCGAGACATTCTTATCGCACAGCTCAAGCGTCCCCATGACAGACTGCTGGTGCTGCTTGGCGAGCGGTTTTGTCGGCGTGAGGAAAAGGCACCTACCCAGCTTCATCCTGTCCTTTATCAGCATGAGTGCTATCAGTGTCTTGCCCAAGCCTGTCGGCAGAACAACCAGCGTGTTGCCGTTCTGGTTTATAGAATTGTATATGGCGAGCTGGTACGCCCTTGGGATAACTTTCACACCTATACATCGTTTCCTATGTTTTTAACCTTGCTCACCCGGGTCTCTATCGCGGAGTTCAGGTCTCAGCAAAGAGATGACCCCAGAAGCTATTACCAGCAATCCGACCGCAGATACAACCATCGCCGGCACGCTCTTACCATGGATATCGAAGAGCCTGATGCCATCTTTCAAAAGCGACTCAGAAGGGCTGGACGGATTCACAAGGACATCTATCTCTGCACCTGCTTTGTTAGACTCCACCATGCTCTTCACATACTGCTCATCACTGGTCCATAAATCACAGCAATGGTCCTGATGTGCCGCGCCGTCATATTCGTATGTGTAGTCTATGATAACCCGGTGCATGCCATCGGTCCTGTTCCGCATCTCAGAAGACAGGACTTTCCCGTCCACAGTATCCCACGTGAGCGGTATCAGATCAGATATCGCAAGCGCGATTCCGAAACAGATGAACAAAAAACCGAAGATGATCGCAGCTATCGGATTCTTTGTGATGCTCAGGATCATGGTATTTCTACGCTTTTTGGTTTTTTAACTGTTGCAGCGCGTTCGATGTGGTTTAAAATATATACTACTGATAATATCTTGTCATGAAGCTACACATGACTAGGACCCGCCAAAGAGTGGCCGCAAAGGCCGAAGATCTATTCACGAAAACCAAACAGTTCCTCCTTCTGGATACCTTGTTTCCGCCTGGACTCGTGCCGGCCTTCGCAGGAGCAGGTGGCATGGCACCCCAGAAGATCCCGGAAGAGCCACTCGTACAGTCAACCTTGCAATTCGCGACCCATGGGGTGCAGAGCCATGGCACGTTGTCAAGACGCATCACAGACTGGGCCAAGATTGACGTCCTTGCCCCTGGTGAGACGACATCAGAGGAAAGCGGTGCATTCGTAACCGAGGCGGAAGCCCAGAAAGAGCTGGCCCGCCTCCTGAATGGCCGTGCCCCTACCCACGAATATATAGCATATGAGGCAGCCTGCCTCTGCAACAACCCTCTAGTGTCCAGCCACACCCTCCATCTGGTGGTCGGTGCTGCAGCCGAGGACTTCTCTTTCGCTCCACTTGAATCGTTCACAAATCTCTATGCCTCAGAGCCAAAACGTACATTCAAGAGCAAGCGCGACCTGACCAATGCCATTATCCCGGACGCAAGCAAGATCCCGTCTTTCCTCCAAGGTATCTTCACACTCGCCTCAAGGTTTTGGGCGGCTGTCACAAAGGGCGAGACCGAGAAGGACCAGCTCAACCGTCCCTATTTCGCGCATTTCTATGATCCGTCACGCGATCCTGACGACCGGGGGCTCAGCCTGGTTGGTGGCGAGGTGAGGTTCCAAACCGCGAAAGATCGTGCCATGAAATACTGGCAAATCGCATCCGACTACTACAAAATCGGTAACAAGCCCAATGCTTTCTGCGCCCTTGGCCACCTGGTCCATTTGATTTCAGACATGCATGTCCCTGCTCATGTCCACAACGACATCCATGGTCCGAATGTCGTGCTTGGCAAACCCGACTCGCTGGAAAACTGGCTGGTGCGCGCCGACTATAAGCATCCGGATCGGAAGTCCAACCAGGCCAATGCCAGGATCTGGAGCGGCAAGAATGCCCGGCCCCCCAAGCCTGATCGTACCTGGTATGACCGTAATGTCGTCACTAACCTAGGTCTTCTCATCGAACAAGCAGTGTCAGATACCCAGCAATTCCGGAGCGTTGATAAGCAGGGCACCAGGCCGGACCAGAAAAAGACAGGCAAGCTGTCAGATGAGGAGTGTTTCCAACAGGCAAATCATCTCATACCCGGAGCGATAAGCTATTCGGCCCAGATTATCGCTAATTTCATGGATTATCATGAGCGTGGCGGGAAGCTGGTAGCGGCCGGCTGGACCCCTCCGAAATCTACATAAGCTCTTCGCAGACAGCTGAGATGTCCACGCTGGATATGTCCTGCTCGACCAGCGCATTATCCTTTATCTGGGGCAGACTGTCCTCATAGGTCGGCTTCTGTGCCTTGTAGAACACGCCGATAGCTATCTTCTCATAATTGGTGTTCGGGCCTTCGATCGCTTTCTCAAGCGCCTTCATCATGTCAGAAGGGTCATGCCCCGCTTCCTCGAGCTTGTAGCACCGCTTCGTGAAGAAGTCATAAGTGTTCAGCTTGTTGAAAGTTACGCATGGCTGGAGGACATCCACAAGGGCGAATCCTCGGTGCGCTATCGCCTCCTTCATGATGCCCTTCATGTGGGCCGGGTCTCCTGCGAAGGCCCTTTCCACGAATGTCGCCCCTCCTGTTATGGCCGAGG
>JAQTOF010000025.1 GCA_028713495.1 Candidatus Iainarchaeum sp.
ACCTGAATCTCTGCAAGAAGGCGTTCAACACCGACCCGCCATATACCAAAAAGGACATCTACAAGGAGCTCCGCAACATAATCACCGTTGATTACGAAGAGGTCGTGGACATAACTCCTGAGATAAAGATGACGCTCTACAACGCAGGCCATATCCTCGGCAGCGCCAGCGTCCACCTCCATATCGGAGAGGGCGCACACAACCTGGTCTACTCAGGCGACATCAAGTTCGGCTTCACACGGCTCTTCGACCCTGCGACGACCCACTTCCCCCGTCTCGAGACCCTGTTCATAGAGAGCACCTACGGTGGCAGGAACGACATCTCTGTCAACAGGTTCGACAGCGAGAAGAGGCTATCCTCGATCATACGGGAAACCATCGCCAAGAGGGGCAAGGTCCTGATCCCGGTATTCGCGGTCGGCCGTTCCCAGGAGATCCTTCTTGTGCTGGAAGAGATGATGCGCAGGGAGCCAGACCTCAATATCCCGATATACATAGACGGCATGATCCTGGAGGCATCAGCCATCCACACAGCGTATCCGGAATATCTCCGTGAACAGCTCCAGAGGAGGATACTCTCAGACCGGAGCCCGTTCGAGTCCCCGCTGATAAAGGTCGCCAAAGGCACATCGAAGGAAGAGATAATCAACGGCGAGCCTGCTGTGATCCTTGCTCCTTCCGGTATGCTCACCGGCGGTCCATCCTATGAATACCTCAGGCTCATGGCAGACGATCCGAACAATGCGCTCGTCTTCGTGGGCTACCAGAGCGCCCTTTCGCTCGGGAGCAAGGTGCAGCGCGGCATGAAGGAATTACCCATCCTCGGAGATGACGGCAAGATGAAGACGCTGAACATCAACATGCGTGTGGACACAGCTGAAGGCTTCTCAGGCCACAGCGACCGCGCCCAGCTCGCTGCTTATCTCAAGAACCTGAGGCCTGGTCCTGAGCGCGTGCTCACCATGCACGGTGACTGGGGCAAGACAGAGGAGTTCGCCAGATCCATAGGCATGATGATGCGCAAGGACTCGCGCGCATTGGCAGACCTGGAAGCTGTCAGGCTGAAATGACCTTCTTTTTGTCATATTCCCTTCAAGTGCCGGAACCGCGCACTTCAAGAATGTTTAAAAGCATTTCTACGGTATAGCCATCAAACCTCAGGTGCATGAAATGGAACCCCTCAGGATAGACGAAGAGGAAGACTGGGAAGACGACGACGTTGAAGAGGACGAGTGGGAAGAGGAAGAAGAAGACGAATGAACAGATCTGATGTTATGAAGCCATTTCACATAGACGAAGAGGAAGACCCCGGAGAAGACGATTTCGAGGAAGAGGACTGGGAAGAAGAGGAAGAATAGTAATTCCCGCTGTTTTTTTAAACTTAGGACGCTAGTTCTTTTTGTAAATCAAGTACGGGCTCGTAGCTCAGCTTGGATAGAGCGGCAGCCTTCTAACAATAGGAAAATGGAAGCCCTGTTTTGGGGCACCGTTTCCTAAAAGGTGGAAAGCTGTAGGTCCCGAGTTCAAATCTCGGCGGGCCCGAATTTTCATTGGCCATAGTTTCTGGACGCGAATGTCGCGTCCTAAGCCTTTTAAATTCCTTTTCAATCATCTACTAGCTATCAAATCCTTGAAGCTAATGCTTTCTGCCAGGTGGTCCTATGGATATCAAAGAAATAAGCGAAATGGTTGATAATCTCGTCAGCGATACTACTATCCCAAAAAACATCCGCAAGGCGCTTTCCGAGGCCAAGGTCAGGCTTGACAGCAACGACGAGAAGAGCGTCAAGATAAGCGCGGCCATCTATCTGATCGAGTCCATAACCGAGGACATAAACATGCCCGCCCATGCCAGGACCCAGATATGGGCCATCATGAGCGCGCTCGAAGCACTGAATGAGCGAACGTGAGGCGATGATCGCTGAGCTCGCTGAGAGAGGCATCCGGATTGCCGTAGACGCAGAGGGTCTTCTCAACAACGACCAATCCGGCATGCTCATGCAGAAGATACTTCTTTTGGACAAACCATTCATCACAAAAGAGGACCTGGAGGACCTCACTAAGCCGCCTGAGATCCCCCAGACCGAGGTCATCAATGCGCCTCTGTTCTCACCTACCTCCAAGGAGCATCCGCCAGACATAAAGATCAACCACACGCTCGATGTCACGGGCAAATCCAGGACAAAGGGCGAGGTCGACAATTTCATCGCGCATTTCAGGAACAGGTTCGAGCGCATCTCCCGCATGCTGAGGCGCAGCAATTCCGTTCCCAGCGTGGAGCTGGCCGATGTCAGGAAGCACCTCAACGAGAAGGTTCGCGTCATCGTTTTCATCTCCGAGAAGCGCGACACCAAGAAGGGCAACCTGCTTTTCGAGGTGGAGGATTTCACAGGCACATTCAAGATCGTGGTCTCCCAGTCCAGGTTCAACGATAAGATAATGGACAAGGCCAAGGCCGTGCTCCTAGACGATATCGTGGCCATAACCGGCAAGGTCCTGGAGCCTTATATCATAGCTGAGGACATCGAATGGCCGGACATACCTGTCATCCGCGAGAAGAAGCAGGTCGAAGCCGACGTGGCCGTCGCTTATCTCTCTGACCTGCATTTCGGCAGCCGCCATTTCCTGTCCAAGCACCTGAAGACATTCTCGGATTGGCTCCACGGGAGAGGGGAGGCCAGGGATCTGGCAGGCAAAGTGAAATACATATGCATCGCAGGGGACATAGCCGACGGAATCGGCATCTATCCAAACCAGGAGAAGGACCTTGTTGTGAAGGACATCTACCAGCAGTACAAGATGTTCGATGATTTCGTGGAGGCATTGCCGGATTACATCGAAGTGATCGCGGCACCCGGCAACCATGATGCGGTCCGGAGAGGAGAGCCGCAACCGGCTCTTGGGAAGGACATGATATCCTCAGACATAACCCTGATAGGCAATCCGTCCTGCTTCACCCTAGAGGGCGTGAAGCACTTGATTTATCATGCGACGTCCATGGACTCCATGATCGCGAGCATACCCCAAATGTCCTACACGCACCCTGAGAAGGTGATGGTGGAATACCTGAAGAGGCGCCACCTATCGCCCATCTACGGAGGCAACCTGATAATACCTGAGAACGTGGACTATATGGTGATAGAAGAGCCCCCGGACGTCTTCCATTCCGGCCATGTGCACAAGAACGGATATACCCAATATCGCGGCACGCTCGTGATAAATTCAGGCACGTTCCAGGATCAGACAGACTACCAGGTTAAGCAGGGCCATGTCCCTACTCCGGCCCTTGTACCGGTGTATGAGATGAAGTCCGGACGCCTCCACACCCTGGATTTCAAGTCCTGACGTCTTGTTGACATTCTCAGCAACGTTTATAAACTTAAACTGCAAATCGTCTAACGAGACAACATTTACGTATGGTGATAGGATGGCCAAGTATCTTATAGCAAGACAACTCTCAGGGAAGAAATTGGTGACCAACGAAGGCGATGACTTCGGAAGACTCGTTGACTTGGAAGTCAATGAAGTCAGCGGCAAGATTGAGACTCTCATCATTGAGCCGAATCCAGACAGCGAACTGGCCAGCAAGATGAAGAAGGACGATGGCATGGTGCATGTCCAATACGAGAGCGTGCTAGCCGTCGGCGACTTCATCATCGTCGAGAAGAGGAACATGGCCTACTGAAGGCTGGACCTCACCTAGGATCCGCCGACGCGGATCCGTTTTATCCTATTTATGCTTTCTTACATCGCAGGCATTGACGAAGCCGGGCGCGGTGCAGTGCTCGGCCCGTTGGTGATCTGCTGCGCTTTCTGCAAACGCGACGACGAGAAGCTTCTCCGCAAGCTCGCCTCCAAAGACTCCAAGGCGCTCACCCCCAACCAACGGGAGGATGCCTACGCGAAGCTCAAGGCGTTCTGCACCTTCAGGTGGGTGGAAGTGAGCGCCGCAGACCTGAATGACCTCATGAATACCATGTCCCTCAACGATATCGAAGCCAAGTTCATGGCTGCCCTCCTGAAGAAGCTTGACGAAGGCGATGTCATGATAGACATGCCTGACCGCTACTCCTGGACCTTCCGCAAACGCATGGAGAAGTTCGGCGCCAACCGGTTCGAGGCAGAGCACAAAGCCGATGAGAACTATCCCATAGTGGCGGCCGCATCCATCTGCGCCAAGGTAATCCGTGACCATAAAGTGGAAGAGATAAAGAAAGCCACATGCGATTTCGGCAGCGGATACCCATCCGATCCCAAGACCATAGATGCGCTGAAGGACAAGGGTAAACGTGCAGTGGTGGAGCCATTTGTCCGTTTAAAGTGGAAGACCCTGGACAGGATAAAGCAGAAGAAGCTTTTCGAGGGCGAGGAAGAGGCCGGCGGCTGAGCGGATCCCAATGGCCAAGGTAACGATCGTGAATGATGGCGTCACGTTGGATGTCCCTGACGGCGCCCGTCTTCTTGAGTATGCGAAGGCAGGCTCAGGCATGCTTTTCGGCTGCGAGAGCGGCAGATGCGGCACCTGCATATGCAGGGTCGTTAAAGGCAAGGAGAACCTGCTTCCCCGCACCCAGCTGGAGGAACAGCTATGCCGTCACAGGGATGAGCGGTTGGCCTGCCAGATATGGGTGAAAAAGGGAGAAATAGAGATAGAATATTAGTTGGTCTCGCTCCCGTTGCTCTCCACTGTGATATGGCCTTTCATAGCCACGTGGGTGACCGAGTAGTATTCGCATTCCATGGTCTCCACCATCTTTATGGTGGCGCTCTTGCCCGGGCCGAGCACTGTGGTGTCGAACACCTGCTTGCCGTTTATGAAGCACGTGGCTGAGCGCGGATAAGCTCCTGTGTTATCCCATGTCACGCTGTCTCCGACCTTCACGGTTATGTCTGCAGGGTCATAGGCGAAGTCTTCTATGGAAACCGTGTATTCCTGCGGGATGTATTCAGCGGGCTTCTCCTTCTCCACATTGAACGTCACCTGCTTGGATATGCTCGGCGAATAGGAGGTCCTGTCATTGTTGTAGAGTTCCACCTTCACGGTGTGCTCTCCAACTGTCATGCCGCTCAGCACGTATGTCTTCGTCGAGACGGTCAGCGGGTTGCCATTGTCCACTGTTATCTTGAAATGGCCCTCGCCATTCTTGGCGACTCCGCCTGGCTGTTTCAGCAACAGGTTCTGGGTGCTTATGAGGAGCGTGATATCCCCGGTATCCCCTTGGATGAGCACAGTCTCGCCCTGGCCAGGACTCGTTATGGTGAACGACGGGACCTTGACCGGAGGAGGCGGAGGCGTCTCATTCGTCTCATTGGTGACGTTCTGCGGCTGCTCACCGACTCCTAAACATCCCGCTATCAGTAGGAATGCTACCGTTATGCCGAACAAGCCGAACAAGATCTGTCTCATGGAGCCCCATTTAGCCGGTTTATTATTAAAAACGTTGCCTTGGCTTTCTAATCATGATACGCGCGGTCCTCTTCGATTTCGACGGCGTGGTGGTGCAGTCCGAGCGCCTCCATATGGACAGCTTCCTGGAGCTGCTATCGCCATTCGGTGTGAACGTGTCAGAGGAGCGCTGGTACCGCGAGTTCGCAGGGACCGGTTCCAGAAGCATAATAGAACGGCTGGCCAAGGAGTACAACATCAAGACCGACATCGGCGAGCTGGTGGAGAAGAGAAAGAATCTCTACGAGGCCAAAATCAGGAAAGGCGAGCTGCGGGAAACCCCTGGCGTCAAAGCGTTCCTGGAAACCATCCGGAAGAAGGGCATAAAGACTGCCATAGTCTCAGGAAGCCACAGCTCAAATGTCGCCCTGGCCATATCAACTCTTGGCCTGGACGGCCTTTTCGACCTTATCGTGAGCGGGGACGACATAGACATAAGGAAGCCTGATCCAGGTCCTTTCCTGCATGCAGCGAAGAAGCTCGACATGAAGCCTTCTGAATGCCTCGTCATCGAGGATTCTTATGCCGGATGCGAATCGGCCAGGCGTGCAGGCATGAGATTGGTGGTCGTCCGCTCGCCTGCAAGCAAGGGTTTATATGGCTTTGATGCGATAATAGATGACTTTTCGGAGTTTCCGCTCGAGATGTTTGAACATGATAAAGCTTGAGCTGGACCGGAAAAAGCGTTCGTTGCTGGTGAAGGAGCCCTCTGATGTCTCCTCGCTGCAAAACGGTTTTTACGGCCAGATGAAGAAGGGAGTGATATACCTCACACCAGAGGAAGCCCTATACGTCATGGACATACGGAACGGCAGGTGCTATGACGATGCAGGCAACGAACACCGCTTCAACGAGGTCGCATCGCTATTCCTGAAGAACAAGAAGCTGCTCGCCCGCTACCTGACCTACAAGGATTACCGTGACAAGGGACTCATCCCCCGCCCTGTAACAGAGGCACAAGGCAGCTATGGCAGGACGGTGCTCAAGGGATACGCCAGCTCGGACTTCAAGCTGGACGCCTTCTCGTTCGATGGTCTGTTCTTCCCGAACGACCTCCTCACCCTGGTGGATGACGAATCAGTGGGGAAAGAGCTCTACGAGCGCTACTGGATAGGCCAGTTCGGTACTTACAAAGCAGCGCATCGTGGCAGGATATCGAAATACGACATCTACGAGACCATATTCCTGCTGAAGCATGGCAGCCTACACCTCAAGAACGTGAAGCTCTCTGACGTCGAGAAAGCTGCCCACAAGAGGATAAAGTTCTTCAGCGACATGTACCTGGTCTATGAGGACTGGAGGCGCAGGGGCTATGTAATCAAGACCGGCTTCAAGTTCGGCACTCATTTCAGGATCTATTTCCCTGGTGCATCCCCTGTGCGCTCAGAGGACGAATGGATGCACTCCAAGCACGTCATACACGTGTTCCCAAGGAAGAACAAGCTCATAATCTCAGAATGGGCTCGCGCCATCCGCGTGGCGCACAGCGTGAAGAAGACCTTCATCCTGGCCATACCTGGCAAGAAGACGCCCATAAAGCTCAATCCAAAGAAGCCCAGGCTGGATTTCCTGCTCTATCATCGAAAATCCGGCGGCATAGAGACGCCCAAGGACGGCTCGCCCAAGTACCTGATGTACTCCCTGACAGAGGATGAGTATATCGGAGGGGAGGAGCTTGCCGAAGCGCTCGCGGAGTGCAAGAACTTCGGCCTTGAGATGATGATGGCGATTTCCGATCGGGAGAGCAGCGTGACCTATTATGTCATAAAGGAGATCGAGCTTCCAGGGAGCGAATATGAATACTATGAGATAGAGTGGGTTCAACCCTAAGGTGGATATTATGCAAGTCAAAGCGAGCCATATACTGGTCGAGGATGAGGATACGGCTAAAAAGCTCAAGGCAGAGCTGGACAACGGCGCCGATTTCGCCAAGCTGGCCAAGAAACATTCGGTCTGCCCGAGTGGCAAGTCTGGCGGCGATCTAGGTTTCTTCGGCAAAGGTCAGATGGTCAAGGCGTTCGAGGATGCCGCGTTCTCATTGCCTATAGGCGTGGTGTCCCAGCCTGTCCAGACCGAGTTCGGCTATCATCTTATCGTCGTGACAGCCAAGAAGTAGAAAACTAACCTTTTTAATCTATTTGTTTCATAATTTGTATAGGTGTGTAAATGAAAATGACGGCTTTACTCGCGCTATTCATCATGCTATCGCTCAGCTCTGCCGTTGTCATAGACGCTACTGTCGGCGAATCTGCCAATCAGACCGCAGCAGAAAAATGCAAGGAAGCAGACGTCCAAGCGATATATTTCTGTTCTGGCGACGTGGTGAAGGTCGTTTCAAGCGTCCCTGGCGAAGGGAGCACGTTCTACAAGCCTGACGGCACTTTTGCGGTGTGCCCTGACGTGGCACCATCCCAGATGGGCGCTGCCTGCATGTATATGATGACGCCGAACTACTGTCCGAACCAGGTGGATTGCAGCGTATTCATAGCTCCTGAGCCTCAGGCGCAGAATGAGAGCGAAGTCAATGAGACCGAGGCTTCTCCAAAGCCACCTGCAAACCAGACCGTGTCTGAGCAGCAGCCTCCGGCAAAGAATGAGACCGCCTCATCTGGTATGGAAGTCCCTAAATACACTGGCGAGAGCGAGTCCTTGCTCGGTTATATGGCTGTCGTGATAGCTGCCCTTGGTATAGCTGCCGTGGCGGTGCTATTTTTCCTGTTCAAGAAAAGCTTGGCTGAAGACGAAGCCTGAGCTGAACAAAAAGAAAGAAAATTGGGCCTGCTGAGATCGGTTCTGCGCTTTTTAGCATCCGTTTTCTGGGCGCTTTTTCCTAAAAGGCGCAATTGAACTCAGGACCTACGGCTTTCCTAGTAGGCTCACAGCCAGTCTTATACTGTGCTAGAACGCGCCATATAAGACCGTCGCTCTAACCTGGCTGAGCTACAGGCCCAACAAGATTAGAATACACCGATAAACGTTTTTAAAACCCTTAGCCGCCACAACGGTAGTATGTACAAAGTCCTCTCAGGCAAGGAGCCTGCGGCCGGCATCATGGACAACGCTAAAAACATGGTTGCCGGCATGAAGCGCAAGCCATCCCTTGCCATAGTCCTTGTGGGCGGAGATCCTGCTTCTGAGATTTATGTCAGGAAGAAGATGGAGAAAGCCGCCGAGGTCGGCATCCACGCAAGGCTGGAGAAACTGCCTGAAGGCACCACCGAGGCCAAACTGCTCGCGCTCGTGAAAAAGCTCAACAGCGATCCCACTGTGGACGGCTTCATCGTCCAATCTCCCCTTCCCAAGCAAATCGACTACACCCGCGTCGTGGAGGCCATAGAACCCAAGAAGGACGTGGACGGCTGGACATCCACAAACATGGGCAGGATGTTCTTAGGCATATCCGACACGTTCATGCCAGCGACCCCGATAGGTATCATAAAGATGCTTGACTACTATGGCGTGCCGATAGCAGGCAGGAATGCGACAGTCATCGGCCGTGGCAATGTCGTAGGAAAACCGCTCGCATTCATGCTCCTTGAAAGGCATGCGACCGTGACTATCTGCCATTCAAAGACCAAGAACCTGGCAGAGCACACCAAGAACGCCGATATAATCATCGCAGCCGCTGGGGTGCCTGCCCTGGTCAAAGCAGACATGGTCAAGGAAGGCGCATATATCATAGACGTCGGCACCACAAAGGTGGGTGAAAAGACTGTCGGCGACGTGGATTATGCCAAAGTCATACAGAAAGCGAACTGCAGCCCTGTTCCGGGCGGCGTGGGCCCCATGACCGTGGCCATGCTGATAAGCAATGTCATAGAGGCCGCGATAAGAGCGCGGGGTAAACGCGGTTGATCTCATCGGCCCTGCGTATGAGCATCTTATGCACCCCAGAGCCGTATTGCATGGCTTTTTTCTTTCTCATCAGGGCTGTTTTCGGAGTTCCAAGTACCTTGGCAGCTTCCCTTAGCACGCCTTTCTTTAGCTCCCGGTCGTCCATCCGTTCCTCAAGGGGCACAGAGAACATCAATTCAGCCAGGTCCTTGTTGTAGAACGGGAAACGGGCTTCAAGGCCGCAGTTCCTGCATACCTTTTTCATCCATCCGATATCCCGTTGGGGCAGGGTGCGGAACTCATCCTTGAGCAGGGATTCAAGGTCCTTGCCTTCCTCCTTGTATAAGTAATACCTCTCATAGCCTACGAACAGCTCCTCTGCGCCTGAGCCGAAGAGCAGCACAGAATGGCCTTTCTTGGCTGCTGCCTGGGCCACGCAATAGACCGGCACGAGTATCTCCAGCTTCAGAAGGTCCAGCCTGAGCATGGAATGGCATTTCGCATACGCATCCATAGCTGTCTTCTCATCCAGGAGCACACGGTTGAGCGGAAGGCCGAGCTCTGATGCCACCTTCTCGGCGCACAGTAGGTCCTGGCTATCCTCAGCTCCTGCAGTGAAAAGCTCCACATTAGCGTGCTTTTTCGCCACTGCGGCTATGACAGTGGAATCCACGCCTCCTGAGAATGAGATCGCTATCCGTTCCTCAAGCGTCTGCTCGACGGCACGACTGATGAGTTCAGATAGCTGTAGAATCATAACTCAAAAGATACTGAAAACGGTTTTTAAATGAACGCGGAAATGAGGTGGGCGTAGCGTTAAAAACGGGCACCGAAGCAACCATTCATGGGGGATAATGAGCATTCCGATTGCCATCCAGCCCTTAAAAAATCTAAAAAACAGGTCGGTTTCACAAATAAAAGAATTGCTCAGATACGCTCAAATCTGCCCAGTATTGCCGATCCGCGAGTAAATGAAATTTTAGGGATTCTGGCTGGTGATGGCTGGATTGGTCTTTCAGGAAATCCCAGAAGAAGAAAACAGGTTTGCTTCTGCGGTAATCTAAAATCTGAAACAAGATACAGAAAGTACCTTCAAAGATTAATAAAAAACGCATTCAACGTACGAGGTTATTACCAAGAAAGAAAAGACTACAATACCTACTACATAATCATAAACAGTGGAGGCATTTTCGATTTCTTCTCGAATAATTTCAACTTTCCCATAGGCCCCAAGCATTTCTTCAATGTGGGCAAGTTTCCAAAATCCTGGCGGCTCCAGAAACTTTTAATTCGAGGTATTTTCGACACGGATGGTTCGACCTTTTTCGATAGGGATCCAAGATATAAACGTCCATATCCGGTTTTGGACATAACTCTGAAAAACAGTGAAGTTCTCGAATGGTTGACTAAAACTCTAAATAACCATGATTTTACTGTAATCCGGGGTAGTAAATATTTGAGGCTGAAGGGCACGAAAAACTTCAACAAATGGTTTAAAGAGATATCTCCTAAGAATCACATTCACAAGGATAAGTATTCTAAATGGCTTATGGAATACAATAGTAGGTAGTAGGGGCCCGTAGCTCAGCTTGGATAGATTGGATTGGCCACACGCCGATTCAAGTCTTAAGCGACGCTCTCCTATTTTTGGAAAAGACAACACCCAGTTCTGGGGCATCTTTTCCTAAAAGGTGGAAGGCGAAGGTCACGAGTTCAAATCTCGTCGGGCCCGTTATGAAATCCATATTGGCCATATTGCTGGCTTTCGTCCTGATCTGCGGTTGTGTCAGCGAGCAGAAGGTCGAACTGCCGTCCAGGGAGAGCAAAATACCTGCAGACGCAGTCAAGATGACGCCTGAGATGGACCAATATCCCCCGCAACTGCATTCAAACGAATGGAGCGAGCCGGTGCCGCTTGAAGGGCCGATAAACACTGCCGGCGGAGAGGATTCCCCTTTCATAGCTGTAGACCGTAACGAGTTCTATTTCTTCTTCACACCTGACGTGAGTGTTCCTGTGGAGAAACAGCTCCTTGACAATGTGACCGGAATATATGTGTCAAAAAAGACCAGCACAGGCTGGAGCGAGCCTGAGAGGGTTATACTACAGGACCCCGGCAAGCTGGCAATGGACGGATGCGAATTCGTCCAGGGGAACACGATGTGGTTCTGCTCTGCGAGGGAAGGATACACCGGCGTGCACTGGTTCACTGCGGATTACAAAGATGGCAAATGGACAAACTGGAAGAACGCTGATTTCAAGCCGGAATACGAGGTCGGAGAATTGTATTTCTCACCTGACTGGAATCAGTTGTATTTCCATTCGGCCAGACCCGGCGGGAAAGGCGGCCTTGACATCTGGATGAGCCAGAAATCCGATGGCGAATGGCAGGAGCCTCAGAATATCGCTGCTGTCAACTCTGCCGATGACGAGGGCTGGATGTATCTCACCCCGGACCAGAGCGAATTATGGTTCACCCGGTTCTACTATGGGACTCCCGCAATCTTCAGATCGAAGAAAGCAGACGGTGAATGGCAGGAACCAGAACTCATAATCTCCCAGTTCGCAGGCGAGCCCACCTTTGACGATGCCGGAAACCTCTATTTCATCCACCACTTCTATCACAACGGTACCATGATAGAAGGCGACATCTACGTAGCCTACAAGAAATGACTTTCACCACCCTTTAAAAACACAATTAAACACAATAATACTGGGTGGGTAGAATGGCGGTCATTCTCGCCAAAGGGCGGGTAGAAGAGAAGCTTGCGGAGCGCATGGCTGGCGCCGGGTTCCCCATGGTTCGCAAGGACGTGTTATACGAACACCCTACCGGCCGCATCCTCTGTCCGGAAGAGATGACCATCTTCAACCGGGGCCTTGACGGCAAGCGCTCCAGCTTCTGCGTGTTCATGAAAAGCGAGCATGACGGCTCGGTGACTATCCAGTATTCCAATCCTGATCCATATGGTCTCAGGCTCAGCCCTTCCTCAATCAACCGGCGCATCAGGCTGCCTCTGTCCGCATCGGATTCCCAAGTCTCCGCTGCGGTTGAGCGTATCCTCAAGGACGCTACGAAGAAGCCCCTGAATGTGTTCTTCCTGAGTTTCCACGAGCACTTCGGCAGCCTCAGCCCGTCTTATGTGGATAAGAACGGGAAAACCATCCGGCCCGGCATGGTGGATTACGATGACGGCGTCTCATTCTTGACCGACAATATGCGTACATGGAGTTATCGCCATATCGATTACGGTGGACTAAGCTGCCATAACAGCGTGGTGAGGGAGCCATTCGCGTTCATGTCCTGGGCAGGTCAGATGCTTGGTTTCACTGCGATGCCCGGCGTGGAGGTGACCGCGTCGTTCGGGATGTACGGCCCGCGCGTCAACGGTCCGCATTTCGTGATCATCGGAAGGAACCACAACGCGTTGATACAGGTGAGGCGGGCCATACTGGACATGGGGCAGAGGGGTGACATGCCGGCATATTTCAGCGGCATGGATTTCCATAGCATAATGTCCATTCTTTTCCGTCTCCAGGCCGCCAACCAGATCATCATCTGCATCGCGCATCCGTTCAATTTCAACTCGCCCAGCCTCCCTGTGCCTCTTGTCGGCCTTTACAGTGCCGTAGACACAGGAGCCCTCACACTGGACACAGCCCAGGAATGCGCATCAAAATGCGATTCTACCGCCATGTGGAACCGGAGCCTTTACGGCAAGCCGCTGGAACTGGAGGTGAAGGACCCCGAGCTGAGGGCGTTCCTCAAGGACATCAGCTGGAAGCATACCGGTACCAGGAGGCTGTTCTCGAACCAGCTGAATCTCGCCCTGGCGGACGAGCTCCATGAAGAATACGGACTCCATACCCATTACGAGACCGATGAGCACAAGGCACTTCCGCTGATGGCTGCCGAATCCGGGGGATATGCCTTCGGAGGCGACAGCCTCGGCATGGGAACCACCTCAGTGGAGATACCTGAATCCGAATACGACAAGATGGAAAAGAAGCCGGGCATGGCCGAACTGGTGGATGCCCTGCGCTCCAAGGCGCTGAGCATGGCCGGGCATGTCTTCGCGGCGAGAACCAGGCGTTCCAATGAGGCGGGGGGCAGGGGCGGCCTCAAGATATATCCTGGAAGGACCACAATACCTGACGAGCTGCAGCCCATGGCGAGGAGATATGATCGCGTCATCTCGCGCCGTTATGCAGGCATGCTTTTCAGGGACTTCCTGAGATTCTTCCTTAGCGAAGAGACAGAAAAAATAAAGGACATGACCGGCAATTAGCCCTACATCCTCAGCTTCTTCCTGAACTTGATGTAAGTCGCGTAGTTTATGTACTTCTTCTTGGCCATGTAATCCCTGGTCTTAGGAGCCTTGTTGCGGATGGCTTCTATGCCGTCTGTCACTGTTATGGCAAAAGAGTCGCTTCCGGCGCCTGAGCCGAAAGATGTCATCAGTATCCTGGTCCCTGGCCTGGCTTCGTCAAGCACTGCTGTCAGGCCAAGCGGGGATGCTCCTGAATAAGTATTGCCCACCATGGGGGTGAGCAGGCCGGTCTTGATCTTCTCCACAGGGACATTGAGCTTCTTGGCAGCCTCAAGCGGGAATTTGCCGTTCGGCTGGTGGAAGACCACGTAATCGTAATCCTCTATCCTGGTCCCGGTCTTCTGCAACAGCGCCTGGGTGGCGCTTATCACGTGCTTGAAGTATGCCGGTTTGCCAGTGAACCTCCCTCCATGCGAGGGATAATCAGCGTGCTGTCGTCTCCAGAAATCCGGAGTGTCTGTTGTGAACGAGCAGGTCGCATCTATAGTGGCTGCAGACTCTTTATTAGGCCCGATTATGTAAGCCGCCCCTCCTGATGCCGCAGAGTATTCCAATGCATCGCCAGGCCTTCCCTGGGCGGTATCAGCGCCTATGGCCATGCCGTATTCTATCATCTTGGAGTCCACCATGGCCATGACTATCTGCATGCCTGCTGTCCCTGCCTTGCAGGCGAACTCAAGGTCTGCGCAGGTGAGGTTAGGTGTCGCTCCTATGGCTTCTGCCACCATGGTCCCTGTAGGCTTCACGGCATAAGGGTGGGACTCGCTTCCCACGTAAAGGGCGCCAA
>JAQTOF010000026.1 GCA_028713495.1 Candidatus Iainarchaeum sp.
AATCCTTCCCCAACATATATCCATATCGAGGGAGAGAGTGAAACGTCTTCTTGCATCCATAGGGAAACTCAGGCACAGTCCTGTTAGCCGCACCGTCAACCAGCGCATGTCAGAGTTCAGAAAGGGAGGCAAATGGTCAGAAGATGCGCTGTTCGGGGAGCTTTGCTTCTGCCTGCTGACGGCCAATTTCAATGCAGAAAGAGCGATAGCGATACAAGAAGCTATCGGCGACGGGTTCATCACGCTTCCACAGCCGCGTCTTGCCAAAAAACTCAAACAGCTTGGCTACCGTTTCCCCAATACCAGAGCCAGGTATATCATGGAAGCGCGAGAGCACCACAACAGACTTCGTCTAGTTCTTGCATCAGCAGCTAGCGATGCGGAACGCCGCGAGTGGCTTGCTGATAATGTCCTTGGCCTAGGCTACAAGGAAGCGAGCCATTTCCTGCGGAACACCGGTCATTCTAGCGTCGCCATCATAGATTTCCACATAGTCGACGTCCTCGCAGAACATGGCGTTATCAAAAAACCCAAAAACAAATCGCTCTCGCGGAAACACTATCTGGAAATAGAGCATATTCTCGCCTCAATCGCAAAGCTGGCAGGCCTCACCCAAGGCGAGCTGGATTTATATCTATGGTACATGGAGACCGGCAAGGTGCTGAAGTAACCACTGGTTCTCAGCTGTTGGTGTCGCCCTTCAAACCGAACATCGCCACCCCAGAAACAGCAGCAACCACTGCTGCTGCACCGAAAGCAGCCGTCGTCCCCAACACCGCCCAAATCACCCCGAATATCGCATTCGCAGGCAGATAGACCGCACCCACTGCGCTATTATACGCCCCCAGGGCGATCCCCCTTGACTTCTCCCCGACCATGTCCGCTATGTAGGCTTTGTTCACAGATTCATCAGCTGCCACGAAAATCCCGTACACCGCGAAAAGCGCGACCACCTGCCAGAACTCGCTCACAAATATGAAACCCACGCATATCAGGGCATAAAGCAGGAATGATGCGGCTATCACGTACTTCCGTCCTATTCTGTCAGAAAGCGCACCGATAGGCATGGACGTGATCGCATAGACCACATTGTACAGGACGTATGTCAGCAATATATCTTGGGTCGAGATGCCTATATCACTCGCCCTCACTATCAAAAGCGCGAAGCTGAAATACGCCAGCGAGAACAGGCAGGATACCATAAGGAAGCGCTTGTAGTCCTGGCTGAGCATGCGGAGCGATTCCCAGAAATGCGGTTTCTTCACTACTTCCTCCTGCACTGTTTTCTTGGGTTCGCGTACGAACAGGATGATGGTCAGGACCGCCAGCGCAGCAGGGATAAGTCCGAACAGGAACACCGTCCGGTATCCGCTCTCTCCCTGCCCGAACGCGGTCAGTATGGCCAAAGCCACGAGCGGCCCCACGACTGCGCCTGCTGTATCCATGGCTCTGTGGAGGCCGAACGCGGCCCCACGTTTCTTCTCTTCTGTCGATCCGGCGATTATAGCATCCCTTGGCGATGTCCGTATGCTCTTACCGACCCTTTCCAGGCCCCGTATGAGCAATATCTGCTGCCAGATAGTAGCGAACACCAGTCCTGCCTTGAGGATGGCTGACAACCCATAGCCTGCCACAACGAAATCCTTCCTCCGCCCCCTCAGGTCAGACCAATAGCCGAAAAATATATCCAACAAGCTGGAGATGCTGTCAGCCACACCTTCAATTAGCCCCACTATCTCCGCGCCCACCCCAAGGACAGTGGTCAGGAAAAGAGGGATGATCGGGAATACCATCTCGCTGGATACGTCAGTGAGGAAGCTGACGACGCCCAATACTATGACGTTTCTCTTTATGCCTTCGAACAGCCAATCACCGCATCTCTTTCATCCGCAAACATTTTATTGGGTCCCTGCATATGCCAACCATGGAAAAAACCAAGAAAGGTGGCGAGTGAGAACTTGCTGCAGGCCATCAACCGCATATTCATAGCGCTGGTGATGTTCGCGGCGCTCTGCGGCATATTCCTAAGCGTCATCATGCTCTTCCTGCCTTTCCTGGCAGAAGATGACATCACATTCGAGATCGGCGAGATGGAGCAGAATGACAACCTGGCATTATTCGCCGAGGTGCCTGCCACCATTGCTCCAGACGATTCTCCCTACGAGTTCAACACAACTATCTCCACACCGTCTCTTACGGCCCCGGATACCCTCTCGCTCTACATATACGCCGACGGCAGGCGCGTGGCTGAGATTGACTGCCTAAAGGATTTCGAATATTATGAGGACTATTCCAACCAGACTGAATTCCACTGCACTGCCCTGATCCCATACAATTATCTCAAGAGCCAGGATTACAAGATATTCGCAGTGCTGATGACAGAGGAAACGGAATACACCTCCCAGCCGATAGCGCTCAGCGCAGATTGGTCTTCTTATGAGGGGAACTTCTGGAGCTTCTCCTCTCTGATAACCATCCTCTTGGTGGTTTTTGCAGTCCTCCTCTTACCCATAACGATCCTGGCATTCTATCTCACCACCCGCACCAAGCATGCCGCTGCCTTCAAAGGAGAATATAGCCTTGGCTCCCTGGTCTTCCCACTATCCAATGGCAAGACCATCCTCCAGAAATTCCATTCGTTCCTCCTTTCGCCATATTTCTGGTTCCTCGAAGCTATCGGCATCGTCATCATGCTCATCTACATGGCAATAGCCGCAGAAGTCTGGAAATCCGAAACTGCCCTTGCGGCATTCGTCCTTTCAGGCCTCATGGCCTTCATCATCCCCTACGTCTGGTGCATCATCTGGTGGTATATGGACTTCAGGGAAAGGGAACCGCTCCGGCTCATCATCACCTTGTTCCTGTGGGGCTGCCTGGCTGCCCTCATGGCCATAGGCCTGAATACCATCTTGGGCGCCATCTTCGGCATCTTCGGTCTTGGGTTCATAAGCACGTTCCTGCTCACCCCACCCACAGAAGAATTCTACAAGGGCGCCGGCCTAGGCCTCATATCCGAGCATCATGAATACGACTCTATAGAAGATGGCATACTTTTCGGTTTCGTCATTGGCATGGGCTTCTCATTCATAGAAGACTGGCTCTATCTGCTTTCCAATCCCATGGGTTCCAGCATCATCGGCTGGTTCGCCCTGTTCCTCATGCGGGCCATCCTTTTCTCAGCCAACCATGGATTCTACACGGCCATAATCGGCGGCCTTATCGGATGGCTTATAGAGCGGCGTTTCCCTGCACCCGCTCTGGGTCTCCTCGCAGGAGTGCCGATCGCGGCCTTCTTCCATGCCATGCACAACTCAGGAGAGATGCTCATCTCCCTCCTTGGCGCTGGCGGTGCCATCCTTTATTGTTGCCTTCTCATCCCGCTTTTCGACTACGGAGGAATCATCGGTCTTTTCATCCTGTTCGCCTACGTGCTTTTCAGGAGAAGGAAAAAGACCGGCACAAAATTCCGGGAAAAGCGTTCATAAATACTGAGTTCGGTACCGGCAACCCAAGCTGCGCCAGCCAAACTCAATCCTGCTTTAAACTTTTTGAGCGATATCGCTAGCTGTGGACATACTTGGGATGACCCTTACCGTCCTTGGGCTAGCGTTCTTCGAAGCCATCACCAGCCTTGACAATGCGATAATCAATGCCGAAGTCCTCTCCAAGATGTCTGAGCGGGCCCGCAAATGGTTCCTTCTCTGGGGGCTGATAATCGCTGTCTTTGTTGTGCGGGGTGCCCTTCCAGGTATCATCGTGCTAGCTGCCAATCCAGCCCTTGGTCCGATTGGCGCATTCACAGCCACCCTAAGCAGCGACCCGAGCGTGGTCGAGGCGGTAGAAGCCAGCGGTCCGATCCTTCTCATGGGCGGCGGCATCTTCCTGATTTTCCTGTTCTTCCACTGGCTTTTCATGGAGGAGAAGCATTTTGGCCTTCCTGGCGAGCGGTTCTTCAAATCACAAAGTGTCTGGTTCTTCGCTGTGGTCTCAATCTTCCTGGCTGTCATCACCTGGTATGCTATGAACATGAATCCCATGGTGGCATTCGGAGGCGTGGTCGGATCCACCGCATTCTTCATAGTTCATGGCTTCAAGCAGAATGCAGAGCAGAAGGAGCTCGAGCTCCGTGGGCAGGGAGGCGCGCAAGGCATGAGCGACATGTCCAAGCTCCTTTACCTTGAAGTGATAGATGCCACATTCTCTGTAGATGGTGTCGTGGGCGCATTCGCCTTCACGCTCGCAGTGCCACTGATCCTTATCGGCAATGGCATCGGTGCTTTCCTGGTCCGGGAGCTCACGGTACGCAACATAGAGAACATAAAGAAGTACGTGTTCCTCAAGAACGGTGCCATGTACTCCATCCTTGTCCTAGGGGCCATCATGATACTGGACAGCTTCGGATACCATATCCCATCCTGGCTTTCACCGATCTCGACCTTCATGGTGGTCGGGTTCTTCTACTGGAAATCCTGCGTGCACCTTAAGAAGAACTGCGAGGCCTCTAAGAAGAAAGGCTGATTAGACGTCTGATAATCTCATTCCCTTACGAATCCGAACCGCTTGTTCTTTTCGGTCATTCTGACTAAATACTCCAGGCTTCTCCGGAATGCGTCTGCCCCCTGTCTCCTGCGGCCTTCCAGATATGCCATACGAATCCTTTTGTAACTTTCCGGGAACCTCTGAAAATTCTTCCATGCGGCAGGGCGTTTCCGCATGACGTTCACCACGTCCTCAGGTATTTCGGCTTTTCCATGCTCTGATTCGCCGTTATACGCGTGTGCGACTGCCTTCATCCCAGCATCAGTCATCCTATTCTCCAGAATCAGCTTCCTGATCCGTTCCTTGTTCAGCTGTGAAAGCACGCTTCCGGACCTTCTAGGTGAGAACCTCTGGGCGAACCTCTCCTCATCCACTTTCTTCACGATGCTGTCTATCCAGCCGAAGCACAGTGCCTCATCCACTGCATCATTGTATAGGATTCTAGGCTTGCCGGATGACTTTTTGTAATAAATCAGCCAGATCTCCTTCGCTCTGCGGTGGTGCCTGGATAGCCATACCCGCCAGGTCTTCCTGTTAGCGACGTAGAGTGTCTTGCCTAGTTCCATGGAAGCATAGCTGAGCCACACCATAAAAAGATGCCAGACCCGGCATTGGCTGGCGATTTATCATCTAACCGAAAAGTATAAATGCTTAATGTTAGTTATAACTAACATGTTAGTTTAATCTAACATTCAGGTGATATCATGGGTAACCGATTGAATCTTTTCACAAGGGTTTTTGTTCTGGCTTTGCTGATGGCCGGCTTTTCGTTGTTTTTTTCCATGCCAGGCAGCTCAGTTTGGCTGGTCGCCTCGGTCGCAATCGCCATGGCAGTCGCGCTTGTCGCAGTTGTTGCCGCTTCTGAAAAAGTCACTTCAATGAAAACTGGGTTGCCTTTAGAAGATGAATTTTCCAGAAAAGCCACATGGAAGGCGGGTTATTATGCGTTTGTTACTGGTTTATGGCTTGCCATTGGAATAATGTTCGCCAACCTGGTTGTGGTGGAGTTTTTTAAGCTCCCGGGTCTGGAGTTTAGGTACGCTTTTGAGGCATTGATTGTCGTACCAGGGCTTACATTCATTGTTCTTGCGATGTGGTTTAAGAAAAAAGGAAACATAGACTAGGTGTCTGGTTTGAAAACAAGAATCAAGGAACTAAGGGATAAATTCAACCTTACGCAGGAAGACCTTGCAAAAAAAGTTGGCGTACGCAGGGAAACAATCGTCTTCATAGAAAAAGGTGGTTATAATTGCTCCATACTCCTGGCCCACAATCTGGCAAAAGAGCTGAAAACAACCATCGACAAACTGTTCATTTGGGAAGACTGATCCCTGTTATCCAACCTAATGAATATATATCAGACCGCACGTCAATCGTCATCGCGGGTCTCCGTGGCCGGGATTGCTCCCTGGCTCCTGAAGCGTTGACACGCGACCGGAGCGCTGGCTTAGGGAAACAGCTCAGTGATCACCTTGGTCATCACGTATATAAATTTCGCATTAACAGTATTTAACCTCATATGGAATAGCCTTGCTGATACTCATGCTTGATTGGAGCATAATCCTCGCAGCCGCCTCGGGACTGATACTGTTCCTCTACGGGATGGAGCAGTTCAGCAGGGAAATCCAGAAGGCGGCCGGGGAGAGCTTCCGCGCGTTCCTCAAGAGGGCTACGAAAAGCACCCCCCGTGCGGTCATTCTCGGATGCTTCGTCACCGCAATCATCCAATCGAGCACAGCAGTAACGCTCATAACACTCGGCCTTGTGGAGTCCGGAATCCTGTCATTCAGCCAGAGTCTTGGGATAATCCTCGGGGCTGGCATCGGCACGACCATTACGGCCCAGCTTGTCGCATTCAACTTCACGGCGTTGGGGCCGGTATTCATCCTTCTGGGCTTTATCATCGGCCTTTTCGGAGGGCGGTTTCCGGTCATCGGCAAGGCGATATTCTATTTCGGGCTAGTCTTTTTCGGCATCAGCATGGTATCCATAGCCGCGGCCCCGCTCCAGGAAGATCCAGGCATCGTTTCCCTGATATCCAACCTGTCCAGCGTTCCGCTGGCCATAATTACTGGCTTCATAATCACCAACCTGTTCCAGTCTAGCTCCTTGTTCACCGGGCTCGTGGTCATGTTCGCAAGCAGCGGGCTCCTGACCATAGACATGGCGATACCACTTGTCCTGGGCTCTAACATCGGCACTATGAGCCCCCTGCTCGCCTCGGCGAACATGGGCCTTTTCGCGAAAAGGGCATCAGTCGCGCAGCTCCTTTTCAACCTCGGCGGCGTGCTCATCATCCTGCCGTTCCTGCCACATTTCACCTACTTCATCATATCGCTAGGCGGAACCACAGCCCAGCAGGCGGCCAATGCCCATACCTTGTTCAACATCATCACGACCGTGGTTTTCCTAATTGTCCTCAAGCCAGTTGAGCGCTTCGTAATACGCGTCGTTCCTGGGAAGGAGGAGGAGATCCTTTTCCACACCGAGGCGCTCAATGACCAGCTTCCGGAGAACAACAGTGAGGCGTTCAAGCAGATAGAGACTGAGCTGGCTCACCTGATGCTCCACACCTCCAAAGTCCTGGAAGAATCAGCGAACATGTTCCCTAGGCCTGATAAAAACACATTCAACCGACTACGCAAGCGCGAAGCGCTCAATGATTTCATAGACGAGAAGATAGAGAAAGCCACGCTGGAGCTGACCATGCGGGAGCTCGAAGAGAAAGAGACCGCCCGCACGGTCCTGCTCATCAGGATGTCCAACGACCTGGAGCAGCTCGCAGATATCGGAGTCAGTCTGGGGTACGTTGCGAATTCCATAGTGAACCGTGGGCGGTTGTCAGATGATGCGCTGGCTGAATTAGACACCCTCTATAAGGAGATCGAAGTGGACCTCCGGCTCATAAGGAAGAAGTTCCCGCGCATATCGGATGATGACGTCGCGTCGATGCGCCAGAACGAGATATCCATGCGGGAGAGCATAAATGCCGTCTATTCCAGGCACCTGAAGCGCCTGAAAGGCCGGACCCCATATGCAGCAGGCGCCTTCGTGAAGGTGATCGCCCGCCTGGAGGCCGCCCATGCGAAGCTGCGCGAGATTAGGAAGCTCTGCGAGATGTATGGAAGGCTCTGAGCACCTGGCTATAGCGCAACTAATGGAATTAATTTAATTCGCCTCTAATTACCCTACGATGATAAAGTCCATCCGCCTGATCAACTGGCGCTCGCATTCTGACACCAAGCTCGAGTTCCGCCAGGGCACCAACCTTCTTGTAGGTATCATGGGTGCTGGCAAATCCTCCATCCTCGAAGGCATCTCGTTCGCACTCTTCGGCACCTTCCCTGCCCTTGAACGCAGGAAGCTCAAACTGGACAACGTCGTCCGCCTGAATGAGCCCAAAGCCACGGTCATGCTGGAATTCGAATGGGATGGCCCTATCTACCGGGTTGAACGTTCCATAGAACGCTCCAAGAAAGGCACATCATCCTCAGCCGAGCTCTACCGCAACAACTCCTTGATAGAGCACGGTTCTGTCGCAGTTACCTCAGCCATAAGCTCCTTGATGGCCCTGGACTATGACCTTTTCACCAGGGCTATCTATGCCGAGCAGAACAATCTGGACTATTTCCTGAACCTGGATCCGAAAAACAGGAAAGAAGAGATAGATGCCCTCCTGGGTCTGGACAAGTTCGAGGCTGCCAGGGCCAACATCGTCATGGTCATACACAGAATCCAATCCAAAAGAAAGACATTGGAAGAGCGCTTCAGCAAGGAGAAGCTCATGGGGCTGGAAACCAGGGAGAAAACCCAGGCAGAAGAAGCCGCTACAGCAGAACTCAGCCTCAAGGAATCTTCCCTGGCATACGAAGCCCAGGCGAAACTGGCCCAATCCCTTTCCTCACATCTGGAAACCATGCGCAAAACCAAGGAGCAGTTCGAAAGGCTGGATAAGGAGGCAATCCGTCTCTCGACCCAACAGGAATCCCTTAGAAAAGAGCTTGAAGGGAAGGCAGTGGATGAAGCATCCCTTAAGCAACTGGAAACACGGCTCAGCTCACTCACAGAAGAACGTTCCAAACTCAATTCCTCCATGAAATCAGCAGAAGACCAGGCGTCAACCCTTTCCAAGGAAGCCGGCTCCATAGAAGCCAAGCTCAAGGCAGCCTCTGAAGCGTCTGCCAAACTCGCAACTACCCGCGCAGAACTCGCCTCGCTCCTGGCTGGCAAAACCATAGAAACACTTACGAAACAGCAGAAAGACATTGAGCAGTTCCTTCTTTCTACGGAATCCGAACGCAAATCCCTGGAGCACGAGCTCATCGAACTCAATGAAACCATACAACGCCTGAAACCTGGCCTTTCTGAATGCCCACTATGCTCAGCCAAACTCACAGAAGATGGCATCACCCATGTGAAATCCGAGAAGGAAAGCGCCACGAAAACCAAAAAAGCTCGCATAGCTGAGATATCCAGCCTCCTGATAACATCAAAGAAAGCCAACGAGGACCTCACTACACGCGCAAGGAAGGCCTCCGTGCTCTCCGAAAAGATCACAAGCCTGGAGGCTGAAGCCAAAGCCACAGAGCCCATGCAGCCAAGGAGGGCTGTTCTGGAGGCAGAAATGGCGAAAGCACGGATAGTGAGAGAAGATTTGAGGAAAGAGGCAGAATCGCTTTCAGATAACATCGAGAAGTTGAAGGTAGAAGCGAGCACTGTCCGTTCATTGGTGGCGAAAAAGGTCGAATCAGAAGCCGTCTCAAAGCGTCTTGCCATGACGAAAGAGCAGCTAGTCCAGACGAAGTTCGATGAAAAGAGTTTCGAAGAGCTCCGTTCTGCAACAGAGAGGTCCAGGCTGGATGCCGAGCGCGCCTTATCATCCAAAAAATCTTCGGAAACCCAGCTCAAATCCTCATTTGATATCCTGAAACTCGTCCGTGAAGAACTAACCATCATGCGCACATTAGAGAACGACATCACTGACCTTGCCAAGCTAGAGGAGCAGCTCTCAATCTACAAAAACGCCCTGCTGGAGACCCAGACCAGCCTGCGCCTTGGTCTTGCAGAAGCCATAAACACGGCCATGAACGAGATTTGGGGCATGTTCTACCCCTATCACAACTACCATTCCCTACGCTTGGGGGTTAGCGAGAAGGACTACCTCTTCGAAGTCAATGACGGTTCTACCTGGAAAGGGTTGGAAACTGTCGCCAGCGGAGGAGAGCGTGCCAGCGCAGCTTTGGCCCTGAGAATGGCCTTGGCCATGGTCCTCACCCCACGCCTTAGCTGGCTCATCCTGGACGAACCGACCCATAACCTTGACTCAGAAGCAGTGGAGATGCTGTCCTCTGCATTGCAGTCCAAAGTGCCAGAAGTCGTGAAACAGACTTTTGTCATCACCCACGACGAGGCCTTCATGGGCTCTGATTTCGCGTCAAGCTACAGGCTGACCCGTGACAAAGAGAGGAACGGGGAAACAAAGATAGAAAGCGCCTAACCGTAGATGTCCTGTTCTATCCGTGAGGCTATATCGAGCTGGTCAGCAGCCTTCTTTCCTGTCTTATCCTGGTACCACTCTGCGCAGCTATCCTCGTTCTGGGCTGTATAATAAGCTATTGCGCAATAAACATCTTCCCTTGAAGCCACGCCTATGGCGAACAGGTACTGGAGTACGCTTTTGAACTCGTCCACGACGAAAGAGCGCTTCCTGGACACCCTCAATTTCCTGAGGTCAGTGAACTTTACATCGTTGTTGCCAAGAAGTATATTATTCAGCGTGAACCTACCGATGATTATATTCGCCGCATGGAGTTCTGCAATCCTCTCTGCTACCATCTCACAGAGCTTGCTCTTGTACTTTCTGTCCAGAGTATCCACGTCCACATAGGTCACTGTCTCTTTGCTTATCCTCTTGTCGAATGCCCAGGTCGGGCCTTCCACCTTTGCCACGACGTATTCGTGGCCCAAGACAGTCCGTATATAAGCGACGACGGATTCCAGTGCGCCTTTTATCTTGCCATAGGCATTATAGAGCGCCTGGGCGATCTCGCGCACGGTCTTCCTGATTATGTAAGTGTTATTGTTGTGTTTGAAGCAGATGCTGTCAGCGCCATCCCTGGCCGCTATCCTATAAAGGTCAGCCAGGTCCTCGCCCTTCCTGAAATCTATCCTCTTTATCCTGATGCTCTCGTTCTTGGTCTCCTTCCAGTCATATTCCACGCTGATGGTGTCTCCGCTTTCCTTCTTCCTGGATGAGACTGGCACTTCCTTTGTGAATTCAGGAAGGTCATAGTCATCATACTTACTGGCATCTAAGGTATGAAGCACGTTCTCGGCCTCTTGTACGAATGAATATTCTATCTTCTTCATGCTGACTCTCCTATTGTCACTGGTCTACTATTGTATATTTTATGCCACCTTCTCTTTTTAAACCTGTGTCACAATATTCGTCAATCGCCGTATTAATCGGTTTCTATCCTCGGAGCCAAGTAGTAAACCACATGGGCGCCTTCGATATCGTACTCCAGCCTCAATGGCCGGTCGGTCTCAAGGTTCACAGTGACCACAGATGATGCTGACGTAGCCTTCACCATATCCTCCAGATACTGGAGCGGGAAGGTCGCCTTGGCTGCTGTATTGGCGATGAGCTCCACCACGTCTGTCCCTCCCTTGTCGAACTCTGCCTTCACATCCCCGTTCTCGCCCCTCACATCCACTATGAACTGCTCTGGAGTGAGCTGAAGCCTTACATGCGAGCTGATGAGCTTGGCATCCTTCAATGTCTCCTTGAGGGCGTCTGCCTTTATCTTGGCGCTGTTCTTGAACTCTATCTTCGGCTCTTTCTGCACCCGGTCCCCGCTCTCTATGAGCGGCACCTTGAACGTTCTTTTGTGCTTTTCGCCATAAAACTTCACGACCAGCCGTCCTTCCTCTACTGTGAGCTCTGCCTTCTCGCCTTTCTTGCCCCTGGAAAGCACGTTGGCCAGCTGGCTGATATCCAGGCCTATCTTCATCTCCTCAGAAACATTGTACTCAAGGAATGCCTCTTTCGGCATGGTGAAAGACACCATCGAGATCTGCGACGGGTCCCTGGCCTTCAGGTGCAGGCCATCAGCCTTCACTTCGAACTGGCCTTCCTCGACCAGGCATACTATAGAATCCACTGCGGCCCTTAGCGCCGGAGCATCCTGAACAACTAGCTTCATATCTCCACCTCTCGTTCACGAATTCAGCGAAAAACAATATAATCCTATGGAATAAGCGGCAACTCGGAAGCTACTCTTATCATCATCGATCAGTCTGGGACGGTCTCCTCATTGTTGCCATAGGATTATTGCCAGGACCGCCTTTTAACCGTTATCTATAGGCATCGGACTTGGCTTCTTTGGGTTTATGGGCGGCCGGCCTCCTCGCAGCAGCCTTCGGTATCGACAGCCTCGACCGCATGAGGAGCACCAGGGCGAACGCTATCAGGGCGAGCCCCACGCTGAATTCCCCGCTGCCCTTTATCTTCAAGAAATCCGTGGTGAAATTAGCCACCCCGAGCAACACGAATATCACTCCCAGGAAAAGCATGAAATCGCCCACCGCCGAGAGCGCCATCGCCCTCATAGCCATGGTAGGGTCCATCTGCGGCGGCATCGGAATAGCCTCTTCCTCATCCATTCATTCCACCTTGTGCTGCCTCACTTTCACTCCGGCATCCTTCAACAGTTTCATGGCCGCTTCGCCCAAAGGGTAGTCCACATTGTAGACGACCTCCTTTATGCCGGCATTGATTATCATCTTGGTGCATAACAGGCACGGCGAGAACGTCGTGTATATCACGGAGTCCTTTATGCTTATCCCGTGGTAGCTCGCCTGCACTATCGCGTTCTCCTCGCCATGGCTGCACAGGCATTCCTCTAAGTTCTTGCCCGACTCGCTGAAATTGTTGCACCTGGGGCAACCGCCTTCGGAGCAGTTCCTCGTCCCTCTTGGGGTGCCATTATAGCCAGTGGATATTATCCTCTTGTCCTTGACTATCACTGCTGCGACCTTCCTCTTCACGCAGTTGCTCCTGGATGCCACCACCTTGGCTATCCTCATGAAATACTCGTCCCATCCAGGCCTGGACAGCTTGAACTGGTCGGATATCTCCGCCAGGGCCAGATCGAGGCTCTCATAAAGCTCGTTCAGCTCCCCATCATTCACTATCTTCTTCTCGGCCATGGCGAACGTAGCCTTCAGGTTCTGCTTGGTCTTCTCCGCGTTCTCCATCTCCAGTTTCTCTATCTCAAGGAACGCAGTATACGTCTGGGGGTCCTCCTCCCTTCTCCTGGCTTTGGTCCTCTCGAACCTGACCTTATCCGGAGCAGTGACATAGAAAAGGAAGAACCTGCCCAATTTCTTCAGTTCCTCCACCTCGGCAGGGTTCCGGATGGAGTCTATGACGTAGTTCTTGTCGCTCTGGAGCTTCTGGGATATCTTCTTGCCCAATATGCCAGGCCCGAACTCCTCACGCAGCGCGTTGCCCTTCTCTATGAGGTGCTCACGCGTTATCGCCTTGCCAGTTGCTTTCAGCTCCTCCCTTATCACGTCTGAAAGCGAATAGTAGTAGAAGCTCTTCTTCATCAAGTATTCAGCGACCGTGCTCTTGCCGGCGCAATTCTCTCCAGTAAGCCCTATTATCATCGTACCACTCCCAATGCCTATTTCCGTTTATTATCATAAACCCATATGCTCGCCGGAGCTGCAATGGCACATAGGATCAGAATGTTATGGTCAGCATGCGCCGTATCTGTTCGAACAGCGCCTTCTCTTCGTCGTTGAGCATAGTGAGCCTCGTCTCCCATCTCCGTATCTCATCCAGAGTCATATACGTGTAAAGCACATCGCCCTCATTGGCGTTTTTGCCCATCATGATGCCATCGCAGGATATGGCCAGCTGGTCCCCAGTCCCTGCTTCCTCGACCTTCTCCTTTTCTTTCTGTATCTCCCTTATCTCCCCTACCACTTCGCCAGAGGCGTTCATCAGCCTGTATCCCTTCCTTATCCGTCCAGCTAGGACAGTGACTCCGAATATGGCAGGCTTGGATGCCCTGAAGACATATCCTTCCAGGACCTTTATCCTGCCTGGCCAGGTCGTCTTCTCTATAGCCTCCTTCTTCATCCTGTCCTTCTCGTTCTTCACCCATTCATTATATCCATCCACAAGCCTGTAGATGATATCACTGTAGATTATCGGGGTGTTGGTTCCTCTGCTTTCTTCCCATGCCTCATCCAGGATCTTGACATTGAAACCCAGCACCACCTTGAGGAATTTGTCCTCTTCTGTTCCGACTGTAGCGGCCATGACGTCTTTCCTGGTGATCGTGCCGACAGCAGCGTCCTTGACTGGTATGCCAGCATCCTTGAGCAGTTTCAGCAAAGCCTCCACAGAACCAAGGCTGTCTGCCCTCAGTACCACGCCAGCCTCGTCACTTTTCTGAAATATCACGCTCTTGAACTGAGCCTCTATGTCTCTGCTGTCCCTTTCGAAGTCCTCGACCACCTCAAGCGGCGATCCAGGTATGGCTCCATCAAGGTCTGGCGCGTATATCTTGACCCCTGCAGCAGCTGCCACCTCATCCAGGAAAGTGAACTTGTCCTTTCCGCTCAGGTTGGGCTCCAAAAGGCCTCTTATCTTGGTCCGTTTGATGCCGTTGGTGCTCATGTACGCTATCTCATCATTCTTACGCATCACGCCATCATAGATTATGACGTCCAAAGTGGTGCCGAGGCCTTTCTCTTCCTTGACCTCTATTATCGTGCCCTTGCCTCTCCCGTTCTCATCTATATCCAGCC
>JAQTOF010000027.1 GCA_028713495.1 Candidatus Iainarchaeum sp.
CGACAGGCCTGGGAAAGACAGTGAGGGGAAGAAGCTGGCCAGGGAGCTATTGGATGGGTTTGAATCCGCCATGGACAACGACCTGGACACCGGCAGGGCCTTGAGAAAAGTCTTCTCTGTCTCCAGGAGGATCGAGGGGATGCTGTCGCAGGGCAAGATAGGGGCGTCAGAGGCTGGAGATATCGTGGATGCGATGGAACGGATAGATTCTGTGCTCGGTCTGTTCTCCTGATCCTGGGTTCGCACCAGTTCAGCGTTTCTGGACATTTCCTTTTTATTTTCTTTTTCCGACGTTTGCCATATTAACGTGGTGCTGTTTCCACCATAGGTCCAAAATCACGGAAGCCAGGTCTGAAATCACGGCAAAGATCGATAATCCGATCTGACAAATCCGGATTGTTTCCGTATTTACGTACTTCTAATTCCACTGCAACAAGAAATGTTTCTATTGCGCCTTCCTTTTGTTTTGGGACATCCTGATATGTGAGATCGATATCAGCCAACTTATCAACAAAAGCATCCATGGCGGCTTTAGAAACAAGCGCCAGTTTCTGTACTAGTGCAGTCCGGTCTGTACCGGCACGGATATTCGAGGCCTCACGCTTCTCTGGACGTTCTTTGATTGGTTTCTGCACCCATAAACACCTAATCCATATTATACACCACTAATACTTAAACGCATCCATTTTATTGGAATTATTACCACGTAGTCATAGTTTCATTTTCTGGTGAACATCCCCTGCAGCCTCGGGACGTAGCGGATGGCCCTGAAGCCAGCGGAAAACAGCCGTTTCTCGACTTCCTTGTCTATCCTCCTGCCTTTCTTCTTTCCGACAGAGCCGACATAGTGGAAGATCTTTGCTCCTTTCTTGCAGACTCGATAAAGTTCGCCATAGAAATCAGAGGAATAGAGTTCCGGGGCGTGCGAGAGGCGGGGCGGGTCGTGTATCACGAACGAGAACATATCTGAATCGAACGATTTGATGCGCTCGGTGATGCTCCCTTCCATCACGATTATCTTGCTGCCCTTGGCGAAGAGCATGTCGCTGAAGGGGTTCCATTTGGCAAGAGTGATGACGGCTTCTGACAGCTCGCAGGTAGCGACGGTCTTCACTCCATTTTTCTTCGCTAGCGCGATGGCTGTATAACCTAGGCCCATGCATGTGTCAAGAGCGACAGCATCTCCGGTCGCAAGTATGTGCAGCCCCTTGACGACTTCTTCAGAATAATCCAGCGGCGTCCTGAAATCCTTCACCAGCTGCATACGAAGGCCATCCACTTCAAGGATAGGAACGCCGTTATACGGCCGTAATTTGTAGTAATGGCCTGCGAACATGTCCAGCCGCATCATCACCCCATCCTTCTCTGCGTAGATGAAGCTGTCATCAGTGGTATAGACAATAGAGCCATCAGGGCTCTTGCAGAAAGGTTTGCGTTCTTTCATGGAATTACTCGAACCGTATGGTCTCTTCTCCCATGAAGTCCTGGAGGGCTTTGGGTATCCGGACAGCCTTCTTGTCTTCCTGGTAGTTCTCCAGTATGGCGATCATGGTCCTGCCCACGGCAAGGCCGCTGCCGTTCAAAGTGTGCACGAACTCCAGCCCTTCTTTCGAGCGGAACTTGATGTTCGCCCTTCTTGCCTGGAAGTCGGTGCAATTAGAGCATGAGGATATCTCACGGTAGCAGTTCTGGCTCGGCAGCCAGACCTCCAGGTCATAGGTCTTGGCGCTGGCGAAGCCCAGGTCTCCTGTGCAGAGCTCGATCACCCGGTAGGGCAGCTCCAAAAGCTGGAGGATCCGCTCTGCGTCTTTGGTCAGGCTCTCCAGCTCCTCAAAGCTCCTTGACGGATGTACGAATTTGACCAGCTCCACCTTGTTGAACTGGTGCTGGCGGATAAGGCCGCGTATGTCCTTGCCATAGGCCCCGGCCTCCCTCCTGAAACAGGGGGTGTAAGCCGTGAGCTTGAGGGGGAGATTCTTCTCCTCCAATACCTCCCCTGAATAAAGGTTTGTGAGCGGCACTTCTGCAGTGGGGATGAGCCATAGGTCGTCCTGCGTCTTGTATAGCTCGTCCTTGAATTTCGGTAATTGGCCTGTGCCGGTCATGGTCTTTGTGCTCACCAGGTAGGGCGGGGCGATCTCCTTGTATCCCCTGGACACCTGGACGGAAAGCATGAAATCCACGATGGCGCGTTCGAGCTTGGCTAGCGGCCCTGAAAGCACAGCGAACCTGTGCTCTGCCATCTTCACCCCGCGTTCGAAATCGATGAGGCCGCTCTTCTCCCCCAGCTCATGGTGGTCGATCACATCCTTGGGACCGAGCTTCGGCTCGCCCCATTTCCGTATCTCTGGATTGGATTTCTCGTCTTTGCCTTCAGGCACTGATTCGTGCGGAAGGTTAGGCAGGAAAAGCAATTGGGCTTTTATCTGCTCCTCCAGCGTGGCGGTCTCCACGCCTATGGCCTTGATGCGTTTGGCGATATCCCCTGAGCGGGCGATCTCTTTTTCTGCGCCTTCGCCTTTCTTCTTCTTGTCGTTTATCTGCATGCTGAGCTTGTTCCTTTCTGCGCGGAGCTCTTCCTCCTCTTTCTTTATGCCGCGCCACTGGGTGTCCAGCTCGATTATCTCTTTCAGCAGGGCATGGACATCCTCCGGGTAGTTCCTCCGGTGGAGCGAATCTTCCACGATGGCAGGATTCTCACGGATAAGCTTGATGTCAATCATGATATCACTTCAGCAGGGCCTGGAGCTGGGCCACGGCTTCCTCCACCTTGCCCTCCTTGTTCTTTATCACAGTGGCAGGGGCTCCGGTGAAGGCAGAGTATGCAGCCAGATAGGCTTTGTTCATCTGGTCATGGAGGGCGACATCGTCCACATCCCTGATGCGCGTGGGATCGTTGGTCCTTCTTTTCGCCACTTCATCCACATCTGCAGTTATCAGGACCAGGGCATCCACCTTTATGTGCTTGAGGAACTCGAACGGCAGGCCGGGGTAGTATCCTGACGGGGTAGCCACAGAACAGTGGGTATCCAGTATGAACCTGCCTTTCTCCTTGGCCAGGACATCCGCCACCAGCTTCTGGGCGAGCTTCTGCTTCTCTATGGGCAGCTTGCGCATCTCGTCGCGGTCCTTTATGCCGAATTCTTTCTTCTCGATCTCCAGCATCAGGTCGCCGTAATTCTGTATCTTGTAGTCTGTCTTCAGGCCCTTCAACACTGTCGACTTCCCTGCTCCGGGCAATCCCATGACTATAATCATAGCATCTACCTCTGAAATCAAATCAGTATTCCGAAAAGCGAGCCGTGGTTGGCATCCACGATCTCCACATCAACAGAATCTCCCAATCTTCCTTTAAAACCTTTCACAACCACCTGAGAGTAGTTGATATTCCTGCCTGTGAAATCTTTCTGCTTCTCTGTGATAAGGACGCGGTAACGCTTGCCGATGAAGGCTTTCCTGCGCTCTTCGCCTATCTTCTTCACGAGGACAGCCAGCTCTGTGCTCCTTCTTTTCACTTCGGGATTGGGAAGCTGTTTCAGCTCCTTTGCCTTGGTGCCCGGACGGGGGCTGAAACGCGAGACGTTCGTTATGTCCGGCTTGACCTGGAGGATGAGCTTCTTTGTCTGCTCGTAGTCATCCTCTGTCTCTGTAGGATAGCCGACGATGATGTCTGTCGCAATCGTGGCTTCAGGGATTTCTTTCCTTATGGCTTCCACGATATCCACGAAATCCTTCACGGTATGTGCACGGTTCATCTCCCTGCACACCTTCTCGCTTCCGGTCTGCACAGGGATGTGGATGAATCTGTAGAATCTCTTGTGCTTGAGGAGACGGATGATATCCGGCAGCATCCTCTTTGCGTGATCAGGATTTATCATTCCGAGACGGACGAGGAATTCGGTGTTTTGGTTTGTGGAGCTGTTATTGTTGGCAATCGCATCGAGAAGAGCGACGAGATTGGTTTTGATATCAAGCCCGTACGCGCCTAAGTCCATGCTGGTCAGTTGTATCTCTTTGGCTCCCTGGGCCACTGCAGCATCTATCCATTTCACCACCGTCTTCGGGGAATAGCTCCTCAGGAAAGGCCGTGCGAGCTTGGTCTGGCAGAAATTGCACGATGATACGCAGCCGTCGTTTATCGGGATCCTGGCTATGGGAGCCGTAAGCAGTTTCGGGAGGCTGTCCTTGCTTTCGTATGACTTGTAGGTGCTCCCCCTACCGGCCATCGCATCATCGACCGCATCCGATATGTTTCTGAGGGATGACGTGCCGACGAGCGGGGCCAGGGGCGCGATTTTACGCAGCTTGGCTTCGTTGGCTGTCATGCAGCCTGCGATGACGATCCTCTTGCCTGCTTTCCTCAGCTGCCTCACCCTCTCTGTTATCTTGTTATCCGTGGCGCCTTTCACGGTGCACGTGTTGAGCACCACCACATCGCTTTCGGCTTCATTATCCACGATCTGGTGCTTGTTCCCGATAAGCACGGCCCTGAGGATGTCGCTGTCTGCCTGGTTGAGCGTGCAACCATAGGTTTCCAAATAGACTTTAGGCATGCAGGACACCAAAACGCCTGAAGAAGATTCACTGCTCTCCGAGCATGCGGGTGAAGCTCGGGTACATCTCAAAGGCCTTCATCTGCTCAAGCTGTTCGTACATCCTGTGCAGGATGCCGACGGTAAGCAATATGCCAGTGCCGGTACCAAGGGCTCCGGTGAGGTCTGCCAGGCCTGCAAGGACGCCGACAGCAAGCGAGCCCATCACTGTGAGCGGGAATATGTGCTTGTTCAGTATGGTCTCAAGCATCCTCGGATCGCGCCTGAAGCCAGGTATCTGGAGGCCTGACTCCGAGAGCTGGTTCGCAACGCTCTTGGCATCCATGTTGGCGGTCTCCACCCAGAACAGACCGAACATCACCGATACCGCGGCAAGCATGAGCACATATGTGATACCGTGCACCCATTGAGGTATGTGGAAAATGGGCGTCACTTGGTTGAACATGAAATTGTAATGGTCCACAGTGGACCGGCCCAGGCCTGAGATAGGGGTGAAGAAATAGAGCAGGCCGTCCTGTAGCTGGCCGTCAATCGTAGTGTAGCCTATCAGCGGCAGGATGCCGTCCCTTGAGAAATCATACTGGAACGTGTCTGACAGAGTCTTGAACGCAGGCATGGACTCCTGGGTGGTTTTGTCCCAGTACTGGGTGCCGATGAGGCCTGCGGAGAACAGCTGCATGTTGATTATCAGGGCGCTGGCGAATATGACCGGTATATTGGACACATAGAAGAATTTCAGCGGCAATTTTGGCACAAGCCCGCGCACACGCTCGAAGGCTATGGGTATCTCCACCTTCACAGCTTCTGCATAAACCACGGCCAGGAACACAAGGATAGTGAATCCAAAGGGAAGCATCTCGAGGATGGCGTTCGGCAATGCCTCTCCGCCTCCTTCGCTCATGATGGCTACGAATCCAGTGGAACCGAAGAGCAATTGCACCACGCCAACGAACACGGATAATGATACACCGGCTGCGATGAACAGGCTGATGCCGCTGCCTATGCCGTATTTGGTCACCATCTCGTCAAGGAACAGCACGAACATGGAACCGATCGTTATCTGGAAGACCACAAGGGCCATGAGGAATGTCGGATCGATGCCTGTGATGGCTATGACCGGGATTATCTTGGTTATGACCACGAATATGAGGGCTTCTGCGAAAGCCAGGATGATAGCCAGGATCTTCTGGACTTCAAGGAATTTGGCCTTGTCGGCCTTGTCTTTTAGGTTGAGGCTCAGCAGCCCTGCGCCTACGAAGAGCTGCAGGAATATGCTCGCAAGTACGATAGGACCGATGCCTGTGGTCAGCAGGCTGCCCATCTTGGAAGCTGTTATCGTCTGGAGGAAGTCGAAGCCTCCGGTAGAAGGCGCCTGCACGACACCGAAGACTACGGTCTCGTACATCAGGAAATAGAGCACAAGGGCCACACCTGTCCACATGAGCCTCTCTTTTGTGCCAAGAGGCTTCGCAGGAGGCTTTATCACCGGTAAGATGCCGGCTATCTTATGCAATATGTCAATTAAGCCCAAGAAGAGTCCACCTCAGCTGATATGTTTGAACTAAGTTTATAAATCTTAGGACTTCGCGGTTGGGGGCTTCGCAGGCGACGCTTTCGCGGCCGGCTTTGCCTTGCTTTCCAAGGCGGATATCTGCCCGCCTGCATCTCCGAGCTTCTTCTCAACGTTCTTGCTCCAGGAAGCCGCCCGTATCACGAGCGGTACTGTGACCTGGCCGGTCCCCAGGACCTTGCCGTCGAAATCGAAGTGGTATTTGCCGCCCTTGTTGTCAAGCTGGTTGCAGACAGCCCTTTGGTTTATCTCGTAAAGGTTGATGGCCTTGGTCTCTTCGCCCACTGGCCTCGTGAATCCGGTTTTGCCGAAATACCCAGGAGCGTATTTGGTCTCCCAGGTGACCTTGTGCTTGCATATGCCGCCCATGCCGCGACCGCCGCGGTTGCCGCTGCCTCTCCTGTTCTTCACATTGCCACGGCCGTGCGACCTGTGACCGAGATAACCGCTTTTCTGCTTCGCTTTCCTTCTGGTCATTTCACATCATCCTCTTCAGCAATGGAGCCATGTCCTCTCTTTTTCCCAGTTCCCCGTTCGGGTAGGTGGCCCGTATGTTCCTGTATCCTTTGGAAGGCGGGCTCAGCCTGAAGACCGGGTGGGCGTAGTCTGATGTCTTCTGGCCTGCAAAGATCTCCTTCGCGGCCTTCTTGAGGGCGTTCTCGTCCAGGACCGCCCTGAGCAGTTCCTGGCCTTTCCTTCCCCTCTTCTTCAAAAGCGTGAGCACAGTGGCTTCATCCACAGGGCCATAGGTGACATAGTCCTTGGCCTTCCCAAGCATGCCGAGCATCTGCGGCGAATCATTCACGAGCACGCAGTGGTTCGGCTTCTCCAGCTTGAGCAGCTCCATGGTCTTCTTTATCCTAGGAGCTATCTTCCGTACCCCTCTTATCCTGATTACAGCTAGTTTCATATGAACATCCCTCATTCTGCCCTTGGCTTCAGCTGGTTCAGTCCGTCCAGGGCCCTCATGGTGGCAGACGCCATATTATAGACGTTCTTGCCGCCCTGCGTGGCGCTCCAGACATCCTTCACCCCTGCCATGCCTAGCACCTTCCTCACTACGTCGTTCCCTGCAAGGCCCAGTCCGCGGGGCGCAGGCATCAGCGTCACCAACGTGCTGCCTTCTTTCCCGGCTGTCTTTGACACCACCGAGTGCTTGAACGAGCACTTGCACTCCCAGCTGCCGCATCCGGTCTTGATAGCTATCATGTGCTTCTTCGCATCCTTGACGGCATAGTCCATGGCAGGCTTGAGCTCGTCGCTCTTGCCCACTCCCAGCCCCACATGGCCTTTCCTGTCTCCGATGACCGTCACCACCCTGAACTTGGCCCTTTTGCCCGAGTCAGTCACCCTCTGCGTCGTTTTTATCAGCAGATTCTCCGACTCCATATCAGGGAGAAGGACATCCACGAGCTCAGGCTCCAGTATCGGCCTGCCTGACTCCAGGACCTCCTCTATAGTGGTTATCTCGCCACTCTTGACCTTGATGCCCAGCACAGGGCGCGGCTGCCATGATTCCTTGTCTACAGTCCTTCTCCTCTCAGCCATAAGTACCACCCTGCGCTTATCCTTTTCTTCACATCCTCGAACGCGCCCTTGTATTTCTCAGGCGGATTGGACAACTTCGCTTCCGGCACTTTCTCCTTGTCGAAAAGCGTACCGAGCCCTGCGTCGGCCGCGCCCTTCTGGGCAGCGAACAGCACAGAACCCTTGGAAGGCACATACATGCCCAAATCGAGCACGAATTCCTTCACGCCCTTCTTCCTGGCCAGCTTGCCTGCCATGAGGCCTGCCAGATATGCGGTCCAGACGTTCCTCTTCGATGGCCAATTGTATGCCTTCGTGAGGTGCGTGCCTGTGACCGTGAGAATGGTCTTGTCTCCCTTGGGATCGAAGTCCACGAACTGGACGACCATGCCGCGGTTGCTCCTCCGCACGACCATCCTGGTCTTGCCGCTCTTCACCAGGGCGAGCCTCTTGGCGAAGTTGGTGCGGCCTTCCCGCCTCCTCCTGAAATGGACCCTGAAATTAGGACCTGTTGCTTCTGTCATCTGCGTTCACCTTGCTTCTCGACAGCCTTGGGCTGTGGCGGCTTTGCCGTCGTTGGCGCTGCAGGCCTGGCTCCAGGAACCATAGGCTTTGCTGCCGGCGCTGCCTTCGCGGCCTCGGCCTTCTTCAGCTTCGGCTCAGGCTTCTTGAACACTGGCTTGGGCGGCTCGTAGTCTGCTGCCACGAACTTGTTGTCCTTCAGGTAAAGGAGCATCGCCCTCTTGTTCCTGAAGATGCCGCTCTTGACCTTGTTGTATATCTCCCTCTTGGCCTCTTTCCTGAGCGCGCTGGTAGAGACCATCATGGCCAGGAACTTCCTCTGGGAGCGGACTTTGTCCATCCAGACGTCCTTGGAATCCGAAGTGATGCCCTTCCGCCTGCCGCGGCCCCTCCGCGTCACCCTTCTTGTGCTGGCACGGCCCTGGGGCTTGAGCTTGGTGACGATGCCTTTGTCTATGAGACCTTTGACATCGGCCCTTGTGAGAGCGCCTTCTGCCTCCTTCAGCCCGTCCGGGCTTATCTTGACCTTGTTCTGGCCGACGCTGAGTATGTCAGCGGCCAGCCTTCTGACCGTAGCTATCGTCATGCTGATGCACCCCTCCTGCCTGCCGGCTTGGCCGCGAACCTTATCTTGGTAGCACCATCCGGCATGTTCAATAGACGCAGATTCAGGGCCTTGGCCTTCTCTGCGATGACCTTCCTTTTCTTGGCCCCGACGCCGCCTGCGATGCGCACGAGCACATCCTTCAGACCCTCAAGCTCCTTGGTGTTGTTCACCAGGACCTCCCTCTTGCCGCTGGAATGCAGCCCGCGGATGGATTCCGGGTTCTTGTATCCCACCTTGGGAGATGCGCCGGTCCATTGGAACCCTATGCGCTTCTTGTTGTGCGTGCCGCGGGGCTTCCTCCACCTCGCCTTCACGCTACCGAAGAACCCGAGATTCGGGACGTTGAATTTTGGTTTCTTTTTCTTCTGCATAAACATCAACCCTCCGCGTCATATATGCCGTCCTGGAACACCCTGCCGTCCTTGTCCTTTATCCTCATGGCATTGCGAATGTTCGCCAGCGTCTGGCCCACGGCCTCCTTGTCCGGACCGGATATCGTGACCAGCTGTCCCTTGGCTTGCACCTTGGTGCTGCCTATCAGGATGGTCTTCCTGGCCTGTTTCTCGCCGAGGAAGTTCTTTATGGTCACGTCGCTCCCCTTCACTTCTATGGATATTGGGAAATGCGCATATATCAGCTTGAAGTTCTTGCTGTAACCCTTGGAAGCGCCTTCCATCATGTTCTTGACGACGGCTTCTACGGTCCCCTGGATGGCCTTGTCCGAAGACGAGACCTCCACCGCATTGCCGCTCACCTTGACTGATATGCCTTTCGGGAAGGACTTCTTGACCTCGCCCTGCGGCCCTTTCGCTATCACTGTGGCGCCGTCCATTCTTACAGTCACACCTTGAGGTATCTCCATCAGCACCACCTAATAGACATAAGCGAGGAGCCTTCCGCCCACACGCCTTTTCTCGGCTTCAGAGTTCGTCATGATCCCGTCCGGAGTGGATACTATGAGCAATCCTACACCGAAGCCAGGGATGAATTCCTGTTCCTTCTTCGCCCATTCAAGCCTCTTCACAGGCATCCTGGGCTTTATCACGCCGCAGTCGTTGATCCTGCCGTCCAGTTCGATCTCGTACCAGCCGCCCCTGCCGTCGTCCAGGGTCTTGTAGTCCTTCAGGTACTTGTTGTCCTTGAGGACCTTCAGTATCTCCCCGACGAGCTTGGTGGCCTTGACCGTGCACTTGTTCTGCCCGACAGTCTCATGCGTCTTTATCGTGTTGAGCGCATCTGCAAGATGATCAGTCATCAAATCAACCTCCGTACTTGCGGAAACCTATGTTCTCGGCCATCTCCCTGAAGCACCTTCTGCATACGAGCAGCCTGTACTTCCTGATAAGGGCCCTAGAGTTGCCGCAGTTCCGGCACACGCGTTTCCCTTTCCCCTTGAACCTTTCTTCGGTTGTCAGCTTCATAAATATCACTCGACCCTCACGCTGAAGGCGTTCTTCGCGAACTCTATCGCCTCGTCCCTTGTTATGCGGTGCCTGATTCCGAGGGGCGCAGACCTGAGCTTCCTCACGGCCACGCGCCTGCCCCTTCTCGCGAGCGACACGCACACATCAAAACCGAACATCGCTATCCCCGGGTCGTATTTCGCGCCAGGGAAGTCTATGTACTCATGGACGCCGAAGGCGAAATTGCCCTGCTTGTCGAAGTTGGACAGCTTCAGCAGCTTGCGCTTGGCGATGAGAGCTTTCTCGAGGAACGCTTTCGCATCCTCTCCGCGGAGCGTGATCTTGGCTCCGATCGGAAGGCCCTTCCTCAGCTTGAACACAGGGTCCCTCCTCCTGGCGTAGGTCTCGACCGGGGTCTTGCCGTCAGCCAGCCTGGTGATGAGCGTCTTGGCCTGCTCCAGCTTGTCTCCTGGGGCGCCTACGCCGATGTTCACCGTAACCTTCTCTATCAGTATCTCGCGCATCTTGTTGTCGCTCATGCGCCCTCACCCTTGAATGCTTCGTCCACCACGAACAGGTATTTCGCCACCGTGATGAACTCCTCGTCCTTGCCCTGCACAACAGCCTCGGACGACTTGCCCCCTTTCCTCTCCACAAGTTCCTTGAGCTTCACGATGTTGCCTGCATGCTTGCCTTCCATGACCAGGCAGCGGGAGCCCTTGTCCCTTTTCAGGTGCGTCTTCATCTTGGCTTCAGGCAGTGAGACTATGATGCTGTCGCCCACCTTCACGTGGTTGTCTGCGACCATGTTCCTGCCATCGTGGAATGTCACGTTGAGCTTGCCGCCTTTGATTGTGTGCTTGCCGACCACTTTCACCAGCTTGGTGGCAGCCTCTTCCTTGCTTATCTCTAGCGGGACTATCCTTCCCTTGCTGTCGACGACCATCCTGTATTGCTTGGAGCTCTTCGGGAATGAGACCACGTCCATGAGGCCGATCGGGAACTTCTCGTCGGTCCTTGGCTTGCCGTCTATCAGGACAAGCCTCCTGGCCAGTACCCTCCTGACTTCCCTAAGGGTGGTGGCCAGCTTCAGGACATCCCTCAGCAGGACGCCGAGAGGCATCGAATGCTTCTTCGCATGCGGCCCTGGCATGTGCCTGGTCATCCACTTGCGGTCCTTCCTATCATGCACAGGGATGGCCTTTGGCGAAGCGATCCTCTTCAGATGTTTTGTTGATCCTCGTTTAGCCATAAAAATATCACCTTATTTTTTGAGTAGTCTGCGGCATCTTAGCCTGCACAAGCCTCTTGGCATCGGCCTTCGCTGCGCCAACGCCACCACTCGCTACTGCGCCCGATCTCGATGGTTCGCTCGGTTTTGTTGCAGCGCTCGCTTGCGGGGTTGTTGTTGGTTTCGCGCTCTCGCTCGTTTTTGGAGTTGTTGTTGGTTTTGTTTCTGCGCCAGCTTGCGGAGTTGTTGGTTTTGCTGCTTCAGCCTTTGGTTTCGCGATCTCCCTTTTCCTGAACGCCTCATCGCTGAATATCTCCTTGCGCTCCTTGGTGGATTCAAGGCCGATGAGCAGCAGGTTGGATGGCTCCAGAGCGACAGGCACTTCCTTGCCGCGCATGGTGTTAGCCACCACGCCTTCAAGGAAGACCTTGCGGTTGAGGGTGCTCACATTGGCCACCTTGGCCTCCTTGCCCTTCTCAGGCCCGCGCATGATGCGCACGGTGTCGCCCTTGTGGACAAGGATCGCCCTTTTCTTCATCTTCAGCTGCGTCCTGAGCTCCTTGGAGAGATGGACATGAAGCCTGCTCTTCTTCTTGTGGAGCTTCTCTGTGTAGTATTTTTTCCTTTCAGTGTCGGATTTCATCTAAACGACCCCTGCTGATATTGCGGCGACCTTCGGGAACCGCTCTGCGATCTCCCTTGCCACCACGCCTTTTATCTCAGTGCCTACAGGAAGGTAGTCATCATTGACGAGCACTGCGGCATTGTCCTCGAAGAACAATCTCGTGCCGTTCGCCCTCCTGAACTCCTTCTTCTGCCTCACTATGAGCGCCTTGACGACCTTCTTGACCATGTCAGGCTTGCCTTTCCTGACTGAAGCGATGACCACGTCTCCTATGCCAAGCTGCGGCCCCCTGGCTCTTGTGCCACGGTAGTGCAATGCGCCTATAATATATACGACCTTGGCGCCGCTGTTGTCAGTGCACGGCATCATGGTGCCGAGGCCCAGCGTCTTGGTTATCGTGCTTGTGAATCCTTTCATGGTGTCTCACCCTTCATGGACAATCCTACCACAGTCCAGGCCTTGGTCTTGCTGAGCTTCCTCGTCTCTGCCAGTTCCACCAGGTCGCCTGGCTTGGCATTTATGCAGGGCGGGTTGTGGGCCGCTATGCGCGATGTGCCCCTTGCCCATTTCCTGTATTTGCTGAAGTAGCGGGTCTGATCCCTTTCCACGACCACGGTGTGCTTGCTCTTCGCGCTGACTACCTTGCCGTGGAGCATCTCTCCCCTGACTTTCAGGCCTCCGTGTTTGAAGCATTTCTTATCGTCACATCTGTCTGCCATTACATATCACCATCTGGATGCTGCTCTGTGATAGACAAGAGCCGCTTGGACGCACGAACAGGCAAATCTCCCCGAATGGACAGAGAGGTGTTTGCCCGCCATCAGGCCAATATATAATTGGAGTGTCATGACCTGAACGCGTGTAACGTATTAAGATACAAATATTTATAAATCATCTATACTTTCTTGGGCCGTTCGTAAGGCCTGAAAGCGATGGAATTGCCGTCTATATCGACATCCTCGCCAGAATCGAGCGTGAAGCGGAACACGCACGCCACCTTCTGGACCTTCACTTCTTTCCCGTCTGCCTTCTCCAGGGTTATGAGGTTCTTGGTCTCGTCTGTGACTGTACCCTCAAGGCCGACCAGCTTGCGCTGGCTGCTGTTCACTATCTTCACTGGCAATCCGATGAAAGTGGAATAGAGGATGTTCTTCTTGGTTATCATTAGAATAAAGAGAAAAGGAAAGAAAATAAAAAGAGAAAGGAGGCTTTACGCCACCTTTGTTACCTGAGCCACGAAGTCCTGGGCAGCCGAGAGAGTGTCTGAGGCCTCTTTGCCTGCGACGACTATCTTGGAGCCAGCTACGACTTCCCTGACGACCTTCGGTTCAGTGGTCCAGTCCACTGGAGCGCTGGCCAAAAGGCCTGCAGTCACCGAGTTGACCTTGTCACCACCCACTGATACGAGGGTGCTGACTCCGGTCGCATCCGAGTCTAGGATGACCAGGTTGCCGGTGTAGGGTGTCAGCTGGGGCACTTCGACTGATGGAGCTCCGTTAACCGTAGCGGTAACGCCGGTCATGTCAGCTGTGCACGAGACTGCACCTGCCGCCGCGCTGCATGCGCCGACGTCTTCGGTAATCTCAAGCACTTTGACAGTGACTCCGCTCACGGTGGTTGACTCACCCTCGCCCAGGGTCACGATGGTCTTGCTCGCATCTGTTGCAGATGTAGATGAGGCTGCAAGGAA
>JAQTOF010000028.1 GCA_028713495.1 Candidatus Iainarchaeum sp.
CCCATAGAAGAAGATCTTCTGCTGGTACCTGGCCTCTATCTTACGGTAATCTTTCATGCAGCTGGCGCATATGCCTAGAGGACCCCTGTGCTTGGACAGCCTCAATGAGCGTATGAGTTTCACGTAGTTGCCGAACAGCGGGTCATCCATATCCAAAGGCTCGGCTGTCTTCTCTTTCTTGCACAGGCTGCAAAGCATCTTGGCCATAACATCAACTCATATGGAAAATTTATAATGTGCAGCGCCTAGTATCGCCTTGCTCTGCCATGTACTACCATTCAAAAACGGGGCGTACCGGTACTTGGTAGGTATAGCTACACAATTCTTTGCTTTTCATATGCATATTTACACAATTCAAACCGTATAAAGGTTGAAAGCGACAGCCACATCCGTATGATATAAAAAGGTTTCATCACATAGAATTAGCAAATAGGAGGTGGGAAAGTGGATAGAAAATGGTTGACGTTAGCGGCTTTCATTGTGCTCGCAGGAGTATTCGCCGCTGAAGGAGAGACTATAGACTTATCAAATCCCTCAGAAGCTAGCTGCGGGGACAGCGGGAACATAGTGGACTTCACCTGCAACATCATGAAGACGCTCCTTACGCTCGGCCCCATGATCGCGATTATCGCCCTGGTCCTGGCAGGCATAACATACGTGTATGCGAATGTCTTCGTAACTGCTGACCAGAGAGGCAGGTACCACACGCTGGCCACAAGCCTCGCGTTGGGTGCGATCATACTGCTCGCCCTTGTCGGCGGCGCAGGAGCCATAAGCAGCGCAGGATCCAAATTGCTGACCACAGGGTAGTAAACCCATGGGCAGTAATGTCACAGGAGTGCTCGGGGACTTCCCCGAGACCCCTGGAACTATGGCAGGAGGCGCAGCTTTCCAGATCGCGATCTACGTCATAGTGTCGATGATCGTGCTGGTAGGCATAGTATATCTCCTAGGCAAGGCCTTGAGCAACAGGAAGCTCGAGGAATGGGCCAAGAACGAGTTCCTGCAGGTCTTCATAAGCGCCGCCATGGTGGGCGGCCTTTTTCTGCTGATGGCGCCAGGCACCGGACTGATAATCATCGCGTTCAACAGCCTGGTGCCGACCGACGCGTTCGCGACCGCGCTGAGCGGGTATAGCGGCGGGTGCAGCGGCGTCTCCCCGGACACGGTCATCTGCTATGCCTATGCCTATATGGGATACCTGGCCTTCCAGATCATGAACCTGATGGCGGGCATATTCACGGTCAATATCATCCTGGACATATTATCCAAGATATCCATAGATGTCATAGTGGTGGAAGTGACGCCGCTCAGCGGCCTCTCCAGCATAGTCCAGGTCTTCAACAGCATACTCCAGTCGCTGTTCTTCCTCGGGATAATGGTGGAGGTGGAAAGGGCGCTGCTGATATTCGTGGACAAGGTCGCCCTCCAGATGTTCCTGCCGATAGGGGTCGTGCTCCGCACGTTCTTCGGGACGCGGAAGCTGGGCGGCGCGCTCATGGCGCTCGCTGTGGGCATCTACCTGGTCTTCCCGCTGACCATAGCCATGAATGCCATGGCCGTGACCGAGGTGACAACCCAGGCATATACAGATACGGCCGCGAGCCTGATGAACCTGACATCCATCACCAGTTCGACCAATCCGATGGCTGAGACCGAGGGCACCTCATCAGGGGACACCGTATCGACGGACCAATGGAACGGGGTCCTTGAAAAGCTCCAGAGCAGCGTGAGTTCGCTGACCAACGCCGCGATGGCCATACCGACGCTGATGACGACCATGATATCGCTCCTGGTGGTGCAGGTGGTGTTCCTGCCGATATTGTCCATCATGCTGACCGTGATATCCATAAAGGAGCTCGCGAACCTGTTCGGCTCAGAGATAAACCTATCCAGATTCGAGGTGTGATGATGTACAACGAGATGCTCACAAACAAGAGGATGGCGATGGTGATCGTGCTGGTGCAGCTCGGCCTGCTCGGCGCGCTGATAGTATACCCGAATCCCATCATAGCCATGCTAGCCATACTGAGCTTCCTTGCCGCCGCAGCGGTGTGGCGCTTCGGGTTCATCATCAAGCCGATAATCACCAAGCACACGCACATGCTGGAGGGCTTCGGCAAATACGAGATACCTGCGCAGCAGGATGTCATAGTCAAGAAAGAGGGCAACAATTACCATGCCACATCCTATCTGCTCGTCAGGTTCACCCAGTCAGCGACGGAAAAGACGCCTGACCAGATAGCCGTGATAAGGCAGAGCTATGAAAGGGCGCTCTCATCGCTGAATTACGTGTACAAGATATCCAACATGGTCTGCCCTGTTGACCTCACCCCCTACGTGGACAAGATAAAGGAGAGGAGGAGCAAGGCAGAGTCCAGGCTATCGGAGATATCAAGCCTGCCGGCGTCATCCAACACCGGCTCTGAGATGGCCCTGCTGAAAAGGGAAGTGGAATCCTGCGAGAACCAGCTGCAGAAGGTGCAGGCAGGCGAACGGCCGATGAGGGTCGTGAACTTCGCCATGACCACAGCATCAAGCCATTCCAAGGATGATGCCATAGCCAAGGTGAAGCAGCAGGCAGCCGAGCTCAAGACGGTCGTATCCAGCACGCTGGACACAGAGGTCCTGCAACTGACAGGGGACGAGATGAAGCGGTGCTTCGAATGGGAGTACATGCTCCCAGGCAAGGAGCAGACAGAGGATTTCCTCTACTGAAGGCTGACATATGAAATGGGAGAAGAACATCCAGAGCGGTTCGCCGCTGCAGTTCGAGGATGCGACCAACCACGACCTGGGCCAGCGGATGATATTCGCGCATCCTCCTGAGCCGCCGCCAGAGCTCCTCATGAACGACCCTACCAATTCGATATATATCGGCAGGACCAGGCTCATGAAGGTCCCGTTCTACTGGAATTTCGACAAGCTCACCAACCCGCACATAGCCATAGTCGGGGTGACAGGGGCCGGGAAATCGTATTTAGTCAAGACGTTCCTGACGCGCGCTGCGCTTGTCTGGAAGACCAATGCGCTCATCCTTGACTGGGCAGGGGAATACGTGGATTGGGTGAAGCAGACAGGCGGGGAGGTCATAGAGCTTGGCCCGAAGAACTCCCTCAACCTCATGGACCTGGGGGGCAATTCTCCGCTCAATAGGACCAGGCAGATAATGAGGACATTGGAGATACTGTTCGAGTCCAAAGGAAGGGACGATGAAAAACGCGTTTTGGAAGAGGCCATAGAGGAAGCCTATCTGGAGAAGAAGTTCTCTTTGCATGCCACCGGCCAGGAGAAGCTTGAGCCGCCGACGCTGAAGGACGTGCACAGGATACTGCTGAAGAAGGCCGAGAAGGCAGACTCGGTATGGGTGAAGGAGTACATAAGGAACGCTGCCAAGATGGTGGGCAGGTTCACCAAGGAAGGCGCGGATTTCCTTGCAAGGCCATCGACGCTGAAGATGAGCAAGCTCACATCGTCCGGCCTGGTCGACATCGTGCTCAAGAAGCTGCCTGACGAGGAGTTCAGGGTGCTCGCCGGCCTGTCCATACTGCAGTACCTCAAGGAGAGGATGCGGGAAGAGGAATGGTCGGCCGAGAAAGGATTGAAGCTCTATGTGGTGCTGGACGAGGCCTGGAAGATAGCCCAGGACGACAGGAGCGATGCCATAATGATAGTCAGGGAAGGGAGGAAATACCAGTTCGGCCTGATCGTCGCCTCGCAGAACCCCACAGACATCAACGAGGCCATATTCTCCAACGTGGGCACCACGTTCATACTCAACCTGAAGTTCCAGAGGTTCAAGGATTACGTGCGCGCATCGCTGAAATACTCGGATTTCATCGCAGATGCCATAGAGAAGTTCGGCGTGGGCAATGCCGCTGTGAACCTGACATTCTCAGCCAAGACTGATTTCCCCCGTACGTTCCTGATAGACAAGATACACGGGGAGGACCCGCTTGAGGAGATCGTGATATCCGGCGAGGGGATGGAGCACAAGGTGGACCGGAACGAGCTGAAGAGGAGGCTGTCCTACGAAGGCGTGACGCCGGACATAGACGCGCTTTGCAAGGATGGGAAGATCGATGCCATAGCGCTCGTCAAGTGGCTGGAGGCAAAAAGGTATTCCCGCACCAGGGTGGTCGATATCCTCAGCTACATCGGCCTGGAACTGAAGATGATACGCAAGATATTCAAGGGCATGAGGGGTGGAAAGAATGAAGGTTGAATTCGAACCGGAACTTTTGAACAGGACGCTGCTGTCCTCGGGCCTGAGCGAGCAGCAGGTGAGGGAGATAGGCTCGGATTTCTCCAAGAACGGTTTCGTGATGGAGGACGAGGCGCTACTTGACAAGCTGCTGGAGGCAGGCAAGGACATGCCGACGATAATAGGCATATTCAGCAAGATCGGCATAGGGAAGGAGAACACTGTCAGGATGATAGAGATCAGGCAGAAGAAGAGGCTGGGCCCCATGGTGCAGGTCCACACATTGAAGGTGGAAGAATGATATCCGCGGTGATCAAGAAGGAGGCTCCGCCTGCGGATCGGCCGGCTTCAGGCGCCATAAGCGTGAAGGGCAAGATGAAGGCATCAGGCAAGCTGAAGTCCGAACTGGGCACGATGTCCATGTTCAGCTCAGTGGAGGAGCATGACGGCGGGGTCCGTGCGATGATAGTGGAGAGCATGGACAGGCAGAAGAACCCCCATCTTTTCATCAGGTTCCATTTCAGGGGCAAAGGCGCAGACGTGGAATATTCCATAACCCCGGAGGTGCCGAACCCAGGGATGAGGAAGCTGCAGGTCATGAAGACGCTGTTCACGGTGCTGTCGCTCCTGGAGAGCCGCGGCGCGTTCATGCCTGACCGGGAAGACCTTTACTCCAAGACGCTTGAGGCGTTCGATATCAGCACATCTTTCACGGATATGGAACCGCTGAAGATGAAGTACGACCTCGGCAGGTACATTGAAGAGAACATGAAGATGAGGACCGAGCTGACCAAGCTCAAGGAAGACAAGGAGGCCCTCAACCATGAGCTCATGGAGCTGGGCAGGAAGGCCGAAGCCATAGAGGAGAGGGTGAAGCGGCTGGAAAGCATGACCAACACAGAGCTGGACCGCGAGATCGTGAGATGGGTGGAGGACCACTCAGGCAAGCTCAGCGAAGAGAAGTTCTGCAACTCATTCGGCATAACAGCCCAAAGGCTGGAGGAGAGACTGGACACCCTGTCCAAGTCAGGGGTGATACGGATTGTCTGACAAGATAGAGCTTTCCAAGCTGAAGAAGGCCAAGAAGGTCCAGAAGGCAGACGACAGCGGCAAGGTCTACAGCATACAGGTCATCGGGACCATACCTGCCGAGCTGAACGTCGTCATACTGAGGGGGAAGAAGTGAAAGGGCCGTTAATAGCCGTGGCGCTGCTGCTTGCGATAATCATAGGCTACACGCTGCTCACCATGCCGCATGAGGCAGTGGTTGTGCAAGAGAAGAAGCCTTTCAGGTTCGAGATGTCCGTGGAGGACTACGGGCTCCTGGACAACGAAGAGGATGTCAGGGGCTATGTGACCACGCATGTGATATCCGAATCAGCGGAGAATGCGAGCGTGGATATGCTGCTTCTGGGGAAAGAGACCAAGAGCGAGATATACGAGATAATAGATTACAGATACGGGGATGACAAGCAGAAGACGCTGGATGCCATGGAGGCCTCGCTGGCGCCATATGGCCTGTCTTCGGATGGCATTTATCTCGAAGACGCGCTCACGAAAAGGAATTCTGTCATAATCATAGCGTCTGACGCCATGCCGGACAGGCTGGCTTCAGGGGATCTGCTGGAACTGATGCAGACCAATGTCGTGATATATCTCGGCAAACCGCTGGACGTCTCGATGGATGAATCAGGCGCGCAGAACGACATCGGGGATGTCGTGTACAACCGGCTCAACGTGACGCGCAAAGGCGGAGTGATCTCCGCGAAGCCCAAGGGCCCCCAGGTGGAAACTGCCGGTGACGCTACGGTCCTGGGGTATGGCAACGGCTGGCTTGTGCTTTATGATACTGAAGCCGGCCCAGAGCTCGGGGAAGAGATCGCCGATATCATACTCAGGGAAGGGTGGCAATCAGAAAGGACAGAGGACACGTTCAGATTGCCTGACAACACGAGCTCGATCACGTTATTCTCTTCAAGCGCAGATCCTGCGCCATACTACATACGCCTGCTATACAACGCGACCTCTGAGAACGAGAGCAAGGTCGGCAGGCTGGAGATCGGGGAAGTCAAGAAAGAGGATGGCCTGCTTCTGATGGATGAGACAAGGGGATCGGATGGCAAGCTGGATTACACCTTCGAGCTGCACAGCAACGACACCTATCCTGTGACCTATGATTTCAAGCTCCTGTTCATGAAGGACGGCGGGCTCGTGGACACGGTCCCGGCGAAGACAGTCACCATGAAGACATTCTCCAGGGAAAGCGGCGCTGTGGAGCCGAACATAAGCTCAGGCAGCTATATCGTCAGGTTGGCTGACCAGGAGGGGAATGTCTGGGCTGCGGCTTATACCCATGTCCCCAAGGTCAAGGTGAAGCTCGATAGCATAATCGACACGACGCACACGTTCCTGATAACAGTGGATGACCAGCCAGCCGAATCTATGCCGATCGTGCTCAGCGTCAACAACAAGGAGAATTTCACGATCAAGACAGATGAAGACGGCATGGCCAAGGCATCCTTCGTGCTCGCGCCAGGCACGCACACCTTCACCGCCTATGTCAACGGCGAGAGCGGATCCACCAGGTATGCCAAGAAGGAAGACAACGCGAACACCCTGCTTTATGGCGGTCTGGCTTTGGGCAGCGTCTTGCTGCTGGCCATAATGGCGTTCGGCTCCAGGGGCAAAAGGAAATGGGCCATCAAGACATACCACAGGCCTTCGATGCCTTCCAAGGTGCTTGAGGTGCCCTACGAGACGTTCCTGGACCTCTTCGGGCGGTCCCAGGAGGACAGGGCCAACGGACTTCCGTTGTCCATATCCGACCTCCGCATAGGATTGCGCAAGCATGCGACATATAACGGCGCGCCCCTGTTCGTCACGGATTCCAACCTGTATACCTTGCTGGATGCCATGGTCAAGAAAGGCAAGTTCCTGTCCTATGGAGGCTATTTCCTGCCTGCGGAGATGGCCAGGGGCAAGCCCATAGAGTACTGGGTGCTCAGAAGGAGGCTGAACGACCATTTCGTGGAGAAAGGGGAGGAGCCTGAGACCGCCAAGGGCGCTGACTTCGTGGTCGGGGGCCGGATGGTCCACATCTGGCACGAACCGGATGCGAAGAAGCTGATGTCGCTGTGCAGGAAAAACGATAATGTCATCATATTCCCGAACGAGAAGGAGAAGCAACGCTTCATCGAGATGCTGCACAGATACGACCCGGCATGGATGAAGCTCTCGCTGGAGCTGCAGTACGGGAGATTGTACTGCCAGACCATAAACGAATTCCTGGAGCGAGGGTTGCATGCGAAAAGCTGAGCTGCTGCTCCTGCTGCTCATTCCGCTCTGCTCGGCCCTGATAGACCCGCCAGTGGATGACGTGATGGAGCACAACCGGGGGCTGGCGCTCTCGCAGGTGCTCGATGAGAACGTCTTCGACGTGCCTGAGAGGACACCGAGCCTAGGCAATCCGACGATCTTCTTCTACGCCAGGATACTGACATTGAATCCTGCGGTTAACGGAAGCGTCACCGGCAACAAGGACCTGCATCCTGAGCTCATATGGCTGGTCGCAGAGAACCACGTGAATTCACTCACCGAGATAAACGGCCAGGTGGTGGGCTATGAGGCCGATTTCCAGATAAAGCAGTACACCCAGCGCCAGGAGGCATGGAACGGAGAGGAAGGCTACATCGTGAGCTCTGTGGACGAGAACGGCAGCCTCGTCATGGAATACCAAGAGGGAGGGGAACAGGCTGTGACATGGGCGGATTCCGAGCCAGAGATAATAGAGCTCACACCGCCTGAAGAGGATGACAGCTGCGACAAGACCACGATCACAAGGACCTATGGCGAGCTGACTGTCGATGAGATGACAGCCGATTACAGCGTGGACGGATTGGCCAAGGAAGAGGATGAAGCGATCATCTATGAGACCGCCTCGCAAACGGTCATCCTGGCGGACAACGAGACATCGTTCCAGAACCCGTCGCCGGTCCCGTTCAAGAGCGAGGGCTTCTGGTGCATGCTCACCGGATTCATCAGCGACTATATACTCGGCGGCATGGTCGACCTGACATGCGATACCCCGCTGCTTTCAAGGGCTTCGCCCTATCCCACGGGAGTGTACAACGTCACCGTCCGCAATATCACCATCGTGAAGCCAAGGCTGAACGTGACGCTCTATGCGACGTTCAAGATACCCTATGAGGAGAATGGCGAGAGCTGCCACGAGACAGACGAGGGATGCGAATGCGAGGACTGGGAGGATGAGGGCAACATAACCATCTCATCTTCCGACTTCAAGTCCTATGAGGTCCAGAACGACTACATGACAGTCATACCATATTCGCCGTCTTTCCTTAACTTCAGCGCCAACACCTCGGAGAACGTGGTGTACTACTTCAGCTTCCTTTCCAATTCCGAGCTGTACAAATATTACTCGAAGATGGATGGCAAGACCGGCAACGCATTCTACTACCAGTCGTTCAACGTCACCGAGGATGCCTATGGCACCCAGTTCATAAACGCGCAGGTCATGAGGAACAACACCCTGCTACCCGAGGACCCTGAATCAGCCAACAACTACACAGGCCAGCGCAGGATACTCAAGGCCATCGACGGGAACTACCTCCGCAGCCCCACCGAGATAAACAACATGAGCTACAACTACTCCAACATATACAACATAGAAGAGGTCTATTACAACCTGACCCCCGGCGACCATCATGCGGACCTGATGTTCTACACCTGGTGGGGGAACTATTCAGACCAGTCAGACATCCACAGCAGGGTGAGGACGTTCCTGCAGGTCAAAGCGACTACGATAGGGGACCAGGTCAATGCGGCATGCACCCTGACCGACAAGGATGGCAAGCCCCTGGACGGCAAGCCCATCATCCTGACCATCGGCAACATGACCAGGTACGCTACGGTCAATGGAGGCGTCTGCAATGCCCTGTTCGACTTCAACGGAACCGGTGCGAGCGTCACTGCTTCGTTTGAGGGCGATGACAGCTATCTTCCTTCGAGCAACTACCAGCTCTTCGCCACCGGCAAATCATTAGACATAGGCCAGGGGCTGGTGATCAACAACCCGATGCTGCTGCTCCTGTTCGCCCTGATGGTAGGCATGGCAGCCATGAGCATGATAGGCGCTGGTGCCAACGGCGGGCAGCTGCCCGTCGGGAAGTTCTTCCCGTTCGCCAGGAAACCTGAAGGCAAGAAGATGATACGGAAGAAGAGCTCCAAGGAGATCGCGACACAGGTTGCCATGGCCCTGGCCACAGGTGGGGCAGGCGCGGCTGCAGGGTCGAAGATGGCAGAGGAGGCAGTGAAGAAGAAAGTGGCTGAGGATGTCGCGAAGAAGGAGCTTGAGAAGCGCGTCAGGATGGAGATGGAGAAGAAAGGGAAGAAGAAGGTTGGTAAGGGGACGGGGAAGAAGGTAGCTGGAACCAAAAAGAGAGTCGGAACCCAAAGGAAAAAGACCGAACCGAGACTGCTCGACGCTATTGCTAAAAAGAAGGGCGCTGTGGACGAGTGGGTCGCAGTGGAGAGGATGAAAGGCGATAGAACACATGTCAAGACAAGAGATGCTTTGGAGCAAAATGAGGTCAGGAAGGCATGGGAAAAGATAGGGAACGAGCTCTCAACGAGCATAAACAAGATAGAAGGCAGGACAGACGCCCAAGTGCTGTTCAAGGTTTCCCCTGACGGACAAAGATTCATAAGAGTGGACAACATTTATACGCCGTGGTCTTTCACTGTCCCCAGAGACGACCTCTGGGCCGGCTACTGCAAGGCATCCGGTCAGGGAGACAACATGGCGGGTGTGACCATAGGCAGACAAGACATCTACATACCCAAGAAGATTGTAGATGACCGCGTGGAATTCCATGCGACCTACCTCCACGAGCCATGGCATGTGATATGCAAATTCGACAATCCAGGCCTACGGGAGGGCACGGCTGACAGGCACATGTTCATCGCTGCCAGGACCAGCGAGGACATACCCGGCCAGATAAAGAAGGAGATCAACATCGGAAGGGACTATCGCGACTATGCGGCAGCGGATCTGTACGTTGAGAGCATCGTTGGAAAGCACCACTACAATTATGCCCTTGCCAAAGGCGGGGAGAATTACTTGGAGACCCGATTCGACAACCAGGTTGGCAAGGTCGGGGAATACGAAAGGATTTTCTATAAGGTCGATCCGAGTGAACGGGTTGACGAGCTAAAGATTGCATTCAAAAATGTTGAGACCGATGCAAAGGTCAGAGAGATAATCGTGAGGGCCGCGGAAAGAATCGAGGATCACGGCACATTCAAGATAAGCGAATACAATAAGGCACTTAGAATCAAAGAGGAGATGAGCAAATGATAGTCAAGGCGGAGATGCTGGAGGAATACCGGCAGGAGCTAGCTCAGGCCGCGAAGGGTATCAATGAGAAGGACCTAGAATGGATGCGAAATAGATTCATCTCCGAGACCCCTGGACTTAGTATGGCCAGGGATGCGAGCGAAAGGGAGAGCCTGATACTGCTCGGCCTCGCCAGGCTGGCCAAGGCGATCAGGAAAGCTAAGCCCAAGGATTTGCGCGCGTTCGTGGATATCGAACTCAGGAGGCGTGGCTACCGCAATGACATAGGCCTGGTCGAGAACCAGGTCTTCAGGATGAAGACGCCAGACACGGAACTATTGCAGAAGCTGGAGAACCGGCTGAATGAGATAGAGAAAAGGATAGCCAAGGAGGACCCGAACTATTCTGAGGAAATAAGAGGCAAGCTCACGCTGGCCAGGCGCTGGCTGAAGAACAAGAAGACCGGGAAGGAAGTGGAGTTCAAATGACCAAGAGATCTGCAGCCGCAAGCGGTGGGGTAATGGCTGCATATGCTGAGACCTTCAAGAGATATGGTCAAGCGTTCAACAACGCGAAGAGCATCGATGAGTGGAAGAAGCTCAGCGCGGAGTTCACGACAGAGATAGGGAAGATGGAGAAGGACGACCCGAAGGCTTTCAACCGGGCTTATCCCCAGTACGCCGCAGTCGTTAGGGACAAGTTCGCCGCGTTGAGCAGAATCACGGGCGACGAGTCCCTATCGATCAAGATATGAAAGGAGGCGGCTGTATGGTTGTCTGCCCGAAATGCAAATCAACTGAGCTGAAAAATAGCAAAGTGCTCGGATTCTTCGATTGATCAGTTGCTGCCGAAATAGTCTTTTATGCCCTGGCGGAGGGCTTCTGCAGCGGCATTCTGGTAATCCTCTGAGTTCATCAGGTCGGAATAGGTGGAATACTCGTTTCCTTCGAATGTTATAGGATCTTCAGGAACGTATCCTATGAATTCCATCTCCACAAGGCAAGCTGGCATGTTGCTGTACCTTAGGACCCCGAGCGAGGTCGCGTTGGTCTTGGTATCGGATTTTATGGTACGCCCTTCGCTCGGTAGGATATCCACGACCGGCGGGTAGATGCTGTCGCATAGCTCCATATCTGCTTCCTTGGAGCCGCCGGCTTCGCCGTAATTATTCTCTCCGTAGAACGCCTCTACGCCAGGATCACCAGCGCCGTTGGTGTGTATAGACACCAGGATGTCAGCGCCCAGCCCGTCCGCGAAATTAGCCCGTGCATCTGCCGTGTAATTGGAAGGCGTGATATTGACCTGGTAACCGTCAGCCTCAAGGAGCGGTTTCAGCTTCGCAGCTATGGCAGCCACCACCTCTGCTTCACCATCGGCACCATGGGCGCCAGTATATCTTTCACCATGCCCAGGATCCAGAACGACAATCCTCTTAGCCGCCTTCGGGACCAGCCTTTTCGCGCAAGCCACCTGGGCCGTCTCATACCAGTTCATGGAAGCCTTGCTGATGCCAAGGTCGTCCTGGCAGCCTGTCAGGCAGGTGCTGAGGGATTTCGCCGAAGGGGTCTTCGTATAGCAGTACATGGTTTGGAGCATTTCGCCATTGTTGTCGATGCTGCACTGGGTGAATTCTGTAGTCGCATAGGTGTTGTGGCATCCCAGGAGGCATGTGTTGTAGTCATAGACCTTCGCATCGATGCGGGAGAATGGGAAGCTGCTCACGCAATTGCTGAGGCATGAGCGGCGGATCATATCGGTAATGAAGTGGATGCCGTAGGATTTCTCCATGCAGTTCGCGGTGCAGTCAGAGGAACCTGACAGATAGTTGTCATTGACTCCGTTAAGGCAGCTCTTGAAGCTCGGCGAAGACCAGTGCGTGGAATTCGCGGAAAAAGACAAACTGAGCAGAAGCAGTACGAACGCTGAAACTATCCCCCACCTCATATACAATATAGGTGTTTAACCTCTTTTATTGCTTTCGGTGGCGCTAGGAATCGTCGGTAGGCACGGTGATTCTTGGTTTCGACACAAGGAAATCAGCGCAGGCCTTGAGTACCTTGTCTGCCGCGCCTGGCTTTATCTCTGTGCCTGAGGTCCTGTGGGGCATTATGACGAAACGGCCCTTGGAGTATCTGAGCTTCTCGCCCTCGTATTTCACGAAGCAGTGGCCACCTCCGCCGACTTCGCTGGTGTCAAAACCGTATTGGGCGAGCAGCCTGTGGAAATCGCCCGGCTTCCAGCCCCACCGCTTGATATCGTCCAGCGGATGGCGCTTCCGGCTGTAAGCCGGCTGACACTCTGTGTTGGTCTCAGGAACCATGGACTGATGGGCTGCGAAGAAGCCGCCGAGCTTTCCGGGGTCATGGCCGGCCATCTCGAATGCCTTCCTGGAGCTGAGCACGAGCTTGCGCAATTCTTCATAGTTGCCATGGGCTATCTTCTTGGCCAGAGTGTTGGAGAGCTTTCCGTTCAGCACCTTGAATACCGCGTCTGTGAAATCAGAACCGAAATCCTCTTCCATCCTTTTCCTGGCATCAGGGAGATGATCCACCACGCGGCTCCCGGTCCCGCTGGCGCATATCGAACGCTTGACTGTGCCGGCGAGCGCTTCCAGCTTCGTTGGAGTGATGTCTTTCCTCTCGTTCTTTGGTTCTTCAGGCTTCTCAGGAACTTTTTCCACTGGTTTTTCCTCCTTCCGCCTGGGCCTCACACGCTCCACGAACCATGAAAACGACCGCGCGATGAGTAGTAGTCCACCGAGCAAAGCGGACATGGCCATGCTGGCCAGCGCTCCATAGCCGACGGATTTCGCTGTGAGCAGGCTGTCATCATGCGCCAATGAATCCAGGCGCTCCCTGAGCGACAGCTCGGTAGTGACGTGCGTCATGAGGCGCTCCTCTGTGGATGTCCCGCGCTGGTGCTTCAGGGCGTCGTCCCTCACGTTTTTCCAGCGTCCTATGTCCCATCCCAACGCCCTATCCTTCGCAGCAAGGGCTGCTATACCATCCCCGAGCAGATAGCGGTCGTCCGTATCCACATATCGCGTGGAGAAAGGGATCCCATGCTCGTGGAAGGCAGCGAGAAGAGTCACCCATTCGAAATCGCCTAGCGCTTCTCCGCCATTGGCCAGCATCTTCTGGTAATAAG
>JAQTOF010000029.1 GCA_028713495.1 Candidatus Iainarchaeum sp.
GGTCCAGGAAATCTATGGTGAGCATCTTCTCAAAGAAAGGCTTGAGCTCCTCATTGAGCGCGAACTCCCGCTTCGCCTGGTGGTGCAGGTAGGCTAGCATGACCTCACGGACATTGTGGTTTAGCTTGTCCTCTTTAAGTTTCTGAAATCCGCACCGTACGTCCAGTATCGGGCCGGTCTTCTGTTCCTCCAGCATGCTGGCGGTATCTGTGCACATGTCCATGTAGGTCTGGATTATGAAGCTGACGGACTCTTCGCCTTCTTTGCCGAAGAAGTCGTTCGCCATCTTGGCCCCGAGTATCAGCATGCCGAGCGTGCGCGGGTATACCATGTAGTGGCCAATCTCATGGACGAATATGCCCTCAAGGACCTGGTCCGGCGTGAGGCCGCTGGCTTCGCTGGTCTTTTTCACGAAGCCTTCGTCCACGAGCGTCTCCCTGGTCTGGAAGTTATAGGCTGCGCCGCCATTGGGTATCTCTATCGCGCGGGGTTTCGCCAGCGCAGGATAGTGGTAGTGGCCGCGGGACTTCTCCCAGACCGGTTCCATGTTCTTAAGGACCGAGCCGGCCACGTCACTCTACCTCGTAGAATGCCTTCCTGTCGCCTTCCACGGCCTGGGTCACGAAATCCTTCATGAGCGGATGGTCGTGGTCCTCTGGCTTCAGGGAGACCGGAGTACCGTCCGAGAGCATGACCTTCTTCTCTCTCAGCTCCCTGTCGGTCAGGTCAGTCTTCTGGAGCCTGGATATGAAGTTCTTCATGGGCTGGATGGACGAAACATACCTCGCTGCGACATCTTCCACCAGCGTCTTGGCCAGATGGAGGGTCTCGTTGGTCTTGCGTGCATCGCCGCCATGGGCGTTCTTGTAATCATCCGAGAACTCTGCCTTGTGGCCGAACACATGGGGCAGCACGAAGCGGACATGGTCTATGGACGGCTTCTCCTGGAGCAGCCATGCTAAGGCCCTGGCATAATCCTCCACGGCCATCGCGCTTCTCGGACTGAAGCTGTGCTTGACATGCACGCCTGCATAGTTCTTATCGTGGGTATCAGGGCTCAGCGGGTCGCTGGACCTCTTGAAGCCGTATTGCCCGGAGTAGTTTATCTCTGCCATGAAAGCCTGGAGGAAAAACGCGCCATCGTTGTCCCTCTCAGTGAGCGAAAGCGAGCGTATCTCCTCTTGTATGGCCGTCTTCTCTTCGCAGGTGAGATGGCCGTTCACCGGCCTCCTGGTGAGCGCCTTTTCGTAAGAAGCGTAATCCTTGGCCAGCGCACCAAGCGCTTTCATGGTGAATTCAGCATCGCAGAGCTCGGCTTGGACAGCCGCCTTGGCAGCCGCGAAATCAGAGACGACCATGGTCGTCCAGAAGCCTTCCTCCGTGAATATATCGAACCTGTCCTTCAGCGCAGGAAGCAGGCCGTTCTGATGATAGCCTGTCCTCTCGTTGACGGTCATGAACGCGGGCTTCTTGCCGGCGAACATGGAATGGTTCAGGTAGTTCCACCTGCCGGTGTCTATACCTTGCAGGAGCACATCCTGGGTGTCGTAGGGGAGGCGGTTGCCTTCATCGACTATGATCGCATCAACGCCGAAAGTGCCCTGCCAGACCACTGCCTCTTCTCCTTTGTTCAACCTTCCGTAATCAGGCCTTCCAACGACCTTCTCCTCGTATTTCTGCGGGTTGCCGCGTATCTCCACCGCGTCGTAGATATCATATGGGAGACCGGACATCTTGGAGCAGACGATCTTGGCACCAGTGGTCTTTCCCCATCCTGGCTCTCCGACGAGCAGGTGGTTCCTGTCCAGTATGTAGGAAAGCGCCATCAGCACGACGTTCTTGTGCATCGGCTTGCCATTCAGCCCTTCGTCTAGGGGGGCGAAGTGGAACTTGTTCACGATCTCGCTGAGATTATGACAGATTTTTATCCTTGCTTGTTCGGTCCTAACAACCATAGTGTCACCATGTGTTTAAGTGTAACAATATATGGCCGAAAGTGTTTATAAAGGTTGTGGTTATGAGTGGGAATGCATGAGAATAAGCTCAGGATCGGAGGTCAGGAACTATCCGGCCGATGCCGCCCTTCATGGCTTCTCTTGCCTGGATCTCCTTAGGGATAGGCTCGCTTTTGCCCAGTTTCCAGGATAAGACCTCATAGATGTCGTACATGCATAACCTGTCGTCCTCGCCCTTCACGAATTCCTTGAGCTGAGGATAGTCCTGCACGATCTCTGCGAAGGTGCTCTTGAACAGCGAGTGCTTGACCAGGTCGTAGAGGCCTTCGGACTGCTTCTTGTCCAGCAAGGACATGGTGCCTGTGAAAACCTCAAAGCTCCTGCCCCAGGCGGCGCGGACCCGTATCCATGTCTTGCGGACATCATTGGTTATCGTGATCTTCTCTTCATTTTTTTTCTCAGCCAAGCTAAACACCTGAACTACTTTTGATACAAATGTTTATTAATAAGTTAATGCCCAAATAATTCAGAAAACCACAAAGGAGGTGTAGTGCCATGGAAAAGACAAACGGTATGTGCGGAATGCAGATGTCTACTTGTAAGAGGCACTGGTGCTACATCTTCGCCATCAACTGGCAAGAAGAATTGTAGGAGGAAAGGGGGCTGAAAAGCCGCTGACACCCGAAACTCCTGCGCCTGGAAAAATTGGACTAGACTCATCGCCATCTCGCTGATGGCTTCCATAACGGTCCGGTCCGGGGATTTCCCTGAGACCATAGCAAAATGGTGGTATAAGTGGTAGATTTAGACGGGGTTGCGCAGGTATCGCAACCGGTAGTAGTGGAAGATGCGGGGTTCGTAGCATTGCCGAGCAGACGCAGGGGCAGGCCGAAGAAAGAGCCCAGCCCGGACAGGCTGGCGGAAGTGCTCAGGTTGTACTTCGTGGAGAAGCTTTCCATGAGGCAAGTGGCTGACGTGGTGGGCGTGTCCCACATGAGCGTCTACCGTATGCTGAGCGACCCGAATGTCGAGCTGCTGATCTGATAACTGGGACGGGCGGGTGACCATCTTTCTTTTTTCTTCTTATTTTTCAATTAGGGGCGCTACATATTCCCTGATGATGACATTTTCCGGTTTTATCCCCCGGGAGCTGGCGAATTCCGCGTATTCTTCCTTCGTGCGGGTCTTCACGACACCGTCACTGAACCCGACGACGAAGCTCGCGAACGTATCGATGCCGTTGCTGATGCAGTCGTAGACGAATACGAGCAGCGCCCCGAAGGCTTGGTCATATCTTGGCCTGCAAAGCTCATTGTAATCTTCATCGTTGATCGCATTGACCGAAATCCGTATCTCGTCCAGGCCGGCTTTTTTCAGGTCCTTTGCCGGGAGATAATAGTTACGCAGATCATACCAGCAGTTCACCAGTCCGTTCGTATCAAGGGCGATCCTGCCCGTGTAGCCGCTCGATCTTATGCCTCTTATGGAATCCCTGACGAGCTCGAAATCAAGCAGCGGCTCCCCAAGACCGACAAAAGCGATTTGCTGCACAGGATACTGTTTCCTCTTCTCCCCGACTTCCCTTACGATGTCTTCGGGCAGCGGAGCTTTGGGAAGGTAAAGATTAGCGCCTGCCTTTTTCTCGTATATGTTCGGCAGCCCTTTGATGGCATCGGTCCTGCTGCAGAACCTGCATGAATTCGCGCACTTGTATTTTGTTACCGCATTCACGTACAGGATTTCCCCGACCCGTCGATGCGGGGTCGCGAAACTGTAGGTGAGGACGCCAGGAGGTCTCGCATCTGCGCCATTTGATGCCATACATTGCTATTAGGTATAACAGATTTAAAATGCTTCCGCAGAACAAAGATACAATTAAAAACACTATTTAACACAATTAATATCGATGGCAGGCTCAAAAGCGAATATATCGGCAAGCCCGACAGCTACCCATGTCCCAGCCCTCGCCATCGCGGATCGCTTCTCCAGGTATCAGCCTGAGACAGAGCAGCCGGTCAGGGCAATCGATGCCAAGGAAGACAAGGCGCTGACTCAGCTCAAGGATGCCTGGCGACGCTTCAAGGTGTATAGGGACACGATCGACCATGATATGGTGACCCGGCTTTATAGGCGGGCGACGAAGAGCATCAAGGATTGCAAGTACACGGCCGCGGACGTGGAAAAGTTCTCACTCGCTCTGGGCGAGTTCAAGGACGAAAAAGCATTTGGCGACAAGGCAGGCGTGTTCCTCAGCGCGCTGGTGAACAAGGGCAGGGCCAAGAATTACACCATCCGGACGGCCCATCTGGATGACGTCAATTGGCTGTGCTATGCCAACAGGAAGAATGTCACGATCATAGGCAACATCCACGAATGCTTCGCCAACGAAATGAGAAGCGGGCGGGTTGTGGTCTGTGGAGATGCGTTCGATGTGGGTTCTTTGAAAGGCGGCACGATCGTGATCCGCGGGGATGTGGATGCGATATCCGGACCCCTCAGCGGCGGAAACATAACCATATGGGGCCATGTAAACGAATTGGGAATCGTTATCGATTACGAATGGAAGAACTGCACGATAACAATCAAAGGCACGGGCAAGCGGGAATGAGACAGCGCTCGCGCTAATCCGTTTCAAAAAACAGGAAAAGACTCACGCTTCATTTAGAGTTGATCTGGCAATTAGACGCATCTCTGCGTCACGTACTCGCACACTGCTTCCTCTATCACTGAGTGTGAGTCAGTAATATTGGAGGTGATCTATCCGCAGGTTCCCCTACGGATACCTTGTTACGACTTAGCCCCCCTCACGTCCTCTCGGTTCGAACTCAGCATGAACCGAGGTCTCACCGGGAAAACATTTGGGTGACTTGACGGGCGGTGTGTGCAAGGAGCGGGGACACATTCACCGCGTGATAGTGACACGCGATTACTAGCCATTCCATCTTCACGAGGGTGAGTTGCAACCCTCGATCCGAACCACGGATGGATTTAGGGGATTGGCTCCTCCTTTCGAAGTTGCAGCCCATTGTTCCATCCACTGTATGCCGCGTGTAGCCCAAGTGTTTCGGACCATACTGACCTACCGTCGCCCACTCCTTCCTCCCATTTAGCACGGGCAGTCCGTTTAGAGTACACCTCCTCCGGAGAGGAAGTTGGTAACTAAACGCATGGGTCTCGCTCGTTGCCTGACTTAACAGGACAGTTCACACCACGAGCTGACGATGGCCATGCAATACCTCTCGGCTCGTCAGGCAAGATCTTTAGTCTGGCCTTCATACTGCCGTCGCACTTGGTGAAATTTCCGGCGTTGTATCCAATTAAACCGTAGCATCCACGGCTTGTGGTGCTCCCCCGCCAATTCCTTTAAGTTTCAATCTTGCGATCGTACTCCCCAGGCGGCAGACTTAACACCTACGCTACAGCACTACGCATGATTACTCATGCGTAACACCACAGTCTGCATCATTTACAGCTGGGACTACCGGGGTATCTAATCCCGTTCGCTCCCCCAGCTTTCGTCCCTCACCGTCGGACACGTTTTGGGTCGGCGCCTTCGCCACTGGTGGTCCTTCCAGGCTCAACGGATTTTACCCCTACCCTGGAAGTACCCCGACCCTCCCCCGTTCCCAAGACCTATAGTATCCACTGCACGCGTTAGGGTTGAGCCCCAACATTTCACAGCGGACTTGAAGGTCCGGCTACGGACGCTTTAGGCCCAATATTCGTGGGTACCACTCGAGGCGCTGGTGTTACCGCGGCGGCTGCCACCAGTCTTAGGCCAATCCCTAAAGACTGTCAAAAACACCCTAAGGATGTGATTGCCCACACCCTTATTCTCCAAGCTATTTGCACTTGGCAAAAGACGGAAACTAAGTTTCCGCCACTCAGACTTCCCCTGTCACGCTTTCGCGCATTGCAGAGGTTTCGCGCCTGCTGCATCCCGTAGGACTAGGGTCCTTGTCTCAGTACCCTTCTGGGGGCCACCACTCCCATGGCCCCTATGGATTATCGGCTTGGTGAGCCATTACCCCACCAACTACCATGATCCACCGCAGTCTCATCCTAAGGCGGACTGGCTCCAATTCACCAGCCATTTAAACGCTCAAGCCTTCCAGCATAGAGCGCCTACCGCGGATTAGCCTCAGTTTCCCGAGGTTATACGCGTCCTTAGGGCAGATTGACCACGTGTTACTCAGCCGTACGCCGCCCACCCAAGTGAGTGAGCAGACTTGCATGGCTTAGTCGAAGTCTGATAGCAGTACCCTCCAGCAGGATCAACTGGAATTCAGTTGATCGTGCTCTTTAAAACACGAAATTGGTACGATCAATTCCTCATTGGAACTGACATTGCACAGATCATTTACTCTTGAAGCGTGAGTCAAATCTATAAGCTATAGATTTCCACCAAATAGATGACCAGTTCTGATGTAACGAACACGCTCAGAACGAGCAGGAGTTATTAGAGAAGGACGAATTTATAAAGGTTGCGTGATGGAACGCCGCGAAATCTAGCGTTTTTCGTCCCAGACCGAAGAATATGCCAATATATTAATAAAACGGCCAAAAAAACAGTTTATGGAAGAAGACAAGATCGTGCTGGACCGCAAGAGCTTCGAAGCGCTCGCTGTGGACAGCCGCGTCAAGATACTCAAATCGCTGAAAGAGAGGAGGAAGACGCTCTCAGAGCTCGCAGAAGAGCAGAAGATGTCAGTCTCCGGAGTCAAGGAGCACCTGGAGATATTGGAGAAGGTCGGCCTGGTGGAGAAGATAGACGACGGCCACAAGTGGAAATACTACGAGCTGACAAAGAAGGGCAATGACATCATAGGCCCGAAGGAGCTGAGGGTGTGGATATTGCTCTCATTATCATCGGTCGCGCTCATATTGTCTATTTTCGCCATGCTGCCAGCACCGATGGCGAGCGAGATGCCTATGGCTGATGGCGGGGCGGATTTCGCTGAGAATGCGCCGATGCCAGAGGTAGCAGGGAGCGCCGATGCCGCAGAACCCAGGCTGATGGCAGCTGCGCCAGGAACTGACGCGAAAACGGTCCCTACGGCTGAAGAACCCAAACAGGATCCGGCCCTGCTCGCAGTGGCTGGGATAAGCGTCGTCACCATGGCAGCATGCTTGGCTATCCTAGTCAGGAACCGGTTGAAGCCGAAGGCTACGGTTTAAAATCCTTAAACGGGAGGATAGCAACATGTTCGAACCCAGCATCAAGGCGCCTGAATTCGAAGGCATAAAGGCATGGATAAACAGCAAGCCGCTCACCATGGATGAGCTGAAGGGCAAGACAGTGCTGATAGACTTCTGGAGCTACACCTGCATCAACTGCCAGAGGACGCTGCCGTACCTGAAGGCATGGCATGAGAAGTATGCCAAGGACGGGCTGGTCATAATAGGTGTCCATTCCCCTGAATTCAGCTTCGAGAAGGATGTGGACAACGTCAAGAAGGCGGTCAAGGAATCAGGCATAAAGTATGCTGTCGCAGTGGACAGCGACATGAAGACCTGGGATTCCTATGCCAATCAGTACTGGCCTGCCAAATACCTGGTGAATAAGGACGGGTATGTGGCATATCTGCAGTTCGGCGAGGGCGCATATGGCCAGACAGAGATGGCGATCCAGGCGCAGCTCGGCGTGAAGAAACCAATAGGGAAGGAGAATTATCCTGATTACATGTTCGACCAGAGCCCTGAGACATATACCGGATACACGAAGAACCTCGGCCTCGGTTCAGGGCTTGCGTGCGACAAGGATGGATGCAATGTCTATATCGACCCAGGGGACCATGAGATGAATGTCATCTATCCGCATGGCCAGTGGGTGCAGGAGAAGGAGTACCTGGAACTGAAGCGGGTGCCAGGCATCATCGATTACAGGTTCAATGCCAGGGAAGTGAACATGGTCATCGAGCCATTGGAGAACGCTGAGGCCAGCATACTCGTGGATGGGAAGAAGGCAGGCAAGATCAAGATAGAAGAGCCAGGGATGTACAACGTCTTCAAGGACAAGAAATACGGCGACAGGGAATTATCGGTCACATTCAATGGCAAGGTCAGGGTCTACGCCTACACTTTCGGATGATAGACAGCCAGGATACGCTGGAAGACTGTTATCAGCGACAGGACGCACACCAGCATCAATGCGTAGATGAAATATTCCATGGATATTGCCAATCCGGCTGCCAATCCTATTATGATAATACCAAGCCTCTCGCTCCGTTCGCAGATTCCGCCCAGGGCGAGCGCTTTCTCTTTTGATACCACCCCTTTGTGCTCTGCATAGGCGCGGACAAAGGATGGCATGCATGTCCCGAGGAATACCGTGAGGGCGAGCCAGATTTTCGCATCCACGAAAATGGATGGTAATGGGACGAACATCAGCGAGAACAGGAATATGGCCTCCACGAAACGATCGACGACGCCATCCAGGAATCCGCCGAAAGCGCTGACCTCTTTTCTCGCCCTCGCGACTGCGCCATCGATCATGTCGAACAAGGCGGCTATGACGAACAGGATGAGCCCGAGCAAGATGTTGTATTGCAATGCGATGACCGCTCCAGCAGCGAGCGCAACGAGTAATGATAGTATTGTCCATTGGTTCGGTGTCAGCGGTATGAACGCGAGCGCCTTGCCTATGGCGCCCTGGATGCCTTTCAGCCCCTCGTCCTGCTTCATCATGATAATACAAAGAAGAAGAATCCTTTTATATCTCAGCTTATTAGAAGCGCCTATGGCATCCGCATTGGACAAGATCATCTCGTATGTCGTCTTTGGCTCGAGCGAAGTTGGCATCCTTCTCACGGCGTTCTTGTTCATTACGCTAAATGGCGCCATAGACAGTGTCCACAACGCAGCCATAGGCCAGGTGGACTCGGCAATCTCCATACTCCAGGACGCAGGCAGCATAGTGCAGTCCACCGCGGATTCAGTGGACTCGTTCAGCGCATTCGCGCAGTATGCGTCCGTATCAGTGAACCAGTCGGCCGATGCCATAAAAGGTATGGGAGAGGCCATAGACCTGTTCGCAGCTTCGCTTGGCGCAGTGCCGTATATGCCGAGCGAAGCCACAGCCCCGCTATACGCCTCTGCTGATGAGATAGGGAACACAGCGGATTACATGCACCAGACAGCTGCATCGATGGCGAATGTCACAGGGAACACGGTTTCCACTGCGACAGGCATCCAGGCTCTGAAGGAGGACATAAACACCAATGTGCTTTCGCTGCAGAGCACCAAGAAACAGATCGATGATATCGCAGGCACATTGAAGATCGGCCTGGTATTGGGTTCACTGCTCGCCCTGCTGCTCTTTGCGCTGAACGGACTGACATTCTACAGGCAGCTGCGGAATTAGGCTACTCTTCGTAGGGAAGCATTTCTCCCAGAAGCCGGGTTATCTCTTCCACCACATCTTCGCCCTCGTATCCGTGCGGCACAGCGATGACTTTCACAGAGTCTATGGACTTGAGCTTGAGCAGTATCCGCAGGGAAAGGAGCATGCCTGAGCCGCCTGCTATCCTGCCAGGGTTCACGACCTCCAGATCGTCTATCAGCGTGACCCGGTCTATGCCTTTCACAGTGTCCATGACGACGATGTGCCTGCCTTCCTCCTCAAGCTCTTCAGAAGCAGTGGGTTTCTTGAAACCGATCGATGGGAAGCGGCGCCTCAGCTCTGGGAGGACGGAATCCTCGTTCGCCAGGCCGAACACCAGCACCCGCATGATAATATATAGTAGATAAGGATTTTATTCCATGGCATATACTAAAGTATTAAATATACCATCTCCGAGATATTATCACCAGAAACTACTCTCATTTTGAGAAGCAGAAGTGGAATAATGGAATTCAGGAATTTGAACCTTAGCGAGAAGACGCTTGCAGCGCTCGCCAAGCTCGGATACATAAATCCGACGGAAGTGCAAGAGAGAGCGATCCCTGACATAATCGCAGGGCACAACCTCATAGTGAGGAGCCACACAGGCACAGGCAAGACCGCAGCCTTCGGCATCGGCATAATAGAAAGGATAGCCGCGGGCAAGTCAAAGAAGGCGCTCATAATGACGCCGACCCGCGAACTGGCGGTCCAGGTGTGCAAGGAGATCCAGGGGATAGGCCAGATGCACAGCCTCAGGATAAGCGTAGTCTATGGCGGCCACAGCATCAATATAGAGGAGGAACAGCTGAGGAAAGGCGTGGACATACTGGTGGCCACCCCTGGAAGGCTTCTGGACCTCAGCAGGAGAGGCGCGGTCCGCATAGGCGAATTCGACATCGCGATACTTGATGAGGCGGATCAGATGCTCGACATGGGCTTCATGGACGAGATGACTGCCATACTGGATCAGCTGCCCCAGCACAGGATAACATTGCTGCTCTCTGCCACAGTTGATGAGAGCATACTCAACATGGCATCGAAATACGTGAAGCATCACAAGACGATCGAGATAGGCGAGATAGCCGCAGCCGAGACGATAAAACAAGAGCACATAGAAGCCACGGACCGGGAGAAGTTCCCGAAACTGCTGGATGTGCTCGACATCCACAAGCACATGAAGACCCTTGTTTTCAGGGAGACAAAGATGGGCGTGGAGAGGCTCCAGGAAAGGCTTTGGCAAAGAGGAGTCAAGGCAGGCGCGCTCCAGGGAGATATGTCCCAGGCGGCCAGGAACCGGGTGCTTGCTGATTTCAAGGAAGGGAAGCTCAATGTCCTGGTAGCGACCAATGTCGCTGCAAGAGGCCTCCACATAGAGAACCTCGGCCTGATAGTCAATTATGACAAGGCCCAAAGCGAGCAGATACACCTCCACAGGATAGGAAGGACCGGCAGGATGGGCCACGAAGGCAAGGCCATCAATTTCGTGCTCAGGAAAGAGTCCCTCCAGGAAAGGATGAGCACTGAGCATCCGGATTTCGCCTGGATGAAAGAGGGTGGGACGTCGTTATATTCACGGGATAGGGAACCACGCAGGGGGCCTCCCAGAAGGCCGTATGGCGAAGGCAGACCGCATAGGGAAGGGTATCCATCCCACGGGACCCACCCAACTACGCATCATGGCGAAGGGCACACCCGTCCGCACAGCGCGCAGGGAGAGCATAGGCCGCACGGTGGTCCGTCGCACAGGAGAAGACCGCCACAGCGTTAGCTTATTTTATCTTGAGCAGTTCCTTCAGCTTGGCTGTATCGAATCCGACCACTATCTGTCCGTCTACGTCTGTTACAGGTATCCCTGCCTGGCCGCTTTTCTTCATCGCTTCCTCTGCATTCTTGCGTTCATCCACGTTCCTGGACTCGAACGCTATCTTGTTCTCCTTGAGGAAGTCCGTGACGCAGTGGCACCATGGGCACCATTCAGCCGTATAGACGATGACCTTCTTCGCCATGCGATTGCTAACGCTGGGAAATATTAAATAGGTGTCAGAAGTCCACGACCTGGAGGCGCATGTGGCCTGTCGGCCTGGCCTCATCATTCTGGAATCCGTACGCAGCGCAACGCGCCTTGGCCTGATCATTTTCTGGCAGGATGGACACGAATTTCCTGCCGGTCTCGGCGGCGATTATCTGCAGCTCCTTGAGTATGAGCATGAAGAGGCCATTTTCATGCGGGCTTTCGTCAGAACCGACGTGCCTTATGCGATCTATGAACAGGGTCGAATGATCACCCAGCACACTGCTGCTCACTACCTGGGGGTTTCCTGAATCATTGACTGCTTTTATCTCCACAAAATAGGCCGGCGTATCGACGCATTTCTCGTATCTTGCCGTCCTGACAGTGAATTTCCTGCCGTCGTCGGTGCCGTATACCGGCAGGCCGTTGATCGTCTCGTTAAGAGGTTTGAGCCTCTTCATGGATGAAGACTGGGTTGTCGCAGACTGCCTGTCCGCAGAAGCCGTACTGAACGCCAGTTTTCCTGTGTGTGTCATGATATAATTATGTGGTTTCTTATATTTAAAGGTTGTGGTTTTGGGTGGGAAGGCGTAGGTGTAACGATTTTTAAATCATTATAGGCATATTATGCCCGATGGTAACCAGAGTGGCAGTCATAGATCGCGACGTCTGTATTGAGAGGCGATGCGGCTATGTATGCGCTAAAGTGTGCCCGCCCAACCGCATGGGCGAGGAATGCATAGTCGTCGAGAAGGACGGCATATACCCAGTGATAGCTGAGCCTCTTTGCATAGGCTGCGGCCTGTGCGTCAAGAAATGCCCTGTCCACTGCATCGCCGTAGTGAACATCGCCCAGGAGCTGGACAAGCCGGTCTACCAGTATGGAGTGAACATGTTCAGGCTCTATGGCATGCCCCTGCCCCTGGAAGGCGCCGTATCGCTCGTAGGCAAGAACGGCATAGGAAAGACAAGCGCCATAAAACTGCTCACAAAGCAATTGAAGCCGAATTTCGCTGTCTTCGGAAAGGAGTTCACAGAAGAGGAGATATTGTCTAGGCTGTCCATAGACGCAAGGCGTTATTTCACATCAGCGAAAGAAGGCCAGAAGGTGAGCGTGAAGCCCCAGCACATAGACAGGGTGAGGGAAGCGTTCAAGGGCACTGTGGCGGAATTGCTTGCCACTGTCGGCGGAAAGAAGGCAGTGGCTGAGACAGTGAAGCAGTTCAGGCTGGAGGACATCCTGTCAAGGAAGCTGGGCCAGCTGTCAGGAGGCGAACTGCAGAAGGTGTCCATCGCCGCTGCATGCATGAAGGATGCCGATATCTACTATTTCGACGAGATCACCAACTTCCTGGATATAGAGGAAAGGCTGAGGATGGCAGTCGTAATCAAGGATCTGGCAGAGAAGAAAAGGGTGATGATGGCAGAGCACGACCTCACCATCCTGGACTATGTCAGCAATTATGTCTACCTGCTCTATGGCGAAGAGAATGTCTATGGTGTTGTGTCAGGAGTGAAGAACGTCCGGGCAGGCATCAACGAATATATCGCAGGTTATATCAAGGAGGAGAATGTCCGCTTCAGGAACTATGAGATCTCCTTCAGCAAGCACAGCGAAGGCGAGATAAAAGCGAAAGCCCTGGTGAAATACGGGGCGCTGAAGAAGAAGTTCACCGGGAAATCCGGTTTCTCCTTCACCAGCGATGCCGGTGAGATAAGGAAGGGTGAGATACTCGGCCTGGTAGGGAAGAACGCATTAGGCAAATCCCTTTTCGTGAAAATGCTTTCTGGAGTGGAAGAGGCAGATGAGGGCGAGCAATTGGGGCTCAAGGTCTCGTACAAGCCCCAGTATATCACTGCCGAGCCGGTTGTCGTCTCGGATCTGTTCAGGGCGAAGAACTGCAATGGTATGGTCTTCGAGGAATGCAAAAGGAAACTGAATATCACCATGCTCATGGACAAGCAGCTGACCGAGCTTTCAGGGGGAGAATT